>JAERTK010000259.1 GCA_016844935.1 Desulfobacteraceae bacterium | reverse complement strand
CCCATAACCGGTGTTTCAGGCTGAAACCGCATCCCCGCCGAACCCGTTTTCGTGCAGGTTGCCATGGATGGCCTGCACCTGCCGGCACAACAGATGGAACTGCTCCGGGTAAAGGGATTGGGGCCCGTCGCTCAGCGCCTTTTCAGGGGCATTGTGAACTTCCACCATCAATCCGTCCGCCTCCACGGCCACGGCCGCCCGGCTGAGGGGGATCACCTGGTCCCGCCTGCCGGCGGCGTGGCTGGGATCGACGATTATGGGCAGGTGACTCTCCCGCTTAACCACCGGAACCGCAGACAGGTCAAGGGTATTCCGGCTGTGATTCACAAAGGTACGGACACCCCTTTCGCACAGCACCACCTGTGCATTCCCTTCGGCCAGGATATATTCTGCCGCCATGAGCCATTCATCGATGGTTGCGGCGAAACCCCGTTTGAGCAAAATGGGTTTCTTGCACAAACCTGCCCGCCTTAAAAGGCTGAAATTCTGCATATTCCGGGTCCCGATCTGAACAATGTCGGCGTATTGCTCCACCATGTCAAAATTTTCGTAGTCGAGAACCTCGGTCACCACCGGCATTCCGGTTTTTTCTCTCACCCGGGACAGTATTTCGAGCCCCTCCAGGCCGAGACCCTGAAATGAATAAGGAGAGGTCCTGGGTTTGAAAGCCCCCCCTCGGAATATATGGGCCCCCGACTCCTGGACCCGTTCTGCAATGGTCAGGGCCTGGGCTTCACTCTCGATGGCGCATGGCCCAGCGATCAAAGTGGGCCCTCCGTTTCCGATGTTAACACCACTTACCGTTATGACCGTATCTTCCCCTTTGAATTCGCGGCTGACCAGTTTATAGGGCCGCGTGACCGGAATGGCTTCTTTAACGCCCTTCAAGGCCAGAAATTTTGACCCGTCAACAGGCCCCTTGTTATTCAGGATTCCGATGGACAGCCTTTCTCCCCCAGGTATGGGGTGGGGGGTGTAGCCATTTTCCGTTACGGTGGACATGACCGAATCGATCTGTTCATCTGTTGCTTCCTTGTGCATTACCAGCAGCATTTTCTTTCCTCCCATTTACGAGTTTAAATAAAAGGGGCTGGAAGAACGCATTTCCCCCAGCCCCTGAAACAAAAAAGGACCGTGGGCTCTTAAGGGCCCACGATCCTGAATGATAATTTAACGGCAGTTGCCTAGTTTAACCGGACCATACACCCCTTCCCGATGCACACCAGCGCCACCACCAAAAAAAATTAGATTTTGAATTCAAATTTTTCACTCTCATCAGACCTTTTCCCCGCTCATTACAGTTGGGCGTGCAAGACTATACCGAAAAAGGAGTTCATTGCAAGAATTTTTTTGAGGCGTTCGCCCCCAATTGTCCGTGCAAGCTTTGCAGGTGCTACATTCACGCATTCTGATGGCGCGCCAATTTGTCCCGCAGGTCAGCTTTGGCCTTTTCCCGGGACTGCAGGCGCAGGGCATGGGCTTCCATCTGGTTTTTGGGAATCGCCGTCTGTTCCGCTTCGGGTTTTCGCTCGAGCGCCAGTGCCTCGCTCGGGCAAGTTGAAACGCACAGGCCGCATCCGATGCAGCGGTCCGCACTGACAACAGCACAATCATCCTCCACGGTGAGCGCTTCCATCTGGCATCGGTCCAGGCAGGTCTCGCAGCCGATACAGCTGTCAGAGTCTACCTGAACAATAAAGGCAGACCATGCCATTGTAGCGGGAGAAGGATGATTCTTGAGGTTCATGAGGATTTGGCAGCAGTCCCCGCAACAGCAGCAGATATTGACAATATCCCGGGCGTTGCTGGGCTGAAGCACAAGGCCCTCCTCATCGGCCTTCTGAAGAATATCCAGGGTTTCTTCCAAGGTGATCGCCCGCCCGAGCCCGTTGCGTTCGTAGTAGTCAGCTCCCCAGCCGAAGACAAGGCAAGCGTCCATGAGTTTGTCACACCCACCACCCCTGAGATGATGCTCCTTGCGGCAGATACAGGGGGCCACCAGAAACTTTTTCTGTTTCCTGACCAACTCTTCCGCCTTTTCGTAAGGGAGAACCTCTATCCCGGCATGGATACTTTTTCCCACCGGAATGGTGCGAAGCTGAGGCACATGATCAAAAGCGTCTTTCGCCAGAAAAGGCAGATATTCCTCCATGTCTTTGGCGAATTCCTCATCCAGATCATTGACGTGATATTCCCAGATACCCACAACGAACTGCGATGCCATGTACGCGGGAGGCCTCTCTTTCGTCTCGATGCTGAAAATCAATCCCTTTCGCGTCATCTCCTCCAACATGCGCGCCATTTCAAGCTCAGTCATGCCTGCTCTCCCGGCGATAACCGCAACAGGTTCCAATTTCGATCTCAAGTGTACGGCCAGGCTTGCCTCCTCGGGGCTAAAGAGGCGTTTGAGGATGCGGATCTCAACACCGCTCTCGGTCGATGGATAGCCTGCCGGCAGGGTGTCCAGATGTTCTCTTAAAACTTGGTACACGTCATTCATTTTCTCTTCCCCCTATCTGTATCCAAATATCCTGATGTTGGTTAATGGTTTTGCTTTTAATCTTAATGGTTTTCTGGGTAACATGCAATGTCATGCGTTCTTCGTGTTCAAAATTTTCACGATTCGACAACTTTCGAATTTATATTCCAAGAAAAGCGACTTCATCCGGGTACAAATTGCCAAGGCCCAAGAAACTTCCTTGACATCACAATCTGACAATCATATATTGCCAGAATCGCATATAGGAGTCCAAATGAAAAAATTTACCGAGGTTATGAAAGCCCTTTCCGACCCCAACCGGGTCAGCATCATAAAGATGCTCCAGCACCGGTCCATGTGCGTGTGCGAACTTCAGGAAGGGTTGGGTATTTCCCAGCCAACCGTATCCAAGCAGAAGAGAAGATATCTGCAGGAAGTAATTTCTTTTGCGTTTAATATATCGCCATATGGCGATTCATCAATTCATACACGGTCATCGGCTACAGGGGAGGCGCTCGAATCATGAAGGAACGATGGAAACTGCTGTTGATCATACTGATCTTCTGCGCAGCCTACTATGTACCCTGGGCCAGTCCTGTGATTCGCCGGTCAGGCCTGGAAGCCTTTATGATGCTCCAGGAATACGCCCGCGAACATGTCCTCACCTGCCTCATCCCCGCCTTTTTCATCGCGGGTGGAATTGCTGTATTCGTAAGTCAGGCTTCGGTACTCAAATACTTTGGCGCAACCGCCAGAAAAGCGCTCTCCTATTCGGTAGCCTCAGTTTCGGGGACGGTCCTTGCCGTCTGTTCCTGTACCGTGCTGCCCCTTTTTGCCGGGATTTATACGCGGGGCGCCGGCATCGGTCCTGCAACGGCGTTTCTCTATTCGGGTCCGGCCATCAACGTGTTGGCCATCGTGCTTACAGCCCGGATCCTGGGCTGGGAATTGGGGTTGGCCAGGGCCATTGGCGCGATTCTTTTTGCCATCATTACCGGTCTGCTAATGGCCTTCATCTTCAGAAAAGACGATGCGGAACGTGCCAAAGGGGAAATGTTCCTGCCAGACGACGATGGAACGGGACGGACCCTTGCCCAGGATGCGCTGTTCATGCTCACCATGGTGCTGATTCTGATCTTTGCTGCTTTTGCCAAACCGGCACAAGGCTCAACAGGGATTTGGCCGGCCATATTCGCCGCCAAGTGGTACATTACTGCGGGACTTCTGATCATTTTGGGGTTCATGCTGAAAACCTGGTTCATCAAGGAGGAACGGGTCACCTGGGTCCAGTCTACCTGGGGGTTCATGAAACAGATTTTTCCCCTCCTGGGTGCGGGCGTTCTGGTGGCGGGATTCATGCTGGGAAGACCTGGACATGCCGCCCTGATCCCAGACCAGTATATAGAGGGGCTCGTGGGAGGTAACTCCCTGTGGGCAAACCTTTTTGCCTCGGTTTCCGGCGCTCTCATGTACTTTGCGACCCTCACGGAAGTGCCGATCCTTCAGGGGCTCATCGGCGCTGGCATGGGAAAAGGTCCGGCCCTTTCTCTGATGTTGGCGGGTCCGGCCCTGTCGCTCCCCAACATGTTGGTGATCGGAGGTGTCATGGGTGCTAAAAAGACAGCTGTTTTCTGCACGATCATCGTAATTTTGAGTACCATTGCGGGCATGATTTACGGGGTAATCGCCAGTTAGGATCTCAATAAACCGTTCAGAAGAGAGGAAGAGTGGCATGACAAAAAAGATATTAAGCGCAACCTTCGGCATGACTACCCTGATTGGCATTATGATCCTGGGGCTATACGGGTGCTCATCAGATGAACCCATTTCATCCCACCCGCAACCGCCGGGCCAAGTACCGGTCAAGGGGATGGTGACCGTGGTGGACCTGGGCGCGGACTCTTGCATCCCCTGTAAAATGATGGCCCCCATTATCACCAAACTGGAAAAAGCGTACCGGGGAAAGGCGGCAATCGTTTTCATTGATGTCTGGAAAGACAAGGAACCGGCAAAACGTTTCGGCATCCGCGCCATCCCCACGCAGATATTTTTTGATAAAAGCGGCAAAGAGGTCTACCGCCACACCGGTTTCATGGGGGAGGCGGATATTGTTTCGCAGTTAAAAAAGATGGGCGTCAGCTAATCTAAAAGCATCATCGTTTCATAGCTCGCGGGTGTAACCAGGAACGAATCAATGCCGGAAACCATAGAATTGTAAAAAAGAGGAATACCATGACCGGACCCTCAACAAAACAACTTTCATTTCTGGATCGGTTTCTGACTTTGTGGATTTTCCTGGCCATGTTCGTCGGCGTGGGAGGCGGATATTTTTATCCCGGCATTCGGGATGTAATAGACCGTTTCCAGGTGGGAACCACCAATATCCCCATTGCCATCGGCCTCATATTGATGATGTATCCGCCCCTTGCCAAGGTGAGGTATGAAGAACTTGGGGAAGTATTCAAGAATTTTAAAGTCCTGGCCCTTTCTTTGGTTCAAAACTGGATTATCGGACCGATCCTGATGTTTCTTCTGGCGGTCTTCTTTCTTTCGGGCCATCATGAATATATGGTGGGGCTCATCATGATCGGTCTTGCGCGCTGTATCGCCATGGTGATTGTGTGGAACGATCTGGCTTCCGGGGATACCGAATATTGCGCCGGGCTCGTGGCTTTCAATTCCATCTTTCAGGTCCTATTTTTCTCACTTTACGCATACATCTTCATCACGGTGGTTCCCCAGTGGCTCGGGTTGAAAGGCTCGGTGGTGGATGTTTCCATCTGGCAGATCGCTGAAAGCGTTTTCATTTACCTGGGCATCCCCTTTATTGCGGGGATGGCCTCGCGCTTCATCGGCCTTAAGACCAAGGGGAGGGACTGGTATGAGCAGAAATTTATTCCCCGAATCAGCCCTGTGACGTTCGTTGCACTGCTGTTTACCATTCTGGTGATGTTTTCTCTCAAGGGGGAATACATTGTGCAGCTTCCCCTGGATGTGGTCCGGATCGCCGTGCCCCTGTGCATCTATTTCGGTGCCATGTTCTTTGTCTCCTTTTTACTGTCCATGAAGGTGGGCGCCACCTATGAGCAAACCGTCACATTAAGCTTCACTGCCGCTTCCAACAACTTTGAACTGGCCATTGCCGTGGCCGTAGCGGTTTTCGGCATCAATTCGGGGCAGGCTTTCGCGGCGGTCATAGGACCATTGGTGGAAGTGCCGGTTTTGATCAGCCTGGTAAATGTGGCTTTGAGGCTAAAACGGAAGTATTTTCCTTATGCGGTTGAAACACCTGCGGGCGTCTGTCACGTAAAGGATGCCCCCATCGGCCATTAAAGATGGACAAGGGAGTATTAAAACTGCAGTTTTCAGTATTCGCACTGGTAACAGCGTCCTTTGCCAACATCTATATCACCCAGCCGATTCTGCCCGTACTCCAGAACGAATTCGCCGTCACCCCGGTACAGGTCTCCCTTACCGTATCCGCAGTGATTTTGGGCATCGTCATGTCGAACCTGTTTCTGGGATTTGTGCCAGACCGGTTTCCCATTCACCCCATCATCCTGGTGGGCGGGATATGCGTGACAGCCGGGGGGGTGGTTTCAGGTCTTACCCATAATTTCGTCATTCTGGTTTTCGCACGATTGTTTCAGGGCATCTTCATCCCGGCCCTGACCACCAGCCTTGCCGCCTGGCTGGCGCGTACCCTCCCGGCTAACCGGCTTAGCGTGGTCATGGGATCCTACGTGTCCGCCGGGGTTCTTGGCGCACTGGGCGGTCGGTTGCTGGGCGGCTGGATTCATCCCCCCCTTCACTGGCGGTACGCCTTTTTTTCGGCATCCGGCCTGATCGTCGCAACAACGGTACTGGCGCTTCTGGCGCTGCCCCGCTCACCGGTTCACAGAACCATATCCCGGCATACGGATGCGGGGTTTTTACCCCTGTTAAAACGAGGGGATCTGTTGCTGGTCTACGGTTGCGGCGCCGCTGGCCTGCTGATCTTTTCGCCAATTTTCAATTTTCTTCCGTACCGGCTCATGGATGCTCCGTTTCATTTCTCAACGAAGCTGATCACCATGATCTACCTGGTCTATGTGCTGGGAATATTCCTGGGGCCCGTGGCCGGACGGTTCAGCCAACGCCACGGCGGGGGCAATACTTTGGTGGTGGGTGCATGCATACTGGGGTGTTCTCTTCTCCTGCTCTTGATTCCTTCCATCACAGCGGTTGTTCTGGGTCTTCTGGGGGTCTGCGCCGGCTTTTTCACCATCCATGCGGTGGCCGTGGGATTGTTGAACCAGAAACTCTCAGACAACCATGGAAAGGCCAATGCGCTATACGCAGTCTCTTACTACGGCGGCGGATGGGTTGGCATCACTGGGGCCGGTTTTGCCTTTGAGCTGGCAGGGTGGACCGGCGTGGTGGGGTTTGCCGTCTTTTTTACGTTAATTCCATTGGTTGCCGGCTTTCGGGAAAAGAGATGCGATTTGACACAATCCCCGCCACATGGGCTCCGATCCCGCCAGCCACATGAAAAGCATTGAACCTGAATCTTTTGGGTCGGATGAAAAAACGCTTGACATCCCGGGAATGTTTTTGTAGGCAGTGTCTTAAAATAGCAATTCAAAAGACGATAGTTGGTTAGGAAAATTCCAATGGCACACGGTTTTGCAGACAGATTTCTTTATTATTGGTACTATTCTTATGGGACCTATCTGCCTGTGCTCTGCTAAAAAATTCCACATTTCGTTAATTTAGAAGCCGCCGGCAGACAAGCCCGCGGCTTTTTCAGTTCTGAGGGCCGCATGAAGCATTGCTTCTCCCGGCCCTTTTGCTTTTGATACGAGGAGCGTGACCCATGAAAAAAACATATGACGTGAACATAGATTCATTCGACCCCCTAATGGCCCCCGATGCTCTGAAAGATGAGTTCCCCGTCTCCCAAAAGGCCGGTGAAACGGTATTAAGGAGCCGGGAGGAAATCCAGCGGATCCTGAACAAGGAGGACAAACGGATCCTGGTGGTGGCGGGACCGTGCTCCATCCATGATGAGGCGGCGGCCCTCGATTATGCAGAGCGGTTGAACCGGCTGAGAAAAGAGGTTGAACAAACCTTGATGGTGGTCATGCGGGTATATTTCGAAAAGCCCAGGACCACCGTGGGTTGGAAAGGCTTGATCAATGATCCCGACCTGGACGGCACACATGATATGATGAACGGCATACGGAAAGCCCGCAAGCTGCTGCTGGAGATTACGGAAATGGGGATGCCCGCGGGAACGGAGATGCTCGATCCTTTCACGCCCCAATACATCGCAGGATTGGTTTCCTGGTGCGCCATCGGTGCCAGAACCACCGAAAGCCAGACTCATCGGGAGATGGCTTCGGGTCTTTCCATGCCGGTGGGGTTCAAAAACTGCACCGACGGGGGACTTGCCAATGCCGTCAATGCCATGATTGCCTCTGGATCTGCCCAGAGTTTTCTGGGGATTGACCCACACGGACGGGCCAGCATCGTAAAGACCACCGGAAACCCCTACGCCCACATGGTGCTGCGGGGAGGGCCCCGGCCCAACTACGATTCCGTCAGCATTCGAGAGGCGGTCGACCAGTTGAAAGCTAAGGGATTTTCCGATGCCATCGTTGTGGACTGCTCTCATGCCAATTCGTGGAAAAAGCATGAAAATCAAGCCATTGTCTGGCAGGATGTCATCAACCAGAGGATGGACGGAAACGATTCCCTGGTGGGCATGATGATCGAGAGCAACATTAACGAGGGCAACCAGGAAAATACCGGGGAGCGAAAGAAAATGGCATACGGGGTGTCCATCACCGACCAGTGCATTTCGTGGGAAACCACCGAGAACCTGCTTCGAACAGCCCATCGACAGCTGATGCAAAGCGGTTTGAACCCATCGGGTACACTGTCTCATAACGGGAACGGAAGGTACTCCGTAACAGCCACCGGTTGAGACCCGTATGGATGCAAATTTTTCAATGGGAGCAATAAAGATGAATACCCTTGAAATTCAAGGCAGCACCGGAAAATCGACCCTATTGCTGGGTGAAAACCTGAAAAATCTTGGAACCCGTTTGCCGCCCTCAAAAAGGGTCATCATCACCGACGGGAACGTCCGCCGACTTTACGGGGATCAGTTCCCCGAAAGCCTCATCATTGAAATCGGCATGGGCGAGGGCATCAAAACCCTAGAGACGGTCCAGGACATTTTCCAGGAACTGGTGGACCATGAAGCGGACCGAAACATTTTTATTGTGGGGATCGGCGGCGGTATCGTATGCGATATGGCAGGATTTGTCGCCTCCACCTACCTGCGCGGCGTCCGGTTCGGGTTCGTGGCCACCACATTGCTGGCCCAGGTCGATGCCAGCGTGGGCGGAAAAAACGGCGTTAATTTTTCAGGGTTTAAGAATATGGTGGGCGTTTTCAACCAGCCCCAGTTTGTCATCTGTGACCCACGAGTCCTCAGCACCCTCTCAGAACGGGACCGCGGATGCGGCCTGGCGGAGGTCGTCAAGCATGCGGCCATCGCGGATGACAGTCTGTTCAACTATCTGGAAAAAAACCAGGGGGAGATCCTGGCCATGGCACCGGGCGCCGTACAGAGAATGGTGCATGATTCGGTGGTAATTAAATCGGGGATCGTCAACCGGGACGAAAAAGAGAGCGGGGAACGGCGCAAACTCAATTTCGGGCACACCATCGGTCACGCCGTGGAAAAGGTTCACAAGCTCCCCCATGGGGAAGCGGTCAGCATCGGCATGATGGCGGCTGCAAAACTCTCCGCCATAAAAGGGTACTTGACCGATGCTCATGTGGCACGTCTGGCGGACCTCCTGGAATCGCTCAAACTCCCCACGCATTGGGAACTAGATGGGGCAAAAATTTTTGACGCCCTGCGCCACGATAAGAAAAGGGAGAATGATGCCGTTCATTTTGTGCTCCTTCGACGCCTGGGCCGGGCCGTGGTGGAGCCCATTTCATTTCAAGAGCTGCGGGCGGTGATCCATGAGCTGCTTTGATAACAAATCCATTGACTCCAAAGTCGCGGGACAAAAGAACCCATGAAACCATTATCAGAGCGCATAAAACGCATATCCCCATCAAGAACCGTCCAACTGACCGGCGTCATTGAAAACCTCAGGCGCCAGGGGCGCCATATCATCAACCTCGGTATCGGCGAACCGGATGAATCCCCCCCACAAGCGGTGGTTTCCAGAACCGTTCATGCCCTTAAAGGGGGCCAAACTCGATACGGACCTGTCTCGGGAGCCCGAGCATTGCGTGAAGCCATCGCCCATAAATTCAACGGGTATACGGCTCAAAACATTCTGGTGACCAATGGCAGCAAACAGGCGCTCTACACAGCACTTCAGGTGGTTTGCAATCCCGGAGACCAGGTGATCATCCCCCGCCCCTGCTGGGTCAGTTTCTGCGAACAGATCAAACTGGCGGGCGCCGTCCCCGTGCTGGTGGACACGAAGGCCCATCAGCTCAATTTTGAAGCCATTGAAAGCGCGGTCAATACCCGCACCAAAATGATCATCATCAACAGCCCCAACAATCCTACGGGTGCGGTCTATCCCGGAGACGTGCTGGGGAAAATCGCCGACCTGGCCATTAAAAATGATCTGTATCTCATATCCGATGAAGCCTACGAGGCGTTTGTCTACGACGGATGGACGTACAACAGTCTTTTTGATTTCCCCCATGTCCGGGACCGGCTGGTTGTGGCGGGAAGCTTCTCGAAAATCCACCGCATGACCGGATTCAGAATCGGTTATGCCGCAGCGCCAGAAGAGATCATAACAGCCATGGCACGATTGCAGAGCCACTTGACGGGCAATGTGTGCACCTTCGTTCAGCAAGGGGCGCTTGCCGCCGCAGGAATCGATCCATCCGAATTTGACCGCTGGCGGAACGAACTGCAGAAAAAACGGGATATGACCCTGGAAATCCTGGGGGACCTGCCCTGCCACATCCCGCGCGGTGCATTTTATGTTTTCCCGGACGTGACCGGTTTCTTAAAAGACGGCGAAAGTGCCGAAGCGCTGGCAACGGACATCCTTCAACGGGCGGGCGTGGCCGTGGCGCCGGGGGAGGCATTCGGCGGAGAGGGGCATATTCGCATCTGTTACGCCCTGGCAGAAAATGAACTGGTCAGAGGACTCGAGAAGGTGGTGCATGTAATCAAACAAAGAACGGGAGAAAAAGCAACATGATCGGAATTATCGGTTTCGGCAGATTTGGCCGGCTCATGGCCGAATACCTGGCCGGGGATTTCACGGTTAAGGTTTTCAATCGCAGTGATAAATCAGCGGAGATTTCCGAGACCGGCGCCATACCCACTTCCCTGAAGGAGGTATGCCGTCAGAAAGTGGTCATTTTAAGCGTTCCCATCTCCACCATGCAAAAGGTGCTCGGCCAGATCGCTCCGCTGTTACGTCCCGATGCCATGGTGCTAGATGTATGCTCGGTGAAAGTTTATCCCACGAGATGGATGCTGAAGATGTTGCCGTCATCGGTATCGTTGTTGGGGACGCACCCCATGTTCGGACCCGATAGCGCCGCGGAATCCCTTCACGACCGGAAAATCGTACTCTGCAACGTGCGCACAAACGATGCCCCATATGAGAAAGTGAAAAAATATCTGACCGGAAAAGGGCTTAATGTCATCGATACCACACCCGAAGAACACGACCGCCAGATTGCCGTGAGCCTTTCTCTGACCCATTTCATCGGCAGGTCCCTGGAAGAATTCGGCGCCCATGAGCTCACCATCGATACGGAGGGGTACAAAAGGCTCCTCAACATTCTGGGGGTGGTGACCCATGACACTTGGCAGCTTTTCATGGACATGCACCGGTACAATCCTTATGCCCGGGAGAACCGTCAGGCATTTTCGGCAGCCATGGCACGCCTGGAAAAGAAATTGACGACCCAGGGTGGAAAAAATCAGGGGATTGTGTGATAATAGTTCCGTACCAGATGAGGTGTTCTTGGGGCAGTCCTTTATGAGTCAATCCTGCATACTCCATATTTAGGGAGTGTCCGTCCACAAATGAGAGAATTTGTTCGAGTTCAAGGAAGGCGAAAATTATAACCGCAGGAATACATTGTAGTATTTCGAGGATTATAATTTGAGCCTGACGCAGAAATCGGGCAAATTGGCCATTTGTGGATGGACGCTAGGGATATTATGGCATTTTTTATTGGCGTAGATGTGGGGTCCCTTTCCACGGATGTGGTGGTTATCGATGAGTTGGCCAATGTTTTAGGCAGTGCAATTACGCTCACCGCCGCAAACAGTACCCGGGCGGCCGAACAGGCCCTGGAGGAAGCAACCGGGATGGCCGGAATGGAAGTTGGCCAGGCCGCTTACGTGGTAAGCACGGGGTACGGACGTTCAGCAGTCCCTTTTGCCCACAAGACAGTGACGGAAATTTCGTGCCACGCCATGGGTGCACGGCACCTGTTTCCAGATTGCCGGACCGTCATTGACATCGGGGGACAGGATTCCAAGGTAATTCGGGTGGGGAACACCTCGAAGGTCCTCAATTTCACCATGAACGATAAGTGCGCAGCCGGCACGGGGCGCTTTCTGGAAGTGATGGCGGCAAAACTGGAAATCACCCTGGATGAACTGGGGGAAATGTCCCTTTCAGCAAAAGGGGAAGTGGCCATCAGCAGCGTCTGCACGGTTTTTGCCGAAAGCGAGATCGTCTCCCTTGTGGCCAGGAACCATCCCAAGGAGGAAATCGTCAAGGGTCTCCACCGGTCGGTGGTCAACCGGATCATGAGCATGGTCCGTTCGGTGGGGTTGACCCCGCCTTTCAGCATGACCGGCGGTGTGGCAAGAAATCAGGGGGTGGTCGCCCTGTTTGCTGAAAACCTGGGTCAGGCGCCACTGGTACCCCATGAACCCCAACTGGTGGGCGCCCTGGGCGCCGCGCTCATGGCCAGGAGGGAAGCCAGCTGAAAAGGACGTATATCAGCTTTTGAGAAGGTTTTTACCATGAAGGATTTCACCCTCACAACCACCCTTTTCTTTTCAGCCCACTGGCTTATTGTCATCGGACTCTCTATCCGCGTTATCATGCGGAGACGGCCCGTGGGGGTGTCCCTGGCATGGCTTGCCGTCATTTTCAGCGTCCCTTTTGTGGGCGCCCTGTTCTATTTTTTTATCGGGGAAAGCCGAATCGGCGATCAATATCTCGCCCGGGCCGCCAAAATTCATGATTTATACCGTAGCTGGCAGAGAACCCTTCAGAAACGGGCTTCCCGGGAGAAACCACCCGTGGGTCACAGGGAAATGAAAGCCATTCAGATCCACGCCAAAACCGTGGCTGGATTTCCCACCATGCACGGTAATAAAATGGCCCTCATGGATCATTTTGAGTCCATTTTCGAAAACATCATTGAAGACGTGGATCGTGCGAAAAGTACCTGTCACCTGGAGTTTTATATCTGGACCGTGGGCGGAAAAGCCGATGAAGTGGCGGAATCGTTGATTCGGGCAGCCAAACGCGGCGTGATCTGCCGGGTACTTCTGGATGCCGTCGGAAGCAAAGAATTTCTAAGAAGCGAACTGGCACAACACCTTCGGGATTCCGGAGTTCATGTTGTGGCTTCCCTTCCCGTGGGCCCCCTTCGCATGCTCGTGACCCGGGCGGATTTGCGCAACCATCGAAAAATCGTTGTGATTGATGGAGAAATTGCGTACACCGGAAGCCAGAACCTGGTGGACCCCCGCTTTTTCAAGCAGGATCAGGGTGTGGGTCAATGGATCGACGCCATGGTTCGCATGGAAGGCCCCAGCGTGGAAGCGCTTGCCGGCACCTTTATCGAGGATTGGGAACTGGATACGGGCGAGGGGCTTAAAGCCCTCGAAGAAACGAGCGATATCCGCTCCATCTCCAACAAAGGCACAACGCCGGTACAGGTGGTCCCTTCCGGACCGGCCATCAGACCGGAAATCATCCATCAATTGTTGCTCACAACCATCTACGGGGCACAAAAAAAACTGCTGCTGACCACACCCTACTTCGTACCCGATGAATCCCTTATGACAGCCCTTATTTCCGCCGCTCACCGCCAGGTGGACGTCACCATTGTGGTGCCTGCCGAAGTGGACTCCAGGCTTGTTCATTACGCCAGTCGGTCTCTTTTTGATGACCTCATGAGCGCCGGCGTCACCATCGCGGCCTTTAACGGGGGATTGCTGCATACCAAATCCATCACCGTGGATGACGAGATCTGCGTGTTCGGCACGGTCAATCTTGACATGCGCAGCCTCTGGCTTAACTTTGAGATCTCTCTTTTTATATATGACCTGGAATTCACCGAACAGGTACGGAACATGCAGATGAATTATATCCATAATTCTAAAATACTCAATCTGGCGGAGTGGCGGCAGCGTTCGCTGATTCAGCAATTCACGGAAAATGCGGCGCAGCTTGTGGGGCCACTCCTGTAAGGCTCAAAAGGGAACAACCCAGTGGAAAAAAAGTCGAACCTGGTCATGGTGCGTCAAGACTTCATGCGGGTACTCATCTGCCTGTTTTTTCTCCTGCTCGCGTCCGGGGCGGCCCGGTGCTTAAACCTTGCGCATCATTGGGCAGAAGCAGCCGGCATCATCTATTATGTGGATGTCAACGGAAATGATGCAAGCGACGGTTCACAGGCAGCCCCGTGGAAAACCATAAACCATGCCGTAAACAGCGTCGTTGCAGGAGATACGGTGCTGATCAATCCGGGAACTCATCTGGTGAGTCAACAGATCAGCATCACCAGCTCCGGCACCGCTTCAAATCCCATCACATTTAAAGGTAACGGCACAGGGGTGGTGGTGGATCTGCGGGGCTATGACGGCAGAAACGGCCTGGAAATCTATTTTTCCGATTATATCGTTATTGATAACCTGACGGTTTATGCGTCTTCGGTTTCCGGCAGCCGGGGGATCCGTTTAACCCACGCCGAGGGCTGCGTCATCAGCAACAATACGGTTTCCGGCGCAGACCATGCCAATCTTTTCTGCTCCCTGAGCGATTATGTGACCTTCATAAACAATGAGGCCTTTAACGGCGCCATCGGCATTTACGTGGCGGACAGCTCTGACTACCCCACCGTCAAAGGAAATCGGCTTTATGACAATACGGCCATCGGACTTCACATGAACGGGGATATTAACTCCGGTGGTGATGGCACCATTTCCTACGCCATGGTGGACGGCAACTGGATTTACAATAACGGGGCTACCGGGATCAATCTGGACGGCGTCACCTGGTCCACCTTTCAAAACAACCTGGTTTATGGAAACAAATACAGGGGCATCGCTTTTTTCCAAGGGGACGGGGCCGTCCCTTCCAACGACAACGAAGCCTACCAGAATACCATCATCACACCCGCCGGTGCCTACTACGGCATTGGTCTCAACTACGGCGCCAACCGGAACAGTTTCTGGAACAATATTATCTTGACGGAAGGATCCGTACCCAGCTTTTCTTCCACCAGCAGCACCAGCGAACTGGCAATCACATCCAATTACAACCTGTTGCCCGACCAGGGGCAGGTGGCCGAGACGAGCAACGGCGGATTTGTCCTCAGTGAATGGCAATCCCTTGGGTATGATACCCAATCGGTCACGGGCACCATCAGCCAAACCTTCCAGAACCCTTCCGGCGACAACTATCAATTAAAAGCGGGGAGTCCGGCCATTGACGCGGGCACACCCGACCATTCCTGCACACCGGACATTCTAGGAAACACGCGACCCGCCGGAACAGCCCCGGATATGGGCGCCTATGAATATACATCTGAAACCATTATCTATATTTCACCCGATGGTGATTGCGGAAACCATACGCCCTGCTATTCCCGAATCCAGGAAGGGTTTGACTGGGAGGGGGGAACCGCCTATACCATACGGGTGGAGCAGGGGTCCTATAATGAGGAGCTGGTTTTGAACAGCGACAGGCGCATCGACCTGTATGGGGGGTGGGACAAGACCTTTACAACCCAGAGTGCTACTTCCGGCGCCAAATCCCTGCAAATTCTGGATGGCAGCATTTCCTTCTGGAACCTGGTAATTCAATAGATCCGTCTTCGGAATTACCGTACCAGGTTATATTGCTTTATTTTTTTGTGGAGGTTGCTCCGCTCAATACCGATGGCCTCGGCCGTTTGCGAAATGTTGCCGTTGTATTCATTGAGTTTTTCCTCAATAAACGTCTTTTCAAACTCGCCTTTTGCCTCCTTGAGAGTATCCGAACTAAAACCCGACTCCATCGTGACCCGCATATTTTTGGCGCTTTGATTAAAGGGCGCCGGTATGTCTTTTTTGCCGATCACGGAACCCTGCGTCATGATCATCAGTCTCTCAATGAGGTTTTTCAACTCCCTCACATTACCGGGCCAATCGTATTTTTGAAGGAGGTCAATGGTTTCTAAAGGAAATTCTTTTGGCTCCACTTTGGCGCTCAAGGCAAATTCCCGCACGAATTCCTTCACGAGACTGGGAATGTCATCCACGCGCTCTTTCAGGGACGGTACCCGCATGGGAATCACGTTCAACCGGAAATAGAGATCATCCCTGAAAGCCCCTTTTTCGATCTCCTTCTCCAGGTCCTTGTTCGTGGCGGCAATCACCCGGACATCCACCTCGATGGTCTTTGTACCGCCAACCCGTTCGAATTTCTGCTCCTGGAGAATCCTGAGTGTCTTGGACTGGGCTTTGAGACTCATATCACCGATTTCATCCAGGAAAATGGTCCCTTCATGGGCTGAATCGAATTTTCCTTTTCTCATGGTGGAAGCACCGGTAAAGGCCCCTTTTTCGTGGCCGAAGAGCTCGCTTTCGATGAGATCTTCAGGGATGGCCGCACAGTTCACTTCCACCATGGGGTTCCGGCTTCGGCGGCTCAATCGATGAATGGTGTGGGCAACAAGTTCTTTCCCGGTACCGTTTTCCCCGGAGATGAGAACCCAGGCATTTGTGGGGGCGACAATTCGAATCTGTTCTTTCAATTCTGCCATGGCCCCGCTGTTTCCCACGATATTATGTTTTTTCATTTCCTTTTCTTTCAGGAAATGCACCTCTTCCACCAACCGGGAATGGGCCAGGGCGTTATTGATGGACAGCAGCAGTTTTTCCAAAGACAGGGGCTTTTCAATATAATCGTATGCCCCCACTTTGGTGGCTTTAACAGCCGTTTCGATATTCCCATGGCCCGACATCATAATGACCTGGAGTGTCGGATAAAGGGCCTTGATTTTTTCGAGGGTCTCTATCCCGTCGAGCCCCGGCATCCAGATGTCCAGCAAAACCAGATCGGGCATCTCTTCCCGGACCTTTTCCAACGCTCCAAAGCCGCTCTCCGCAATGGAGACCTCGAACCCCTCATCGTTGAGGATACCTTCCAGCGATTGCAGAATGCTGGTTTCATCATCGACCACAAGGATTGTCTTGGCCATTGTAACGTCCCCCAGTGCTATCCGGAACAACCCATCATTTCAACAGCGATTCGGGCGGTCCTCTCCGATGCCCCACCTCTGCCGAGATTCTCTTTCACCCTTCGGAGTTTATCAATTGTCTGCCGCCGCAACGCATTGTCCGCCAGAAAGTTTTTCCCTGCCATGGCCAGTCTTTCAGGCGTCACGACGTCCTGAATCAGCTCGGGTGCCACCCTTCCGCCCGCCACAAGGTTCACCAGGCCTAGATAGGGCACTTTGATGACCCGTTTTCCGACCTCGTACGTCAACCGCTTTGCCTTATAAATCACCACCATGGGAACATTCATAATGGCCGCATCCAGCGTGGCGGTACCCGACGTCACAAACGCCAGGTGGCACTGATTTAATGCCCCATAGATGCCATGGTGATGGATTTCAATATCCAGTGTGGTATTTTGAAGGAAGCGCGAAAGCCATTTTAAAGAAATGGTCCCCGCAAGAGGCAGAATAAACCGAATCCGGGGATATTGGGCTTTCAGGATTTCTCCGGCCTTCATCATGACCGGCAGGAGGTTCAAAATTTCTTCCCTTCGACTGCCGGGAACCAGTCCAACAACGGGACGGTCAATTGCGGATTGCGGATTGCGAATTGTGGCATTCAACGCAATCGGATTTTTTTCAAAAGCGTCTATCAACGGGTGCCCCACATAATCCACATGTACGCCGCTTTTCTGAAAAAAAGGCTTCTCAAAAGGGAGGATGACCGCCATTCTATCCACCCGTTTGGCGATCTTTTTGACCCTGCTCCGCCGCCACGCCCATACCTGTGGACTGATATAGTAAAGAACCGGGATATTCATTTTTTTGGCAATTCCAGCCATGTGGAGGTTAAAACCGGGATAATCGATCAGGATCAGAAGATCAGGGCGGTGAAGTTTAAAAATGGACTTCAGGATATTGGCAGCCCTTATGTGAATGCGAAACTTTCCAAAGATCTCCGCCAAACCGACCACGGCCATATCAGCGGACGCAATAAACCGCTTCACGCCGGCCCGCCCCATGTTGTCCCCACCGATTCCGCAAAATACAGCTTCGGGGCATAACCGTTTGATGGCATGGACCAGGTTGGCGCCGTGTAGATCGGCAGAGGCTTCCGCCGCCACCAGAAGGACCAGTTTCCGGTCCCGCTTATGTACAGATGGGCTCGAAATTCTGACAGCCTCGTTCGATCTGATGAATAATACTCAAGGCGATGCTCAAGGCATTACGCCCATCCTCGCCCGTCACGATGGGATCGGACCCACTCTGGACAGCATTTACAAAGGAAGAGATTTCATCGGCCAGGGGATCACTCGCGTCATATATCTCTTTACTGGTAGCAACCTCAGGGAAATCATTGGCATCCTTGGACGTGGAATCCAGCTTAATGGCGGTGAGTTGACGTTTTCCGCAGTCCGCTGAAAAGTAGGCATCCGGCTGAAACACACGAATTTTTCGCAGCATTTTTCCTGAAACGCGGCTGGCGGTCAAATTTGCCACGGTTCCATCCTCGAAGATGAGTCGAACATTGGCGATGTCCGTCTTTTCGGTGATGACGGGCATCCCGACAGCATGGGCCTCTTTTACGGTGCTTTGGACCAGATGAAGAATAATATCCAGATCGTGAATCATCAAATCAAGCACCACATCCACATCCAGCCCCCGGGTCGTAAACAGGTTCATTCGGTGAGATTCCAAAAAAACAGGTTTCTTGAGCAGAGGTTCCAGTTTTTTAATGGCCGGATTAAATCGCTCAATCAACCCCACCTGCAGCACCAGGTTCCGTTCACGGGCCATCTGGATCAGCTTGTCCGCTTCTTTCAGGTCGTAGGTGATGGGTTTTTCGATGAGCATGTGAACATTGTTCGCCAGCACGTCTTTTGCCACTTCAAAGTGCATCTCCGTGGTAACGGCCAGGCTCACAGCATCCACTTGGGAAAGGATTGCGGAATGATCTTCATGGCCCACCGTATCATACCGGTCGGAGATCTCTTTGACACGTTCCCCATCCACGTCCACAACACCAACCAGTTCCACATGGGGCAGGGCCTTGTATTTCTGCACATGATACTCACCCAGATGGCCTACACCAATTACCGCGACTCTCAGTTTATCCTTTTTCACCCTTATCTCCCGGAGAGTTTTCAATGGCAACCACGGCAATCTTTTCCCTGTCCGCAGCCTTCACCAGCTCCTGTTTGTCAAACATCAATGTCCGTCCGGCTTCCACGGCCAGAACGGCGCCCTTGATTTGTGACATGACAGAAATGGTTTCCAAACCCACGCATGGCACGTCAAAACGAAGATCCTGCCGGGGTTTACTGACTTTAACCACCACAGCCTTCTCCCTGGCCAGGGCGCCCCCGCGAAGGATCGTGGCATCCGTACCGTCGATGGCCTCAAGGGCCAGGACCGTCTTTTTCCTCACAACGACACTCTGCCCGATGTCCAGCCGGCCCAACTCTTTCGCAATCTTCCAACCAAAACGGATGTCAGACCATTCGTTTTTGGTGGGTTTTCGTTTGGTCATACACCCTTCAGACGCCAGAAGTTCCGGCATATAAAGGGTCGAACTGACAATCTCAATGCCTTCCTTAGCGAATTCCGCTGTCACCGAGCGGAGGATGTCATCGTCATGAAAAATGGCCAGTTTGCTCATGATGGCAAGGCCTTTAAGGTCGGGGCGCATTTCAAACATCTTCTTTTTGGCGATGGACCCCGCCATCAGCGCCTTGCTGACACCAAATTTCTTGAACGTCTTGATGAGCTGCCCCAACTGACCCAGTTTGATCCATACAATCTCATCCACTTTATCCGATAAAGCGGCCTCCGTCTCACCATGGTGGGCCACCGCCACCACACGGGCCCCCTGCTTTCTTGCGGCATCCGCCACCAGCAGCGGGAACTGCCCGCCCCCTGCGATGAGCCCGATGGTTTTATTCTGAACCGGCGTCACCGGATCACCCCCCGTTTTGACCCGGCGAGAAAATCCAGAAGAAGTTTCAACTCCGGTATTATCTCCATTTCCCGCTCCACCTGTGAAATGCCCACATCCAGTCTTTTATTCTCCCGCCACAAAATACGGTACGCTTTTTTCAGAATATCGATGGTTTCCTGGGAAAAGCCCCTTCTTTTGAGCCCCCTCTGATTGACCCCGTAAAGTTTAGCCCTTGGGCCGGCAGTGATCATATAAGGGGGAACGTCCCGATCGATTCCTGCTTTGGCACCCAGAAACGCATGGGCGCCTATTCTCACAAACTGCTGAACCGCCAGAAACGCATTTAGAATGGCGTATTCTCCAATATGGGTATGCCCGCCCAATGTAGCGCCGTTACCCAATATTACATGGTCCCCAAGGCGGCAGTCATGGGCCACATGGGCGTAGGCCATCAAATAATTGTGGTTTCCGACGACGGTTTCCCATTCCTCTTTGGTGGTGGCGCGGTTGATGGTGACATATTCCCTGACCGTATTGTCATCGCCCATGATCAGGCGTGTCGCTTCATTCCCGTAGCCGACGTCCTGGGGCGGCGTACCGACGGAACAAAACGGGTAAAACCGGTTCCTTTCTCCGATGGTGGTATGGCCTTCAATGGCCACATGGGCCCCGATCTCCGTATGACGGCCGATGGTCACATGGTCTCCCACGCTGCTGAACGGCCCGACTCTGACCCCGGAGGCGATCTCCGCGCCGGGGCTCACCGCGGCCAGAGGATGTATGTCTGTAAGATCACCCAATGGTCGCCACCAAAGTCGCCTCTGCCACCAGCTTCCCGTCCACAAGGGCTTTCCCCGCCACTTTCCATACCTTTGAGCCCGTTCTCATAGGTTCGATCTCAAAACGGATCCGGTCGCCGGGAATCACCGGTCTCCTGAACTTTACCTTGTCGATGGCCACAAAACGGATGGGATCGGGATTTTCCCTTTCCATGACACCGGGGATGGACAGACGCGCCAGGATCCCTCCCACCTGCGCCATGGCCTCGATGACGAGAACTCCCGGCATAATGGGCTCACCCGGAAAATGCCCTTGGAAAAAAGGTTCGTTGGCCGTTACATTTTTGATGCCCACGACCTTTTTGTATGGTTCCAACTCGATAATTCTGTCCACCATCAAAAACGGATATCGGTGAGGAATAATTTCCGTAATCTCCTGATATGTCAAAGGTAGTTTCATCAGATATTCACTCCTTTCCTGATCCGTAATCGCTGATATAAATCTTCAAATTCTATCCTGCACCCTGTGAAAGCCGGTCTTCCAATTCCTGGACCTTTTTCTCAAGATCCCTCACACGATTGCTGAACCGGGGCAGTCTGGCGATCAAAGCTTCAGTCTTGAGTCTTTCACGGTGCGGTATAGCAGGGGTACCGGAGACGATCCCCCCGGCCGGGATCGACTTTGCCACACCCGACTGGGGGCCCACCATGGCGCCATCACCAATCTCCGTGTGGTCATTCACTCCCACCTGTCCCCCAATAACAACGCCCTTCCCCAGCCTGGAGCTCCCCGAAATCCCGGCAAAAGCCACAATGATGGAATGCTCCCCGATAACCACATTATGGGCGATCTGAACCAGGTTATCGGTCTTGACACCTCCCTTAATCCAGGTCTTGCCGAACGCAGCACGATCGATACAGTTATTGGCCCCGATCTCAACGTGATCGCCAATCTGAACAATTCCGGTCTGTGGAATCTTGACGGACGTTGAACCATCCCTTACAAAACCGAACCCGTCGCTACCGATGGTCGTACCGGCGTGAACAATGACGTCATTGCCAATGGCGCAATCCCGCAGAACCGTTACATTGGGATAGAGGATGGTCCTCTTGCCGATTTTAACCCTTTCGTCAATAACAACCCCCGGAAAGATTGTGGCCCCGTCATCAATTTCAGCGCCGTCTCCCACATAGGCCATGGGGAAAATGGACACGTCTTCGCCCAGTCGACACTTTTTGGAGACAAAAGCGTCGGGGCTGATCCCTGGATACCGCTTGGATGATTTGGCAAAAATCATCGCAATTTTCGCATATCCCAACTCCACCCCGGGGACCACCACCTGCGGTCCCTTGAACAGTTCATTTTTTTCGGAAACCAGCAGTGCACCGGCCTTGGTAATTTTCAGGCTTTCACTGTAACGACGATCTGAAAAAAAAGAAACCTCTGAAGGACCGGCCTGATCAAGGGAGTTGATGCCGGTAACCACAAATTTTTCATCGCCCACACACTTGCCGGATACAATCTGCGCCACTCTTTTTAGGGGTATTTCCAAAACGCGCTTTCTCCTACGGTTTCATCTGGTCATAGGCCTTGATCACCTGACCGGTAATATCAATGGCACCATCGTAGTACACAAGCCCCACGGTACCATCCTCCAGGATGACCGTATATCCTTGTTTCTTCCCGATCTTCTCGACAATCTTTTCGATCTCCTTGCCAACCTTGCGCGTGGCCTCAAACTCTGCGTCTTTCATTTCCTGGGTCACTTCGCCAACCATGTATTTGTAATGGCGGGTCAACTTCTGCAATTCCATGGCTTTGTCTTCTTTCGCGTCCAGGCTCAGCATCATGCTCTGTTTCTGCAAGTCTGCTTCCAGTTTTTGAATTTGATTTTTTTCAGCATCCAGTTTCTTTTGAAAGGCGTTATATTTTTTCTTTAAACCTTCCTTGATCCGCTGAAAATTGGCCGATCGCTGTTGAAGCCGCTTCATATCCAGTACGCCGATCTTGATATCTCCGGCAAAAGCACCTGTGTACTGCATGGAAAACAAAAACACCGCACCCAGAAAAAACCCCAAAAACTTTTTCATGTTGGTCCCCTTTCAACTGGTTTTTCATTGTTTGCCTACATTATCCCGCCGATACTGAACTCCCATTTGCCAGCACCGTCATCCTCCTTAATCTTATCCAGCTTCCAACCATACTCCAGGCGGAGCGGACCCAATGGCGAATACCATCGAACGCCGGCACCCACCGATTTTCTTAGACCGCTAAGATTGTAGTTTTCAGCAGAAGTCCACGCATTACCGGCGTCAAAAAACACGAGGCCCGTCACACCCTGCTCCTGAAGCAGTGGAAAGTGATATTCCACATTAAAGCACAACATTTTTTCGCCGCCAATATAATCGCCCGTCACCGGGTCTACAGGCGAAATGGTCTGGTAATCATAGCCCCGGACCGTATTGATACCACCGAGGAAAAACTTCTGGTAAGTGGACAGCTTGCCACGGTTATTAATGAATCCCCCTCGACCCTGTGTCATGAAGACCGTGTTCCAGAACAGGGGAAAGAACCATGCCGTTCTCAGACGGTACTTGGTAAACTGCTCATCCCCACTCAAGAATCCACCGGCATACTGCATGGAAGCTTCATTGATGGACCCCCGGGTGGTATTGAACGTCCGGTCTCGGCTGTCCCGCTTGAGCAAAAGCATGAGACTGCTGGTCACATTGTTACCGGTCATGTCCCGGAGTGTTTCGGAGGCGGTACTGGATACATCGCTGATATTGGCATGATCATAGGCGTACATGAGGGTGCCCCGGGTGAAATCCAGATACAATGGCGCCCCGAGAGACACCCGGCCGCCATAACTGGACCGTGTGTAGTCCGCATACTCCTGGCGAAACTTATAAATATCGGTCCCCAGGGAAAGGCGCGTGCCAAAAAGCCAGGGTTCCAGAAACCGGATATCGAATTCCGTATTCTTTCCACCAATTCTGGCCGAAGCTGACAACCGCTGTCCATATCCCATGAAATTTTCATCTGCAATCGTGAAGGTCACAAATGCCGAATAAGCCGAACTGTACCCGGCACCCACACTGAAAGTCCGGGTCCCCTTTTCTTTCACTTCCACGTTCAGGTCCATCAAATCGTCACGGGTTCCCTTCTTGGTGTGGAGCTGAACATCCTCAAAAAACCCGAGCCGCCTTAAATTTTCACTGCTCCGTTTCAAACCTTGGCCGCTGAAATAATCTCCTTCCATCACCTTCAGCTCGCGCCTGATGACCTTGTCTCTCGTGTGCTGATTCCCGGTAATGGTGATCCGTTCAAAACGGACTTTAGGCCCTTTTGAGATATGATATGTGACATTGGCCGTGTGGTTTTCATCGTCCTCTTTGATGAGCGGCTTGATCTCCGAGTAGGCAAAACCGTGGTTGGCATAAATATCCTGTAGCTTGATCATATCTTTTCGAACGGTTTCCCGGTTGAAAACTTTTTCTTTACCAATATTCACCACTTTCAAGAGTTCATCAGCGGGTTCAATGAGGTCCCCTGCCACGGTCACTTTATCCACATCATATCGATCCCCCTCATTGATCTCTATGGTAACCACCAGCCCCTCGATTTTATCGTCATAATTGACTTTCGGATCCCCCACTTTGGCCTTGATGTAACCATGGTTGTGGTAAAAGCTGGTAATTTTATGCGCATCAAATTCCAGTTTTTTCTTATCCAGGATGCCCGCTTTGGTAATCCAGGAAAGAAACCATTTCGTGCGGGTTTCCATGATGTCCCTGAGTTCATCGCTGTCATAGGCCTTGTTCCCTTTGAACTCGATCTTCAGGATGTAGACTTTGTCATGCTCCTTGATCTCGTACTTCAGCAGGACCTCGTTGTTGGGAATGGTTTCGGTGGTCTCCGTTACTTTAGCATTAAAGTAACCCTTTTCCTTGTAAAGATCCTTTAAACGATTAACACTGTGCTTGATGGCATTAAAGTCCAGAATGGAATATAAATTAATCCCGAGTTCTTTCTGAAGATCCTCATCATCAATCTCGTCATTCCCCACAAACACGATCTTGCCCACGGACGGTTTTTCAACCACGTTGAAAGTAATTACTTTGCCCGCCGGACCATCGGACACATCCATGGTGACATCCTTGAAAAAACCCATTTTGTAGATATCACGGAGGTCCTTGTCCAGTTTATCAAGGTCCAGTCTGTCACCGGGCTGCGTACCCACAACGGCTAAAATGGCGGCCTTTTCGATTCGCCGATTGCCTGCCACATGAATGGAATCCACCTGAGGGACACCGGTAATCCGGTCTTCGACGCTCAAAGCCAGTCGCTTCACCGACTCCGGAATCTCATCCATATCCTCGACAACCTGAAAAATAAAAAAAGGCATCTTCTTACCCGAAACATCCACCACCTTCAGGTCAATACTTCCCTTGTCGCCGATCTGGGTCATACTCCCCTTCACCACCCAATCCGCCTTAAAGCGATTTCCCAGACGAACCATTATTTTATCCCGGAGAACTTTTGAAAAGACGACGGGGTCTTTGTTGACGGCCGCGGGGGGGATCGTTTTAAAACCGTTTTGACCCATTCGAAAGGTGAGCATCTTCTGCAGCCCTTCCCGGAGATGGCCAAAGGATGCGGAAGCATTGATTTGAAAGGGCAGAATACAGATGGTTCCCTTTTTTTCACCAGCCCGGATCTCAAAGACCCCAACACAGAAAATCATGAGGACCAGCAAAAAAGCCTGAACAGAGACAATAAAAGCCTTTCTCCCACATCCATTACGGGAGGACACTCTAAACCCCTTCACACACCTAGCGAATTCGACCATCAATTAACTCCATCTTTTTCCACATCTTTTCCGCCAATTTCTGATTATGGGTCGCAATTACCATGGCAACCCCTGCCTCCCTGTTCAAGCGAAAAAGCAGCTCTGCAATCTCCTCACCGGTGGCCCAGTCCAGGTTCCCCGTGGGTTCGTCACCCAGAATCAATCTGGGATTCATGATCAGCGCCCTGGCAATGGCCACGCGCTGTTGCTCTCCTCCGGAAAGTTCTCCTGCCCGATGGGTCATGCGCATTTCCAGGCCCACGTTGCAAAGGACTTCTTCAGCCATATGCATCGCCTGTTTTTTGGAATACCTGGCAATCAAAGCCGGCATCATGGCATTTTCCAAAGCATTTAATTCAGGCAGCAAATGGTGAAACTGGAACACAAAACCGATTTCCCGGTTCCGCAAACGGGACAAATCTGCCGGGTCCATTTCATAAATGTTGACACCGTCAAACTTGACGGTTCCGCCTGAAGGAGGATCCAAACTTCCCATGATGTTCAGCAAAGTGGATTTACCCACCCCCGACGCCCCAGTGATGGACAAGCTGTCTGCGGGATATAGTTCCAGGTCAATCCCACCGAGGACATCAATGGTCGATCCGAGATGCTCGAAAGACTTGCTCACCCCATTAAAGGTCAACATGGGTGACTGAGCGGCGGTTTCTTCGGTCTGCAAGACGCTCCCATTTAAGCAATCATTCATACCTGAAGGACTCCACGGGATTCAATCTTGATGCATACCATGCCGGGTAAAGGGTCGCTAAAAACGAAATGACCACCGCTGCCCCTGCCACGATGGAGACATCCGAAACGGACACTTGAACCGGCAGTTTGCTGATATAATAGACATCAGCGGGAAGGTTGATAAACTGATATTTGGACAACAACTGGCAGAGGCCAAGCCCCGAGCAAAGACCCGTAACGGTTCCAATGACGCCCACTAAAATACCCTGGAACATGAAAATGCCCATAATGCTCCTGGCGGAAGCGCCCATGGCCCTCAGAATAGCCACATCCCGCGTCTTTTCCATGACCACCATCACCAGCGTGCTGATAATATTCAGAGCACCCACTAAAACAATCATGGTCAGAATGATAAACATGGTGAGTTTTTCAAGCTTCAGCGCTGAAAAAAGGCTTCGATTCATCAGCTTCCAGTCCTTGGTCCAATAAGGATATCCCAGTTTTTTCTGGATTTTCTTTGCAATAATGTCCGACTGGTAGACTTCTTTGACTTTTAACTCAAGCCCCGTCACATTGTCTCCAAGGGCCAGAAAACGCTGGGCCTGGGAGAGCGAAATATAAACCATGGAAGCATCGTACTCGTACATGCCGGAATCAAAAATGGCGGTCACTCTAAATTTTTGGGTGTTGGGCGTTCTGCCCAAAGGGGTTAATTTCCCTTCAGGCGAAATCACCGTCACCAGACTTCCCGTTCCGGCGCCGATCTGCTTGGCCAATTCACTTCCGATGATGATGGCGGGCGTGCCCTTTTCACTTTCACCCAAAGATGACAGGGTCCCTTCTTTGATCATTTTATCAAAACTAACCACCCGGGCGGCGCTTCCGGGGTCCACCCCCCGCAGCACCGCGCCGGAAACCCTTCCTGAGTGATTGAGCATCACCTGGGTATAGACGAAAGGGGTTACGGCCACCACCCCGTCCATTTTTTTCACCTTCTCAGCCACCTGCTGGTAACCACTGAAAGTCCCGCTGAGGTTCAACACCAGAACATGGGAATTCACACCCAGTATCTTGCTCATGAGATCCGATCTGAAACCATTCATCACGGAAAGCACCACCACCAGCGCCATGACCCCAACCATGACGCCCAGCACGGAAATAATGGTAATAACGGATATAAAGCGCTGTTTCCGCTTGGCTTTCAGGTATCGAAGTCCTAGAAATAACTCATACATGGGCGAAACGGCCTATTCCTTCGGCCGCATCTGGGGGAACAGGATCACGTCCCGGATGGATGGCGAATCGGTGAGCAGCATCACAACCCGATCAATACCGATGCCTTCCCCGGCCGTCGGGGGCATGCCGTACTCGAGGGCGGTAACATAGTCCTCATCCATAAACAATGCCTCCTTATCCCCGGCATCCCTGAGCGCCACCTGGCTTTCAAATCTTTGTTTCTGATCCACGGGGTCATTCAATTCCGTAAACGCATTGGCAATCTCGCGCCCCCCGATGAACAGCTCGAACCGGTCGGTCAATTCGGGGTCCAGATCGTTACGCCTTGAAAGGGGTGAAACCTCCGTGGGGTAACCGGTCACAAAGGTGGGGTGAAGCAGGTGGGGCTCCACCAGGTGATCAAAAAGCTTGGTCAGAATCTGTCCGTGCCCATCCCTTTCCTGAATGGAAATCCCAAGCCCCCGCGCCAAAGCCGCCGCCGCTTCCCTGTCATCAAAAATTTTCTCTTCCACTTCCCCCGTCTCTCTCAGGGAATCAAAAAGAGAGATTCTTTTCCATGGGGGTTTAAAATCAATGGTTTTTCCCTGGTATTCGATCACCTGCGCGCCTGCCACCTGTTCAAGGATGTGACCGAAAACCTCCTCCGTCAAACCCATCAAATCCTC
This sequence comes from Desulfobacteraceae bacterium, assembly GCA_016844935.1. Classification (GTDB taxonomy): domain Bacteria; phylum Desulfobacterota; class DSM-4660; order Desulfatiglandales; family Desulfatiglandaceae; genus NaphS2. The sequence goes on along the minus strand of JAERTK010000259.1, from coordinate 24,684 downwards.
GTAAGTGGCATAGGCCATGTAGAATTCCATCATGGTAAACTCGGGGTTGTGCTTAATGGAAAGGCCCTCATTCCTGAAATTCCGGTTAATTTCAAAAACCCTTTCCAAGCCCCCAACCACCAGCCGTTTCAAATAGAGTTCCGGCGCAACCCGCATGTATAGGTCCATCCCCAGTGCATTGTGATAGGTCTTAAAAGGCCTGGCAGTGGCCCCTCCCGGAATAGGCTGCATCATGGGTGTTTCCACCTCCAGGAAGTCTCTTTCAATGAAAAACTCGCGAATAGCCTGGATAATCCGACTCCGTGCCACAAAAACTTCGCGCACAGGATCGTTCATGATCAGGTCCACATATCGCTGCCGATATCGGGTTTCAACGTCGGTCAAGCCATGCCATTTTTCGGGAAGAGGTCTCATGGATTTGCTGAGGAGCTTAAGATCCTCCGCCACAAGGGTTAACTCCCCGGTTCTGGTCCTGAACAACGTCCCCTTCAGCCCGATGAAGTCCCCGATGTCCATGAGCTTGAATGTATCGAATTGATCAGGCTGCACCTTGTTTTTTCTGACATACGCCTGAATTCGACCGGTTCTGTCTTTGATGTGAATGAAGGACGCTTTTCCAAAATCCCGTCTGGAAACAATTCTACCGGCCACTGCGTAGATTTCGGTTTCCTGCTCAAGGTCTTTTTCATCCATGTCACCGAACCGATGTAGAATTTCTCCAGCGGTAATATCCACTTGGTAACCGGCCGGATACGGGATAACACCGTTTGCCTTCAATTTGTTTAATTTGCTCACTCGATCTTCTATAATCGCGCTCGATTTTCCCATAATCACACAAAATCCATCCTGGTTTTATTGTTTTGAAAAGACCCACTTTATCGCAATCGTTTAGCCTCACTTATCTAATTCAATCGGTCGTTATAGTCAAGGTCAATAGCGATGCGGCAAAAGTTTTTGGGGGCAATACCGCTGAAACGGCTTTTCGCCGAAATTTGGTAAAATTTTCAATTTGTTCTTGTGGGACAATGGAAAATATGGGAAATTGGACAATCATCTAAAACTGACAGGGAGGAAATTCGATATGGCCAAAGCGAAAATCTGGTTCATGGATGCAAGGGCTAGGCGTTTTCTGGAGTCCATCGCCATTAAAGGGCGGGAAATTCTGGAATATTCCGGATGGTTGGACAACTTGAAGCCCGGTGACCTGGTGGCGGTGAAAACCCACATGGGAGAAGCCTATAACGTGGGGTATCTCAGGCCCATCATCGTACGGACCCTGGTGGAAGCCCTGAAAGATAAGGGATGTCGGCCTTTCGTGACAGATACCACCACCATGCCCTATCACCCCTGGATCAGCCGAACCCTGGCCATCGATCATCTGGAAACCGCCAACATGAATGGATTCAACCAGGGAACCATGGGGTGCCCGGTGATCATCGCCGACGGATGGATGGGAACCGACGACGTAATCGTCGATCTTGAGGGGCGCGGTAATTACCTGAAAAAACAATTCGTGTCTCGCGCCATTGCCGATGCGGACGCCGTTTTGTCCGTTGCTCATTTCAAAGGGCATCCCGCGGGCGGTTACGGCGGGGCCATGAAAAACATCGGGGTGGGCGGCGCCAGCAAGCGGGGGAAAATGAACCTGCACGGCGCTCTGGCAGGCGATAAGCCCGTCTTTAAAACCGATTTGTGCCCCGGTCGTTCATGCGAATGGTGGGAAACCTGCGAGGCCTGCTGCCCCGAAGGCGGCATCACCATTACGGACAAGGGGTTCGAAGTGGATGAAGAAAGCTGCGTGTACTGCTTTTCTTGCGCCAACCTCTGCGTCAATATGGCGGGTGTGGGCGCCATTCAACGATTTGATCTTTTGCCTGCTCTGGGAAGACGCATCGCGGACTCAGCCCTGGCAGCCGTCATGACCAAGGATCCCGGCATGGCTTTTTTCATGAATTACGCCATTGATATCACACCGGCCTGCGACTGCTACGGGTGGACGGATACGCCCATTGTGAACGGCCTGGGTATCCTGGCCTCCACGGACCCGGTGGCCGTAGATAAAGCCTGCATCGATATGATGAACGAAGCCCCCGGACTCACCAATTCGGAGGCGGAAGAGTTTGATGTACTGGCACCGGGAACGAAAAAACTCAATGTCATCAAGGGAAAAGACATTGAACCCCAGGTTTATGGCGGGGTCGGAAACGGCCTGGGCACAACGGATTACGAAATCGAAGAAGTACCGCTCGATAGAAGTCAGCAAACCATTGCCAAATACTATCCGGAAATCCCGGCAAGAAAACTCAAACCCATGTATGCGGAAAACCATCCCCTGGCGGGTCTGGATACGGCCTCTTTCGGCAAACCCACAGAGGGCGTTGAAAACCCGAGGCATCCGAAAAAATAGTCATTGTTTCTGTAGGGGCAGGTCTCTGTGCCTGCCCCTATCGTCATTGTGCCATGGGAAGATCCTCCGGGTTCACAACCAGATAATACCGTCCGGTTGCCGTAACGCCGACAATCTGCTTCATGGCCAGATGTTCCAGAGCTTTGGGCCGATAATCGCGGGTTCCAATGCGAAGCATTTTCTTTTTGGCATAAGGAAGTTCCACAGCGGAGGCAGGATTCACAGCCCCTTTTTTCTTCAGATCGTTTATGATCAAAACATATGTCCTTGAAAACCGCCAGGAGTGGAAATGCCGGGTAAGGATGTAGACGGCCACAAGGACCCCGACACCCACTACGATTTCAACGGTTTCGTTCATGCTTCGCCCCCTTCTGATTGCGGCATAAAGACAAACCGCTTTTCGGGATATTTTACTTGCCTTTCAATCTTTACCGGCACTATACTCCGGCTGTTGAAGGTTCATTTGACAAAAAAAGCCTATCAGATTCCGTGTGATTTTCCAACCGCATTCTGTTGGCCCTGAAGGCACAAAGGAGGGAGACATGATAATTCCTGAGATCAAGAAAATTCTGTATACTACGGATCTTTCCGAAAATGCCCGTTACGCGGCGGGTTACGCGGCAAGCATCGCCAACCGATACGGCGCCAGCATTACATTCCTGCATGCCCTGGAACAATTGTCTCCTTACCGGGAAAGTCTGGTGGTGAACGTGATCGGAGACACCAAGTGGCATGAAATCATGGAACGGAACGAATCGGAAGTCCATGACAAATTCCGGAAAAAACTTGAGAGCTTCTGCGATGAGATGAGTGCCGAACACCCCACCTGCCCTTTCATCGTTGACAACATGATCGTCAAGGCCGGAAACCCGGTTGAGTTGATTTTAGATGAGGTGGAAACGGGTGGCTATGACCTGGTGGTGATGGGGGCCCACGGCCACAAACGCCTTGCGGATGCGGTCATGGGAAGCACCTCCAGACGCGTGCTGAGGCGATGCGCAACGCCGGTTCTGGTGATACGATTGCCGGAAGAGGCACAGGACTGATCAAAACGCAAACCACTGAAAACGGGGGTTTCATCCGTTATGATGATTTCCCCGTTTTCCGCTCGATTTCCCTGGCTTTCAGTTCTCTGCGGATAATCTTGCCCGTGTTGGTCATGGGAAGTTCATTAACGAACTCAATCTCCCTCGGGTATTCGTGGGCCGCGAGACGCACTTTCACAAAATTCTTGATGTCCGCTTCCAGTTCCGGACCTTGCTTAGCCCTTGGATCCGGCACAATAAACGCTTTAACCACCTCTGATCGAACGGGGTCCGGGCTGCCCACCACGGCCGCCATACCAACGGAAGGGTGCCCCATGAGGCAGTCTTCAATTTCCGCGGGACCGATGCGGTATCCGGAGCTGGTAATCAAATCGTCTTTTCGGCCCACGAACCAGAAATACCCGTGTTCATCCTTCTTGGCCAGGTCTCCCGTCACCCACCAGTCTCCCACGTATTGATTCCGGGTGGCCTCCGGGTTTTTCCAGTACCCCAGACACATCACCGGATCCGGACGTTTAATACCCACCTCCCCCACTTCTCCCGGGGGCAGGGGGTTACCGGACGTATCCACCACTTCCACCATGTGCCCCGGAATGGCTTTGCCCATGGAACCGGGTCTGATTTCCATCACTTCCGAACAGCTGCCCACCACCAGGTTGACTTCGGTCTGACCGTAGAATTCGTTGATGGTCAACCCCATCACCTCTTTCCCCCAGGCCAGGAGTTCCTCTCCCAGGGATTCACCACCGCTGCCGATAGTACGCATGGCATAGTCATGACGGCTTTTCGGATCCTTCACCTGCCGCATCATTTTAAGCGCCGTGGGCGGCATGAACGCATTTCGGATGCCGTATTTGGCCAGCAGATGAAATACCTCGTCCGGATCAAATTTTCTGGCCCGATGGGCAAACACCGGTGTGCCGTAGTGCCAGCTGGGCAGCAGCATATCCATAAATCCCCCCATCCAGGCCCAGTCGGCCGGTGTCCAGAAAAAGTCATCCTCTTTGGGGAAAAAATTGTGAGGGAACTGAATCCCCGGCAGATGCCCCAGCAGTACCCGGTGGGCATGGTAAGCGCCTTTTGGAGGGCCGGTGGTGCCGGAGGTATAGCTGATAAACGCCGGATCGTCAGCCCGGGTGTTCAATGGCTGAAAGGAACTAGACCCCTTTTCCACCAGGTCGTCGAATGACAAAATCCCGTCAGGGGCTTTGGCCCTTATGAGAACAATGGTTCTGAGATGGGTCAGCTTGTCTCGGATTTCCAATATCTTATGGAGATTTGCTTCATCCGTGACAACTGCGGCCGCCTGGCTGTTGTTCAGCCTGTATTCCAGGGCTTCGGGCCCGAAAAGGGTAAACAGGGGCATTACCACCGCCCCCATTTTATAGACGGCGATATGGGTAATACCGGCCTCGGGGGACTGGGGCAACATAATACCCACGCGATCCCCCGGTTCGATGCCATTGGCTTTGAGCCCGTTGGCCAAACCGTTTGAAAGCCTTTTCAAATCCCAGAATGTATACTTTTCGACCCAGCCCTTTTCGTTCTCATAAACCAGAGCCAGGCGGTATCGCTGGTGGGCCCACTTGTCGCAGACATCCACACCCATATTGAAAAAATCCGGGATTATCCATTCAAATGAATCATAGATCTCGTCATAGGTCTTGCCGGGTTTCAGCATTTAGAGGGCCTCCGGTATTCCGGAAGCCGTCATTTGATCAACAGAGACGGAAGCCATGTGATACTCTCCGGCCATACTACACAGATGATGAGGCCCAACTCCATGAGGCGCCAGAAGGGAAAAGCCCCCCAATACACATCTGATGTGGAGATCTCAGGGGGTGCCACCCCCTTGAGATAGAAAAGCGCATACCCGAATGGGGGCGTCAGGAAGGAGTCCTGAAGCATCACCGCAATGATGACGATAAACCAGATCTTGTCAAATCCCATATCCGCCGCCATGGGGAGAAACAGGGGAAAGGAAATGAGAATAATGCCGATCCAGTCGATGAACATCCCTAAGAAAAAGAGAATCACCATCATAATGATAAAAGTGCCCCATTTTCCCAGCTCGGCGCCCAGGATCAAGTCCTGCACCACATCGCCGCCGCCCGATCCCATAAAGACACTGGAAAAACAACTGGCGCTCACCAGAACGAGAATGACCATGGAGGTGGTCCTGGCGGTATTGACCATGGCTCTCAAAAGCCCCTCCCACGTGAACTTCCCGTAGACCACGGTCATGATAAAAGCGATGAAAGCGCCCACGCCGGCGGCTTCCGTGGGAGTGGCCACACCCATGAAGATGGATCCCAGAACCCCGATGATCAGAATCATGGGAGGGATGAGCGATTTGACCACCATCACCGCGATCTCGCCCTTGGTGACCTCCGCCAATTCTTCTTTGGAGATGGCAGGCCCGTCCTGGGGTTTGATCCAACACCGGATCAAAATATAAAGAATGTAGAGGGTGGAGAGGATGAGCCCGGGAATCACGGCTCCCGCAAAGAGCTTGCCCACGGATACACTCCCTTGGTCCGCCATGACCACCAGCATGATGCTGGGGGGAATGAGAATTCCCAGGGTTCCCCCGGCACAGATGCTTCCACAGGAAAGCCGCTTGTTGTATCCGTATTTCAGAAGCACCGGCATGGCCAGAAGTCCCATGGTCACCACCGACGCCCCGATAATGCCGGTACAGGCCCCGAAGAGGGTGGACACCACCACCACCGCCACGGCGATCCCGCCCCGGATGGGACCGAACAGGTACCGCATGGTGCTGAAAAGTTGGTCGGCCACGCCTGATTGATCCAATAGCTGGGCCATGAAAACAAAAAGGGGAATGGCCACCAAAATATAGTTGTCCATGACCCCGAAAGTCTGGTTGATAAACATGAAAAAGCAGGTGGGACCCCACCCCAGGTAACCGAAAATAACCGCCAGGCCACCCAGAACAAATGCCAGGGGGTGCCCCAGAAAAAGACCGATCAAAAGACCCGCGAACATTCCGATGGCTATAAATTCCGCACTCATATGTCCCTCCCCTTTGCCACTTGCACAATACCTTTCAGAAAGTTGCTCAACCCCTGGATCAAAAGAAGAAAGGCGGTTATGGGAATAACCATCTTGACCTGGGGGACAATGGGAAGTTCCGCCGATCCGCTGGTCTCACCCATGGACCAGGAAATCTCGGTGTAAACGACACCCTGATACAGGACGATGAAAACAAAAGGGAAAAAAAAGACCAGATAGGTGAAGAGATCCAGGACCCCCCGAGTCCTGGGAGAAAACTTCTGGTAAATAATATCAATGCTCACGTGACCCTTATAGAGGAGGGTATAGGCGGCCGCGAGCATGAAATAGGCACCGTAGATGTAGGAAATGATCTCCGGCGCCCAGATGTGGGGCCGGTTAAAGAACTTGGTGGATACAACCTCGTAAACCACCACGAGGGTCAAGGGGAGAATGAGCCAGAGGACAATCTTTCCCGTCCATTCGCTGACCGAGTCCAGCCCATTGGTGAAAGTCTTAAGCTGCATGGGGTTCCCTTTCGCTTTATGAGATGGTGAGGGGGTTCAGGGACAAAAAAAAGGCCTTCGGCGATTCCGCCAAAGGCCTTTTATTGGGGGTTAGTAACCCAGTTTTTTCAATGCGGCCAGAACATCGTCCACATACGCAGGATTTCGGCCGAAACCGAACTCCCCGGACATATCCCGCCATTCTTTGTACTGTTTGAGATAGTCCATCTGGCTTTTGAGCACGATGGCATAATCCTTGGATTCCTTGGCCTTTGTGATGCAATACTCGCCGGCCAGTTTCTCCAACTTCTTCAGATCTGCTTCTGGCAGGGTATGGATCTCGGTCCCCGCATCCCTGAATTTCTTAATGGATATGGCGGAGTCTTTTTCGTAGAAGGCGGTGGCCTTGATGGAGGCCGCCTGGCAGGCATACTTTAGGATCGCCTGATTCTGCTTGGAAAGGGCATTCCAGGCCTTCAGGTTAACCATGGTACCGGCCTGGGATGAAGGCTGGAACCAGCAGGGAACACTCCAGTACTTGGTGATTTCAGCAAATCCCATGTTCCAGTCAATACCGGGACTGCTGAACTCGGCGCCGTCCAATTTGCCGGTCTGAACCGCCAGATAGATCTCGCCGCCCGGCATCTTGATGGGGGAAGCACCGATCTGTTTCAGAATAGCGATGGTGGCCCTGGAGGGGGTTCTCAATTTCAGGCCTTTGTAGTCTGCAATGGATTTGATGGGGCCGGTTTTCTCAGTGGTGCGAAACCCGGACTCCATGGGGGTGGCACCCAGGGTAAAGTATGTCATGCCGTATTTGCCCCACAGTTTCTGCATCAGTTCAAGCCCTCCGAACTGGTACATCCAGGTAATGTAATCCAAATTGGTGAATCCGAAGGGGAACGATCCGATGAAGTCAAATGCCGGATCCTTGCTGGCCCAGTAGCTGGGCCAATCCCCGGCCATCTCCACCGCACCCTTGCTACAGGCGTCAAAGACTTCGAAGGCCTTCATCAAGGCACCGGCGGGAAACCATTTGATCACAAACTGACCGTCGGTCATTTCCTTGACATATTTGATCATCTGCTTTTCGCCGTACCACATGTTGATGGATTCCGGCCAGGTGGTAACCATTTTCCACCGGATCTTCTTCGCAAACGCGTTAGAACCGATTGAGAGAACCATTGTCAAAATGCCCAAAACCACTAACAATTTAAACTTTTTCATCCTTAGCCTCCATAAAATAGTGAGATTAACCCATTTGAACCTCAAAAAAATTACCGGCCTGATCCGCTGATTTTCACCCCCTTTCTTCTGGCTAAAATTCTCGACTCAGTTATCATATGTTCAAGGTCATAATGCTGGATAAAGCGCTGAATTCGGCATACTTGGATTAGAGGAAAAAGGTCTCATCCGATGGTTTTAAACTTCAATAATAAAATCAAACCATTTTCTATCCTCATACAAATGGTTTTCCGTGTCAAGGAAAGAAAAGTGAATCGTTTACCGATCAGGATTTCGATATCTTCTTCTTTTCCGCATAAGTGAGCACCATGCCCCCATCAAACAACAAATCCCCCCCCACCAGATATTTTCCAAAACGGGAAAATCCGAGCATAAAGAGATTGGCCACTTCAATGGGCGTCATCATCTCCTTGATGCGCGAATCCCCCATCATCACGTCCCGAACCACCTGTTCAGGCGTAATGCCCCGCTGCTCGGCCTGGGCGGGTATCTGGTTGAGGGCAAGAGCCGTTTTCACAAACCCGGTGCTGACCGTAAAAGAACGTATCTTTCCATCCCCTTCGGCGGAGATGGATTGGCTTAAGGCCCGAAGGCCGAATTTCATAATGTTGTAGACGGATTTATTGAGCGTACAGATATGGCCGTGAATGGATGCCATATTCCCCACGCCGCCGGTACCGTCACCGGTCTTTCGCATGTGGGGAATGGTCAACTGGGAAAGAAAAAAAGGGGCCCGCAGCATGATGCGCTGCATGAGATCATATTTTTCCATGGGGAAGTTTTCAACCGCATCAAGGTGCTGGATGCCGGCGATGTTAACCAGATATTTGACGGCACCCATTTCCGTAGCCATATGGACAGCGCTGATCAAATCTTCATCCCGGGTCAGATCCGCTTTAACAAACCGCATTTTGCCGCCCAGGTCCTGCACCATGGATTCGGTCTTAACCCCTTCCGTTTCATTTATATCCAGGCCCACAACCGAAAGACCGTTGGCGGCAGCCGCCACAGCGGTTGCCCTGCCGATCCCCATGCCGGCGCCGGTGACGATGCACACATGATCGGGGTTGAAATTATCATCCTCAAGCTTGAGAATTTCTTCCAAAGTGATCTTTGGCTCAGTAATATCCATTGCGGCCTCGCTTGATGAAATAAACAGGGACAAAATCGCCCTATCTCTGTACTGAAAAACACCTGGGCATGTCAAGGGGGAATAACATGAAACAAAAGGTTTAAGGCTTGCCCCACATAGCGCTTTTTGTTATGGTGGCGCAAAAATGCCGAGGAAGGAGTTTTTGGAATGGCTGATCAGGTTGCCAAACTGTTGTACGGTGAAAAGATTATTGAACTCAAACTGCCTTTGTCAATCCCATCCCTCGAAATGATACCGCTCAGTGGGCTCCCCAATCCGGAGCAGGCCGTATCCGAGGCCCTTCTGAACCCCATCCGAAGCAAACCCCTTTCCGAATTGGCCCAGGGCAAAAAGACCGCCTGCGTGGTCATTTCTGATTTCACCCGCCCGGTACCCAACAAAATCATTCTGCCGCCCCTGCTTCACACCCTGGAGCAAAACGGCATCAAATCCCAGGACATCACCATTCTCATCGCCACGGGCATGCACCGGCCCAACCTGGGAAAAGAGCTGGAAAACCTGGTGGGCAGGGACATCATGGATCGCTACCCCATCGAGAACCATTACTGCCGGAAATCCGAAACCTACCGAAAAATAGATGAAATCGAAGGTGCACCCATTGAAATCAACACCCGTTACCTGGATGCGGATCTGAAAATCCTCACCGGTCTCATTGAGCCTCACTTTTATGCGGGCTATTCAGGGGGCCGTAAGGCCATACTCCCGGGCATCTCCAGTTTCGAGACCATGAAATTCATGCACTCCTATGAAATGATCAACCATCCCGGCGTAACCAACTGCCTCCTTGAGGGCAATCCTTTTCACGAATACGGAATTCGCGTCTGTGAGCTGGCCCGGCCCGATTTTATTCTGAACGTGGTCATCAACAAGAAAAGAGCCCCTGCCGGCATTTTTGCAGGCGACTACAACCATGCACATCTCGCGGGATGTCAACTGATCTCGGAACACGCCATGGTCCCGGTGGATCAACGGGCTGACATGGTCGTCACCTCCGGCGGCGGTTTTCCCCTGGATGCCACATTTTATCAGATCAGCAAAGCCCTTATCTGCGCCCAGGCCATATTAAAACCTGGCGGCACCATTGTGGTGGCCTGCCAGTGCCGGGAGGGCTTGGGAAACCCGGAATTCTGCAGCATTATGCGATCCACCTGCGATTTTCAGGAATTTTCAAAATGTTACGGTGATCCAAAAGATTTTGTCATTGACCAGTGGTGCGCTCAGAACATCTTTCAGGCGGCGGATCATGCAGGTAAAATCTACATTCATTCCTCAGGGCTTTCCCAAGGGGATGTTGAAAAAATGGGGGCACTGAAAATCGAAAATCTGCAACAGACCGTTGATGAGTTATTAAAAACCCATCCCGAAACAGTGGTCGTTCCCGAGGGACCCTATGTGGTGGGAAGGATCGGTTGAATACATGATTAGGGGATTTCATTAACCGCCCATGCTTCTTTCCCGTTTTCTCATAAAAAGAGCCGCCTGCCTCCTTCCGGCCCTGGTTTTCTTCATTTTTTTCACCCCCAACGCTCAGGCATCCTGGCAGCTGGATCCAGCCAGATTCCACGTCTCCGCACACGGCCAGACCCCTTGTCTGGACTGCCACGGAAATGTAGCGGATCAGCAATTTCACCCGAAACCCGCCAACGTGAACAAACAAGAAAAGTCATTTTTTAAATCGGATCAATGCCTGGATTGCCATGACCAGGTCATGGACAACCTGAATAACGGGTTTCACGGCTCGCTGAACGTCAAAAATGCCAGTGAATATGGGTACTGCTTGAAATGCCACAACCCCCACACGCAGCCCTCCCTGGGTGAAAATCGCATCGGGACATACAACCCCGACCGACCTCCCAGGGAACAATGCGGTGCCTGCCACAAGGCTGCATCGACCCTGCCTTCATTCCCGGATGAAGATGCCGCCTGCATGAATTGTCACCAGGCGCGAAGCGAAAAAGACCCGGAGGATGTTAAACGCGAACAGGCTTTCTGTCTGCACTGCCATGGAAACAACGGCACCGAAGCACAGATCAAAACGGGGAAAAAGACCCCATTAATGGATGACAAAACCTACGCCACCACTCCCCATGCAAAAATGGCCTGCACCGCCTGCCACCAGAACGCCGCCGCTTTCAGCCACAACCGGCAACCTGCTGTGGACTGTCTGAAGTGCCATCTGCCCCACGACGAAGAGGTGACCCATGATGCCCACGTGGGGGTCTCCTGCCAGGCGTGCCACCTTCAGGGAATTACACCTTTCCAGGACACCCAAACGGCTGACCTTCGCTTTAAACCCAACAAAGGCCTCAAAGATCTTACCACCCTCCATCAGATGAAGATTACCGATGGGGAAGAATCCTGCAAACGCTGTCATTTTGCAGGAAACGATCTTGGGGCCGCATCCATTATCCTGCCGGCCAAGAGTATTGTGTGCATGCCCTGCCACACGGCGACTTTTACGCTGACCTTCACCCTTAAATCCATATCGACCATGGGGCTTATGGTTTTCCTCTTCGGCATGGTCCTCTTTGTTTCGGTCCTTATAACTGGTACCATGAATCATATTTCCAGCACACACCCCATGCTCAAGCTGCTGCAAGCCCTCTTTGACTCACTCCGCATCATTTTTTCACCCAAAATCTTCAAGATCCTGCAATCCCTTTTCTGGGATGCGTTTCTGCAAAGGCGCCTGTTTCGGCGTTCGCCGGGACGATGGTTCATCCACGGTCTTATTTTCTACCCCTTTGTGATTCGATTTTCCTGGGGGTTTGTGGCGTTACTGGGATCTCTTTGGGCGCCCCATAACCCTTTGATCTGGGATATGATCAACAAGAACCATCCCCTGACCGCTTTTCTCTATGATCTCACAGGAATCATGATTCTCGCAGGCGTTATCGTTGCCTGGATACGGGGCGCCCTTCAAGAACGGCGTCAAGCAGCTGGGACACCGCCTCAGGACCGGATCGCACTGGCTTTGATCGGCGGCATTGTCATCGTGGGCTTTCTGCTGGAAGGGATACGAATCGTCATGACCGGGTATCCTGAAAACGCCGCCTGGAGTTTCGCGGGCTATGCCATCAGCCTGTTGTTTTCACCGTCACGGGGGATACCTGAAGTATATAGTTTCATGTGGTATATTCATGCGGCACTGACCGCTGCATTTATTGCCTATATTCCCTTCAGCCGACTCTTGCACATGATTCTGGCACCGGTGGTGATCTCCATGAATGCGGTTTCCCCGGCCCATGGAGCCCATGATAAGAACCCTGAAGAAAAGACTTGAATCGGAGACGAGGAGAACCATGGATGAAAAATTAGAACAGGCCATTGTGGATATTGTGGGAAAAGACAATTTCACCCGCAACATCATTGATCTTGTGTCATATTCCTGTGATGCATCCGAACACAGCCACCGGCCCCTTTGTGCCGTGTTTGCGGAAACCGCGGAGCAGATCGCCGACATCATGAAACTGGCCAACCTGGAGAAAATCCCCGTCACGCCCCGCGGTGCCGGAACGGGCCTCTCCGGCATGGCGGTCCCCATCAGAAGCGGCATGGTCCTGGATCTCTCCCGGATGAACCGGATTTTAAAAATCAGCATCGAGGACCGCCTGGCGGTGGTGCAACCGGGCGTGATCTATGCAACCCTTGAAAAGGCCCTTGCCCCCAAAGGTTTTTTCTTTCCGCCCGATCCCGCCAGCGGCAAGGTGAGTACCCTGGGCGGGAACGTGGCCACCAATGCGGGGGGGCTCAAGGGGGCTAAGTACGGGACCACCCGGGATTATGTGCTGGGCCTTCAGGTGGTCCTGCCCGATGGAAGGATCATGAGGACAGGATCAAAGGCCATGAAAAGCGTATCGGGCTATGACCTGACCCGGCTTTTTGTGGGAAGCGAAGGGACCCTGGGCGTTGTCACCGAAATTACCTTCAAGATCAATCCCAGACCCACGGCCACCAGCACGGCACTGGCCACCTTCGACAACCTGGAAGATACGGGAAATGCCATCAACCAGATCATGCACAGCGGCGTCATTCCCAGCGCTCTGGAAATCCTGGGACGGGAAACCATTGCAGCCATCAACCAGAACACGGACCTCAATCTGCCCGAGGTGGAGGCCATGCTCCTGGTGGAGGCCGACGGCTACACCCGGGGAGAAACGGAGTTCCAGATCCAAAAAGTCCTTGGCATCTTCGAGGCCAATCACCCCAGGGAGGTAAAGCAGGCCAAGACCGAAGCGGAAGTGAAAAACCTCTGGGCGGCCCGGAAATCCGCCTACCCGGTCCTTTCAAGGATCAAGCCCAGCACCGTTCTGGAAGACGTGACCGTTCCCATGACCCACATTGCCGAACTTTTGAAGGGCGTTCAGGATATTTCCAAAAGGCACGACATCCCCATTGCCACATTCGGCCATGCGGGCGACGGCAATCTTCATCCCCAGATTCTTTATGACGAATACGATCCTGTTCAGGTGGAAAAAAAGGAGAAGGCCATCAGGGACCTCTTCGAACTGGCCATTGGCCTGGACGGGACCCTTACAGGGGAACACGGCATCGGTCTTTCCAAAGCGCCTTTCATGACCCTGGAACATGATCCGGTGGCCATGGACATGATGCGCACACTGAAAAAAACGTTTGATCCCAACAACATCCTGAATCCCGGAAAAATGGCGCTGGAGGGTTGAAGATGGAAGCCAAATACGATTTTGAAAAAAAATTCCGAAAACAAATTCTGCAATGCTCCCGATGCGGGTTCTGCCAGGCCGTCTGCCCGGTCTATGGGTCAACCCACAGACCGGGCTTGAATGCCCGCGGCAAAATGCTCCTTTTAAAAGAGGTCATGGATGGACACCTTGAACTGAATGATCAATTAAGCGAAAGCCTGTTCCAGTGCACCACCTGCGCCAGTTGTTTTGAAAACTGCCCCAGCGGGGTGGAGGTACCCGAAATCATCAAACAGGTCCGTAAGGACATGGTGAACATCGGATCGTGCCATCCGGCTTTTGAGGGCATGCACAAGGTCCTTCAGAAACACACCAATATCTACGCGGAGGACGAGCCCGAAGACTTTGAGCGGGAGCGGAACCAAAAGGCGGAATATGTGTACTTTATCGGGTGTGTGGGTTCCTACCGGGAAGATGAACCCACCCTGGAAACACTGGATCTGCTGGACCGCCTGAAGGTGGATTACACCCTGATTGACGAGGTATGCTGCAGTGGCGTACTGGAGGATGTGGGGTACAACATCAATCCGGAGCTGGCCCGGAAAAACATGGACCTCATTTTTGATACGGGCGCCAAAACCATCATCACCGGCTGCCCCTACTGCTTTCGCACCTTCAACAACAAACCTCAATATGCCGGGCTCAAGGAAAAAGGGGTCAAGGTGGTTCACATCACACAGTTTCTGCAGGATTTCGATTTCTCCGTCCGGACCGACAAGCGAGTAACCTATCATGATCCCTGCGACCTGGGACGGCACTGCGGTATTTATGAAGAACCGCGGAACACCATCGGGAAAATTGCACCCAACTTTGTGGAAATGCCGGACAACCGTGAAGGCGCCCTCTGTTGCGGGGCCGGCGGCGGGGTCAGGGGTGCCTTTGCCAAGAACTCCATTGCCATGGCGCGCCGCAGGCTTGAGCAGGCGGAGGAAGTGGAAGCGGACATCGTTTTGACCGAATGCAATTCCTGTGTGCATAACCTCGGCAACGCCAAACTGCGTAAACAGAAATTCAAGATTTACAACACAACCCAGTTCATTAACCAGTTAATGGAAGAAGCAGAATAAACAAGTTAGATTGGGAGGAAAGACAATGAAAATAGAACAATACAACATGCCGGATGATCTTTATTATGAAGAGAATCACTTCTGGATCAAGGATGAAGGGGATATCCTGGTCATGGGGATGGACGATTTTGCCCAGACCATGGCCGGGGAAGTGGTGTATGTTCAGCTTCCGGACGATGGAAAAAAGCTGAAACTGGGGAAAAAATTCGCCAAAATCGAGTCGGGGAAATGGCTGGGGAAAGTCTATGCGCCCGTAAACGGCGTGCTCGACAGCGTCAACGAAGAACTGGAAACCAACCCCGGTCTCATCAATGACGACTGCTATGGCAAGGGATGGCTTTACAAAATAAAACCCAGCGACAAGAGCGAATTGGAAAACCTGATGAAAGGGGAAGCGGCGGTCACCCAATGGGTACTGGCTGATATTGAGAAATATGCCGAGGAATAGACAGGGGATGCCCGGGATATTGACCTTTAACCCGTCATTTTGAATATGGCCGAGAATCAGGAATACAACGTCAGACAATTGCTCGAGATGGGAGCCTGTACCAATTGCCAGGCATGCGTTGACGTATGTCCGGCGGTTTCCGCCGCATCCGACGGAGAATTGTCCGCGCTCTACCGCATGAAGGGCCTTCAAGAGCTCCTGAAACAGCGCACCGGTATTTTCAGGAGGCTGTTCAGAAAAAAGCCCTCCACCCCGGAAGATTTAAAACATTTCAGCGACACGGTCTTTCGCTGCACCCTGTGCGGGAACTGCCAGGAAGTCTGCCCCGTGGGCATCCATCTTAAAGATTTGTGGCTTTCCCTGCGCCAGGACATGGTCCATTCCGAAAGCTACCCCAAAAAGATCAACATGATCCGGGACAACCTGGCAGAAGACCACAATGTGTTTGCCGAGGATAACGAAGAGCGCGCCGAGTGGGTGGAGGATATGCGGGACCCGCCCGATGACGAGTACTTAAGAGACCGATCGGATGTGGTTTATTTCACGGGATGCACGGCCGCCTATTTCCCCCTGGCCCAGAAGATCCCAATGGCGTTCGCTGAGATTCTTGACCGGAGCAGCATAGACTTTACCCTTCTGGGGGAAGAGGAGTGGTGTTGCGGGTTTCCCATGCTGGGGGCGGGTCTTGGAGAGATGTTTCAGGAATTTATGGAACACAACCTGGAAGCCATTCGCGAGAAAAAAGCCAAAGAGGTGGTGTTCTCCTGCCCATCCTGTTACCACATGTGGCGGGAGCACTACCCCCGGGAATTCAAAATTTCCCATGCCACCGGATTCCTGCTGAATCTGCTCAAAAAGGGGCAGATCCCCATTCAGGAACTTCCCTTAACCGTCACCTACCACGACCCCTGCGACCTGGGTCGCGGGTCCCGCATATTTGAAGAACCGAGAGGAATCATCAAGGCCATCCCCGGGGTCCAATTCGTGGAACTTCCAAATACACGGGAAAACTGTCAGTGCTGCGGTGGCGGCGGTAACCTGGAAATGGTGGATGCCAAACTCTCGGCGAAGATTTCAAAGCGCAAAATCCAGGAAGTCCTGGATACGGGCGCCCAGGCCGTTGTCACGTCATGCCAGCAGTGCGTCCGCACCATGACCACCTATGTGCGGCGTAATAAGGTGGATTTGCAGGTGATGGACATTACCCAGCTGGTTCAGAAAGCGTTGAAAAAGGGGTAAAGATAAAGGGGCAGTTGTCAGGGGGCAGGAAGGATGTGCATCTCCGACATGCACTGCAGCACATGGGAAGCGTTTGCCAGGGCCGCGATAAAATCTCTTTTCATACGGAGCAAGTGAGATATTAGAACAGGCTTTCGGATAATCAGCCCGAGAAGGTAGGAAACCCGGGGACGACCTTTGTGGTCAACACATTGAAACAGGGATTCCGGGATGGACACATCCGCGGGATCACAGATGGCCCGAATGGCAAAAAAAGGGAGCCCCGATTGCTCTGCGGCACGCGCCACAGCGGCTGACTCCATATCCACTGCCGTTACGCCGGTTCGGTCAAAAAGCGCCCGTTTACCCGCCGCGCTCAAGACCGCCTCTCTTACCGTAAGGATCGACCCCCAGCGAGCGGTTACGCCTTGGGCTTCCAGGCACGAAAAAGTCGCTTCGGACTTTCGCCCGCCCCTTTTCCAAACCGGGGAAATCTCGTCATCCCGTTCCATGAAGACCGAATCCGCAATCACCAGATCGCCAATCCCCAACCCGGGATCCAGGCCGCCTGAAACGCCGAAACATCCCAAGGCCCCCACGCCCTTTTTCACCAGCCAATGGGCGGCAGAAAAGGCGTTGTCCATCCCCATACCCGACTGAACAACCACCAGACCTGTGCCGTCTGTCAAAACTGCCCGGCGATGGGAAAACCCACCGGTCTTGTCCCGGGAACAACGTCCCACCAACGCCCGTGCCTCGCCCGGAAGCGCGGTGACGATACCGATTGATTCAAAGGAGGGGACGTTCTTTATATCTTTACATTTCATGCATCAAACTCATCATGTGGAAACACTTTACGTGAAATGTAAAGATATAAAGAACGTCCCCTATAGGTCGGCAGGATGTTTCAGGGTAACTTCTTCTTGAAGGGTCATTTTTTCCATGCGCAATCGACGGTATTCACCCAGTGCCCAAAGGGGAAAGAACTGGCCATACCCATGGTAACGCAGGTAAAACACACTGGGAAAGCCCGTACCGGTGTAAAGCTTTTCATCCCATTTTCCCTCTTCGTCCTGCTGGTTGATCAGGTAGTGAACGCCCCGCTGCACCGCGGCGCTTTTCACTTCACCGGCAGCCATGAGCCCCAGAAGCGCCCAAGCGGTCTGAGAAGGGGTGCTCTTGCCATTTCCCGCAAGGGTGGGATCCGTATAGGAATAACAGGTCTCACCCCAGCCGTTATCTGAATTCTGGCAGGATTTCAACCATTGAACGGCCCGTCGGATGTAAGGCTGGGAGGGATCTTCCCCCAAACGTCCCAACCCTTTGAGTACAGACCATGTGCCATAAATGTAATTGACACCCCAGCGCCCGAACCAGGCCCCGCAATCTTCCTGTTCCCGTTTAAGGAAATCAAGTGCTCTATGAATGGGGGGGAAATCAGATCTGTATCCCAACATGGCCAAGAGTTCAATGCACCGGCCCGTCAAATCAGATGTGCCGGGATCGAGGAGCGCCCCATGATCGGCAAAAGGAATCTCGTTTAAGTAGAGATAGTTGTTGTCAATATCAAAAGCGCCCCAGCCGCCATCGGAACTCTGCATACCGATCACCCAGTTCACGGCTTTGGCGATTTTATCCCGATATTTATCATCGTCTAAAGCCCCGGCTCGCAACAGCGCCATCAGAACCATGGGCGTGTCGTCCACATCCGGATAAAAGGTGTTTTCGAACTGAAAAGCCCATCCGGCAGGCGTTAGATCCGGCGCTCTGTAAACCCAATCCCCAGGAACAAGAATCAGCTGTTTAAAAAGCCACCGAACGGCGTTTTGGACCGCATCATGTTTTACCTCAAGGCCCCCTTCAAGGACGGCGGAAAGGCTTAAACAGGTATCCCATATGGGGCTCAGGCACGGCTGGCAGTAGCTTTCGTCGCCATGGGTGACCAGCAGATCTTCTATGGCCTGGGTCCCCCGGGCAACATCGGGATGGTCATCCGAATACCCCAGCACCTTCAACGCCATCACGGCATTGGCCATGGCGGGGAATATGGCGCCGATACCGCCCTCGCCCCTCATCCGCTCACGGGTCCAGGTTTCAGCCAGTCTGAGGCCTTTTTTCCTCAGCACCCGGGGCATCATGGGGTCAGTTTTCTTTAGCGCCCGGTCCAGAAGCAATAAACAGTTTTTAAAAAAACTGCCCGGAACAAACCGGTCCAGGTGCTGAAGTTCATGTGGAGGCGAAACAAAAAGTTCCGAAACGCCTTCTTCCGGCTCCAGGCGGCACACCGGCCTCTTGGCGTAGAGAATGAGAAGCGGAACAATGACGGTTCTCGACCAGTAAGAAATTTTGTTGAGGTGAAAGAAAAACCATTGGGGCAGGAGCATGATCTCGATGGGCATTGCCGGCGTGGTTTCCCAGGGAATCTGCCCGAATAACGCCAGCATAATGCGCGTAAACACATTGGCTTCCGCAGCCCCGCCCTGTGCCAGTACAAAGGCTCTGGCCCTGGTCATATGGGGCGCATCGGGGGAGTCTCCCAATTGCTTCAAAGCAAGATAGGCCTTGATGGAAGCGCTGATATTGCCTTCACCTTCGTAATAAAGCGGCCATGCGCCATTTGGGAGCTGCCGGTTGCGCAGATAATGGGCAATCCTGACCTTGAGATCTTCGGGAATTTCGCGCCCCAGAAATCTCTGGAGCAAAATGTATTCCGAAGGGATGGTCGCGTCCGCTTCCAGATCAAACACCCAATACCCTTTTTCATTCTGGATATTAAGAAATCGATCTCTGGTCCTTCGAATGGATTCATTCAAGCGCTCCACGGCGAACAGAGGGGTTGCAGGCAGACCGGGATCTGCCTCTTCATAACGGGGCAAATGGGGTATTCCGGGGGTACCGGTCCATTTTTTCGGATTGGTCAGAACTTTCAAGGCCGTGCGGATGCGCTGGTTCATTTAAATTATGGTGTCTCCCAAAAAAGACTAATACGGAACCTATATATGACTACCCATCAAAATTCAAGTAAAATCGATGTATTCTCTCTTTTACTTTGCCATAATGGCATATCCTGATCTTTCACGATTAATTAATGATTATTTTCATGCCCTTATACCTGGCCAGATCCATTTTAAAGACAAAGTGTAATACCGGATGGCGCTTTTTCAAGGAATTCCGGCATTAAAGTACCGGAATTGGCGTGCAAAAATACCCCCATGTGTTTATACTCCCCGGAACATCAGCATTACGGATTAAAGAAAAAGGGGGAGTTCTTTAGACTATGGAGAGAAAACTTTGTTTTCATTCGGGCATTTTGGTAATCTTTCTCGTGTCACTGTTTGGTGCAACACCGTCCTTTGCCGGCATCCTCAAAATTAAGACACAAACCACTGTCCAAACCACCGGAAACCAGCTCCATGTGGCAGTGGCACTCACAAATGAGGGCACCGCCACCGCCTACAATCTGCAGGTTCACCTGAAACTCCTGGGGGAAACCCTCGATTCGAAACTGAAACCGCAGCTTGATCCCACAGGATCAGCCACTTTCGTTTTTGAAAGGAGCGCTGAAGGAACCAAAGAGGGGAGATACCCCCTGACCGTCTCCGTGGATTTTCACGACGCAAACCAATACCCTTTTTCCGCCCTTTCGGGGATGACATTTGCCCTTGGACCCGATGTCAATTCCGATCTTGCGGTTACCGGGAAGGATATGGCCATGAGTAAAGCCGGCGAACTCTTCCTGAACATCAAGAATATGGGGACCACCAAAAAGAAAACCCTGGCCACCCTCGTGCTGCCGAAAGAACTCTCAACGCCCACGCCGCAAATGAACTTTCTTCTGGGCCCCAGATCCCAGAAAGACCTGGGTTTCGAAATCCGCAATTTTTCAGCACTGCCCGGAGCGGATTACCCGGTTTTCTGCTATTTTGAATACGATCTGGAAAACATCCACCACACGGCGGTCTGCACGGCGGTCATCAAAATCATCGAACCGGAGAACCTGTTCCGCCAGTACCGGTGGTTATGGGCAGGACTTGCGGGAATTCTCATTTTAGCGCTTTTGACGCTCATCATCAAAAGTCGTAATAAGACAAAAGGATAAATGACCCATGAGAGTCATTTTCCACGGCGATGATTTCGGATTGACCCAGGGGGTCAACCGTGGGATCATCAGGGCTTTCAAACACGGTCTGTTGACGAGCACATCGATCATGGCGGTGGGTGAAGCGGCGGAAGAAGCCATTGATTTGGCGCTTGAAAATCCCGGTCTGGATGTGGGGATTCACCTGGTGCTTTCCGATGAACCGTCTCTGCTGCCACCTGAAGACCTGTCGACCCTCGTCTCCCGCCACGGACTGCTACCCTCCCGGAACCGGATTTTAGGGGCCATTATTTCCCGAAAACTGGATTATGGGCAGGTGGAAGCGGAGTGGTGCGCCCAGGTCGAAAAAGTGCTGAACGCCGGCATCAAAATCAGCCACCTGGACAGCCACCAGTTCCTTCACCTCTTCCCGGGGTTGTTTAATGTTTCCCGAAACATGCGTCGACGATACCATATCCCGTTTATGCGAAGTGACACATTGGAACCATCGCCATTTAGTGCTTTAACCATCCCCGAAATCGGTTTCGGCCGTCTGCTGCAGTGGGCCGGATTGAGGGGATGGACGCGGGTTCTGGCTGCCGGAGGCTGTTTTCCCCCAGGACCGACTGTCCCTTCAGTGGGTTTTCTGCACGCCGGAGGACGAATGGATTGCGCCCTGGTACTGGGGATTCTGGATAAGCTGAGGGGAAAACCATCGTGCGCCAATGTTGAATTCATTCTTCATCCCGGTTCAAGGGACAACCACACACAAAACAAGTATGGGCACTGGCGCTACTCATGGGAAAATGACCTGGCGCTCCTGTTGAACCATGATCTTCGAAAAGGGCTCCAACTGCGCAACATCAATACCACTTCCTTTGGAAAAGAACGATGATAACGCCCCGCACAATACTGCTCATCAATCCCCACTGGCAGGGTATCCGGCGGCAGCTGCAGCCGCAGTTCAGAAGAATCTGGCAGCCGCTCGACCTGGCACTGGCAGCGGCGCTCCTTATGGAAAACGGCTTTACGGTACAGATCCTGGACAACAATGTGGACCGGTTGTCCCCTGCGGCTATGGGCCGACTAGCTTCTGGATTTGAAAAAACGTTCGTGACCTCAACGCCCTATGACCGGTGGCAGTGCCCGTCCCTGGACATTCAATTCTTTTTTGACACCCTTGCCCATATTCCGCGAAACCGCCTCTACATTATGGGCGCCCATGTGACCGAACGCCCGGAAGCCATCCTCAGGGAAAGCGGGGCTCGGGCCGCCATCCTGGGGGAGCCGGAACAGGCCATCCTTGAGATCGCCCGGGAAGACGGGGGGGACAAGGGGGATAAAACGCCGACCCATATTCAGGGGATCGCATACCTCAAGGGGGGCCGGCTGGTCAAAACAGCCGCCCGGGGCCATCTGCTTGATTTGAACCAACTCCCCCGTCCCGCCTACCATCTCTTGAAAATGGATCAATACCGCTATGAGTTCATGGGGGAAAAATTCGCCATCCTGGAAGGATCGCGGGGGTGCCCCCACGGCTGCACTTTCTGTTACCTGGGCATGTACGGACGTCGTTTCAGACAGAAGCGTCTGGATCGGCTGCTGGACGAAGTCCGTTATGTGAACCGGGAGTTCCAGGTTCAGAATATCTATTTCATGGACCTTGAGTTCGGTCTCAATCGAAAACACCTGATCTCTTTCTGCAAAGCACTGATGGATCTGAACCTGGGAATCAGATGGTGTTGCCAGACACGGGTGACGGATGTGGACGGGGAGGTTTTAACATGGATGAAGAAGTCCGGGTGCCGCCTGATCCATTTTGGCGTTGAAGCGGGAAGCGATAGGATACTCTGTCAAACCGGAAAAGGGATCACCGTAAAGGATTGCGTCCGGGCCCTGAACTTGACCAGGGAAACGAGCATCAAAACGGCCCTCTTCATGAATTTCGGCTTTCCCGGGGAGACACTTGGGGAAATGAACGCCACGGTTGAGCTGGCCATCCGACTGAACCCCACCTATGCGGCGTTCCACCTGATTGTGCCCTTTCCCGGCACAGCACTGGCCCGGAAAACGGGGCTGGATATGAGCACATTCCCCCCGCACCTGTATCCCCACTTCAATTTCATTGACCACGACCTCAAAACCTTAAAATCGATCCTCAGAAGAGCGTACATGCGGTTCTACCTGAGGCCTGCTTATCTCATGGGGCTGCTGCGCCGGCACATGCGGCCCGATCTGAACCAGGGAAGGCTTTTCATGAGGCTGCTAAAAGGATGACCCGGAAATGGCACATACGACCCTACCGGGATGGCGATGAAAAACAGATCCTCAAACTCCGCCGGGTGGTATTCGGCGATCTGGATCCGGTGCGCCTCAAAAAATCCACCTGGAAATGGCAGTTTCAAGACAACCCTTCCGGAAAAGCCATCTGCTTCCTTGCGGAATCAAATGGGGAGATCGTGGGCCAATATGTGACCATTCCCACCCGATTTGTCATTGGCGGCAAAGAAGCCCTGCTGGCGTTTTCGTGCGACACGATGATTCACCCCGAATACCGCCGTCAGGGCATGTTTTCCGTTCTTGCGCGTGAAGTGTACGATCACCTGGAAACCCGATACAACATCAACCGGGTATGGGGATTCCCCAACGACCAGTCCCTGCCCGGTTTCACGGAAAAACTGGGCTGGCGGATGCTGCCCACCATACCCCTGATGGTGATGCCCATAAGACCCCTGGCCATGATCTTTAGCGCCCTTCCGTTGCTTAACAAAATACCTAAAAGCCCTCCGGTGCCAATAAAGACGGATACTGACATTTCATTTTCCACTAAAATTCAAGGGCTTCACATAAACCCCATTGAGCATTTTGACGAAGCCTTTGATGCCCTCTGGCAGAACCATTCAACCATAGCCCCGGTGATACAGGTTCGAGACAGACGCTACCTTCAATGGCGATACCTTTCGGTCCCCGAATTTGGCTATCGTCCCTTTGCCGTTCTATGTGATGGACGACTGCTGGGCTATTTGGTTATCAGGATGATGGCATTAAAAGGCCAGATGTTCGGCGTTCTGTTGGATGTGTTCCCCTTCCCGATGGGGTCGGTTTTAGTAATTCATGAAATTTTTTCCTTTTCACGACAATACGTCAAAGCGCACGGGGGAGATTTCCTGACTTGTCTCCTCCCCCGGAGGGAAGCGGAAATTCTGAAACGGGCGGGGTTCAAAAGGGTCCCTGAAATCATAAACCCCAAAACATGGCGACTGGGGTATCGGTATGCGGGGAAAAGTCCCTCGAAGAACCTGGATTATTGGCATGTCACTTATGGGGATACGGATGTGGTTTGAAGGTATCAGTTTTTCAGCCACAGCCGGAACAGGTTTCCGAATTTGTAGATGCCTTCATTCGGCAGGTTAAAGCGACTCCCCCGCATATCCATGCAATTAACCGGAATCTCCAAAATCCCGTAACCGTCCCGGGAAGCCCGGTAAACGATTTCAACCACGTAGAAGGTGTGGTCGTCAATGTACTGCAGGTATCGCTTCAAAAGATCCTTGCGGTACCCTTTGGCCGCAATGGAATAGTCGTGATAATTGATGTGCAGCAACCGTCCGGCCAGGCGGATAAAGAGGTTGCTGGCCGCCTTTCGGGACCAGGAACGTTGCTGGTCTCCCGTGATCTTGCTCCCAATGACCATATGCGAATGATCCAGTAACCGGAAGGCCTCGGGGATAAAATCGAGGCTGATGGAAAGGTCCATATCCACGGTGACAATCCGGTCATGGG
>JAERTK010000258.1 GCA_016844935.1 Desulfobacteraceae bacterium | reverse complement strand
ATTGCATCCACGTTCACAACCGAAAAATCATACGCCTCAAAATCCCCTTCCAGGACCGGGCACCCCGAATGCTCCCTCGCAAGTTCAGCCAGGCCCCTTGACCGCTCAAACCCCGTGGGCCGGAACCCCCGGTCTTTCAGCCACCGCATGTCCCGCCCGGAACCGCACCCCACATCCAGGACACTCCCTCCCGGGGGCAGATACCGCACCAGCGGCAACAGGAATGACGCGGGATCGATGCTGAAAGTCTGCTCGTGGTATGCCTCGTAATTTTCCTGGTAGTAGTCTGTCATTGATGGCACCGTCAAACCCTTCTTCACAGGTCCCTGTCTTTCATATCTTGAAACAGGAACGCCGATGCCATTGCAGGTTCTCCTGGTCCGGCCGGAGACCCTCATCCATCGGGGTGAATATGGCACGGTCACGAAGGGTGAGGATGTGACCCGGCAGATTTCTTTCCACCTGGACCCTCCTGGAGACAAGTACCTCATATTCCTTTCCCACACTCATAAGCCCCTCGTCAAAAGACCAGTGGCAGAGGCGGCACAATGCCATCCCGTTCGTGGGCCGGTCGTCATGGCTTTGATTCCAGGGCCGGACGTGGGCCGCTTCTACAACGGTGTGCCCATCGGGCGTCAGCATTCGAATCCCGCAGATCGCGCACCGGTGTTCGTAAATGGTCACAATTGCCTTTCGAAATCCCTGGTCTCTCACTTTATTCTTTTGCGGTTCATCCGGTGCAGCCCAATTACCGCCCTTCTCTCCGGCCTTTTCCATTAGCTGCCGGCTGTATTGGTAAGCCTCTATGTTTACCTTTCCCTGTTCCAGCAGCAGGGACTGCACCGGTTTGGCGAAATATGTCTGGATCAGAGCAAGCCTTAACAACTCTCTTGTTTCAGGATTGCACAGAAACTGAAATAATTCCTCATCCAGCTTTGCGCCAAAATAGACCTTTCTGATTCGATTCATGGATTTGATGTTGTATTCGGTTTCAGCATCATAGCCCGGTCTGGGTATCCTCCGCCAGAAGCCATCGGATTTCAGTCGTGAAAACGGGTATGCCATGCTGGTCGTGGAGCCGGGAGGCATGATGGTTGCGTAATAGATATTCCAGGTATCAACAAGATCAAATGAAGGCTCTATGAAATTTTTGTCGATTAGTCCCTGGGAGATCAGGTCCATGATTGAGAGTAGAAGAAATGGCTTGTGAGGCGCTCGGTAATTAGTTACAGCGGGATATCGGTGACGACCCCTGTCGGTCCGCAATGAGGAGAAGGCTTTCAGGTATTCCTGGAGCATGTGTTTTTCCCACTTTCAGAGATCTGAATTTCAGCTATTTTAGTACAATGAACCTGGCGCCTGAAGGGCTGACATTGATGACGTCACCAAATTCCGCGAACCAGTCCTTGAACCTATCCAGAAGCATTGGATCATCTTGAGCATCCATCAGGACCATTCCGAGGTTCCGAACCAGATGGGTCCTTGCCCGCTGACCATCAAACCGCCACTCACCGCGCTCGATGCCAACGTATCTCTCCAAAGACATGCCGGCAAAATCCACCAGACGCGACCTTTTCGTATTCGGTGTGCCGGCCGGCGCAATAAACGTGTAAGCACAGAATTTGCTCGGAGCGAACCATCTGCTTCTGCCGTCATAAACGAAATAGGTAACCGTCCTCTTACCCCACCGCTGTCTTCCCAGTGGTGTTTTCATTTCCAGGTTCCATGTGCGGATATTCAGGATCACTTCCAGAACATTTCCCGCAAAATGTATCCTGGAGCCGCGAAATGAACAAAGGGGCTCCGACACCTGAAAAACCCTCGAAATTTCTGGAGCGACATCAACAGCGGCTCCGTTCAGTTTCTCCATTTGAAGATGATTGAGGCGCTTGATTTCTTGGGCTGAAAGGTGCGGAAAAAGAACCGTCTGAAAGGCATTCATCCCCACCCGCCGCATCAATGAGACCGTTGTTGCCCCCAGGTTCCTTCTTCCCGGCGCCACATGGGCGCTGACCATTGAGACAAAAACATCCGTTGCGGGCTTTGGGCTGAAGAGATGTGTTGCCGCAAATTTCACATGATTTGCCGCCGGATCGGCCCTGCTGACCTCGAATTCGATCCAGTAGCGCCTTGTTCCGTCATCCTTTTCCAGCAATACATCGGCATGGGGCGTAAACCCCAAGATGCGGCAGAGCTTTTTCGGGAGAACGGCGGCTTCCGGATGGCAGACCCAGCCACTGGGCTTCCTGAGTGAGAACTCGCTCTGTAGAAAATGCGTCAATACTCCCATCTTGCAGTACCCTGCTTAACAGTGATGTACATGTGCCAGGTTTTGACAACTTTCTATGCCACGGGACAGCCTGCTTTCACCCCGGCGAGCATCACCCGCCCCGGCGGTTCTCCTCGAACATGGTAACGGGCATGGGGTATTTGAGCCGCCAGACCACCTGGATGGGCCGCTCGCTTTCGTGGCTGACAATCTCAGCAGGACCGAGAAACGTAAATGGCACGGCCCATCCGTTGTTCTTCTTGCGGTCCCGGGCAAAGAGCAAAATAGTGTAACCGTGATCCACATGCCGCGTCAGGTTCTTACCCGCCTCTGAGCCCTGGGCCGTGTTGGACTGTGATTCCCAGTGCATCAGCTCCCGGCTGACGGGATAGTCCGCATACATGGTGCTGGGTGAAAATTCCCGCTCGGTCTTCTGAAACGTCACCAGCAGCGCATACGCCTTGAATTCCCTGAAGTGAAGCACCCCGATTCCCCGCTGACCCGGTGACGTCAGGGTGGCTTTGCCGAAGGCGGCCTGAATATCCCTCAGACCATACCGGGCATGCAGCTCCAGCGGGCAGAGAAACGGAAGGTCCAGGTCCCTACCATCCGCCTGGGTCTCTTCGGCACACCATTTCAGGATTTCGTCGAGATCCGCAAGAATACTCGGATTTTTTGACAGCCGCGCAAAGGAGTTTTCCATTGAATCGATCCCGAGACTCCTTCCCGAATCACCCCATACACGAAAATGAACCGGCACAGCGCCGGCCCCCGAAACCGCAAGTGCCCCCTCTACATTCCCCTGCCGGAGTGCACCAACGACTTCCCGCGCCATCGCAACCTCCCGGGGTCCATCGATGAAAGAGGCCCTCACAAGCCCCTTTTTCAGGTACGATAGATCGGGGTCTGTTGGCGTCGGTCCCAGGCGCGCCCTGGCTTTCCACCCACCCCAGGAATCTTTCAGCAGAATCTTTTCCGGTTCGTAATCATGGTAGCGCACAAAGTTCCCGAAGGTGAGCGACTCCCCCGCTTCATTTTCAAAGGTGAGCAACCGCTCCGGGATTTGAACAGCCAGGTTCCTGAGGTTCTGTCGGATGTTTTTGAGCACGTACTCGCGAGAGAGACGGTCGAACTGAATAGCACAGCCCGGCGGCAGGTGCGGAAAATTCAATTCCACCTCCCGGTCAATGCCGAACCGGTGCTTCGGCAGGAGCGCCTTCAGTTTGCTGTCCATGCGATACAGCCGGTGGGCCTGCCCCACAAAATCAAGCACCGTGAGGCAGTCTTTTCCCGTCGCGTGCCGCAGTCCCCGGCCCAGCTGCTGGAGAAACACCGTGAGACTCTCCGTGGGCCGAAGGAACAGGACCGTGTTCAGTTCCGGCACATCCAGCCCCTCGTTGAAAACGTCCACCGTGAAGAGGAAGATCAGTTTTCCGCGTTTAAAGTCTTCTAGAAAAGAAACACGCTGTTCATTTGACGTACCCGATACGAGTGCCGCTGAAGGGATCCCATGATCATTGAACATCTCCGCCATGAACGCGGCATGACTGATGCTCACACAGAAACCGATCCCCTTGACAAGGCCCATATCCGGTTCATACCGGTGCAGGGTGTCTAACACCGTTTGCAGGCGCTGCCGGGCCAGGGCGTGGGAGCCCGTGTACACCTTTGCAAGGGCCGACGGGTCGTACCTCCCGTTCTTCCAGAACCGGTCCTGAGCGAGGCTGACGGGATCCGCCACCCCGAAGTAATGAAAGGGGCACAGGAGTTTCTCCGACAGGGCTTCGGGGAGCCGGATTTCGGCGGCGAAACGGTTCCCGAAATCCGCGGCCACGCTTTTACCGTCCATGCGCTCGGGGGTGGCTGTCAGCCCGAGCAGGATTTCCGGTGAAAACCGGTCGAAAACAGGACGGTAACTGTCAGCGGTCCCGTGGTGAGCCTCGTCAATGACCATGTAATCGTAGAACCGATTTTCCACCTGCTCCCAGAGTTTTCGACTGGAGAGCATGCCGATGGAACAGAAAAGATGATCGAGCCTTTCCGGTTCGTGGTTCCCCACCAGCAGGTCCCCGAAATTCCCGTCCCGAAGGACGTTCCGGAACGTACCGATGGCCTGCTCCAGAATCTCCTTTCGATGGGCCAGGAAGAGCAATCGGGCCTGCCCCTGTTTTTCCTCCAGGAACCGCCGGTAATCAAATGCCGAGATCACCGTCTTGCCGGTTCCCGTGGCGGCGATGACCAGGTTCCGCATGCGGCCATGTACGCCGCGTTCCCGGTTCAGCGCATCCAGGATGCGTTCCTGGAAAGGATGGGGCCTGAGGTCAAAGAACGGCACGTAAGACTTCCGGCCGACCTTGCGAGCCCGCTGAACGGCCGTCCTGAAAGGTTCCGGGTTACCGGGGTCAAAGGGGGTGAATTCCCGGCTGTGCCAGTAGGTCTCGAACTCCGCCTCGAACTTTTCCAGGATATGGGTCATGTCCTGGGCGGTCACCTTCAGGTTCCATTCCAAACCGGCGGTCATGGCCGCCCGGGACATGTTGGCGGACCCGATGTAAGCGGACGAGAATCCGCTCAGCCGCTTGAAGTGATACGCTTTGGCATGGAGGCGGGTCCGGTCCGTGTCGTAGGAAACCTTGACCCCGACATTGGGCAGGCCAGCCAGCCATTCCACGGCCGGAGCATCGGACGCCCCCATGTAAGCGGTGGTCATGAGGCGCACCGGCACATTCCGGGTGCGCAGATCTTCAAAAGCAGGCATCAGAAGCCGCAGCCCAGACCATTTAATAAATGAGATGAGGATATCCACCTGGTCCGCCGAGCGCATCTCTTCCTGGAGTTCGTGAACCAGCTGGGGCTCGTTCGGGGAACCGGTGAAAAGGCTGCTTTCAACCATGGACGTGTGGGGCCGCGGCATACCCCCGATGCCGTAATGGGGGGGCGTAATCTCAAGGAGCAGCGGCTTTTTGGCTCCTTGAAGGTTCCGCTTATCAAACCGTCCCTTTTCTGACCTCTCAGAAACCATTTGGATCAAACGGTTGCACAGGGAAAGCCTGGCATCGGGATCCTTTTCCTCCCGAAGCACCTGTTCCAGAATCTTACCGATAAAATCGGCGTAACGGGCGGGCTGTTCCTCAAAATCCAGCTTTCCCAGCACGGAGCGGAGTTCCGGAACCCGGTCGAGGGTCTCTTTCAAGTCCTCGTCCAGCAAACGATCGTACAAGCCGTATGGAAGGCCGGCCGTCACGGCAGTGGATCTCCTTTAAACCCGATGGTTTTCAGAAAGGCGGATAGAACGGGCCTGTCGGCCGCTGCCCAGTCCAGCCGGGGCAGGTCGGCGGGTTTCAGCCAGGTGAAAGCGGCATGCTCGTGCAGAACAACATTTCCTCCTTCCATGTCGCAGACGAATGGATAAAGGGTCACGGTAAAACCGTCATAGGCGTGGGTCACGGGTTCGAGGGCTTCCCTGACTGTAACCGATAACTCCAGCTCCTCCATTAGCTCCCGCTTCAGGCAAGCTTCAGGGGTTTCGCCCGGTTCGATTTTCCCGCCTGGGAATTCCCATTTGAGCGGCAGAGCCATGTGTTGGCTCCTTTGAACTGCAAGAACTAGCGATTGGCGCTCGATGATGCCACAGGATACTTGGATTTGTTTTGGGGCTTCGATTTTGATAATGTTTTTTGGTATCAAAGATTATCTCCAACCCATGCCATTAGTGGTCTGCGGAAAAAAAATCGTAACAGTACTGATCAATCCAAGTATTTTAAAATCTGGCGAGCAATGTTTTTCTTCATCTATTTCTCTTTGTTTGAATGCATTTTTTTTGATTACTAGGACCTCCTTTAATAATCTTGGCACTAATCAGATTGTTAAATGGAAGTCTTGATTTTAGATTGTTTGATTCAAATAAAAGAGGGTAGAGACATGTTTCTCCCTATAATTATTGGAATCTTCAGCATCAAAAATTACCCGCCAAAAATGAAAACCAGTTTTGCCTATTACGTTATATTATGAAAAATAATTCTTGATATTCGGTCCAGCTATGGCCACACTTATTAGCCCCCGGCTGCTAATCCGCCTGCAGCTTGCCGGTCTTCCTCAGTATCTTTGTAGTCCAGGAATCTAAGCACATAACGATTCAAATTGTCTCCTGGTATCGTCTGCAGGTTGCCCCCACGAAACATCACTGGGGGAAATCGTATCTTGCTTCTCATGGTGTTAATAACTTGATATAGCTTTTTACGAAGCGGATCGTTCTCCCCTAAAAAATCTGGATTGGTTTCTCTAAGACGGAGTCCAAACAACACAGCACACAGGCAATATCTCTTTGCGTTGTTTTCTTCTAAGTGATTATGTCTATTCTCATCCAAATATCGGTAAAAGCGTTCATAAACAGCATAACCTTTATCAGCGTTTAGCCTTGCGGGTTGAGGGTAATAGCAGAGGGCCCGCATGAAAGACCAAAAATACCATCCTTTATAATTAGTTGGATATTCTGGATAAGAAATGATCGAATCCACAAAGATTTCGAAATGGCGCGGATCTTTGAAAACCCTTCCGGCTGCAATTACTTGGTTTTGGAAGCTTATTTGATTCTCAGAAAATGTGCTGGCCAAGTATGAACAAAATTCCTGTGGTGCGTAGGAATACATAAAACCCAGCAATTTGCAAAGTTTCTCTTTAAGTCTCCTGTTGGGAACAGCCATAAACGACTGGTAAAGGATTTCACCTAGCCGCGCTGAAATCTCATTGATTCTGGGTACATCTGTTTCACATGGTCCAAACATACCGATGTCGTATGAATCTTGATCAAAGCGATTCCAGCCCCAAGGTATAAAAAACTCAGCATTTTTATTATTGAGGTACTGTATTTGATTAACATTTAATACTTGGTCTGTAGAAAGATCGGCAAGAAAAGCTTGAAGTTTTTTCTCGGTCTCTGTTTCACTTATTATCCTTCCATTGCCAGCTGATACAAAGGGATACCCATAGCTACTTTTCCCTGGTGGTTTTGGAGGATGTTCAACCTCTTTCATTCTATCCCAATCTAGATTAATTCCTTTTCCGGTCTTGAACACTGCTTTGTCATCCGACGAGCGAATATTAACGATGGCAAGCCCGCTTGCGGGCTTCATTCGGGCATGCACCAAAACGCGACAATTATCTGATATGTTACGGGGGAGTTTTATTTGGCTTTCTCTACACTTTTCGGATATGCCATGTTTAATTATGAGGGGAAATTCCTTGGACCCTTTTTTTATAAAAAGCTTATCAACAGGGGGATCAAGCACAAATTCAGAACCTCCTTCAATCTCCGTGTTTTCGGGAATTAGAGGATAAAAGTCCCAATATGGTTCAGACCCCAAGTTCTTAATTTCGGACCAGATCCCATAACTCGGCAATGTGTCAAGATAAGTGGGCTCTTCCTGCCCCACCCTTTTGCCATAAATGGCAGCGCCTTCTGCAATCGGATCATTGCAATTGCCGCAAAGCCAAAGGCCATGCAATTTCGGCTGCCCGACGGTCTCTCGTAATTCTAGACCCCTATCTTGAAGGTGTGCCAGAGACGATTCCAACCATTTGGGCGGCATCGAAGGTGCCAGCGGACCAAATACAATCATCCCCATGGTCTTACCTTTGGGATGGTTTGAAATTAGATTCCGAGTTTCTTCCTGAAGAATTTCACTCATTTTTTTTGAAGAAGCGCCTTGGGAATTCACTTTTAAATTGCAAGAAAACTGGGTGATGGCACTTAACGTCTTACAGGGGCCTGCGAGGGGCTTTTCAAGAAAATCAGACATGTTTTCCGGCGGATCCCAAAGTAGCCATTTATCCTCAGTCCCCCATACACGGGGCAACTCATCGGTGTTCCAAGCTATGCCTGATAATGCACACCAGATTTCAGGAAAACCTGTAAATGCTTGCCAAAAAGCACCGTCATCAATGGGTCCGTAAACCGTTTCGATTGTTCTTCCAACCCAATCAAAACCGGTTAGCGGTAGAATTTCAAGTGGACGATCACGAAGGGGCAAGTAGTATTGCTTGTTTTCAAATTGTCTTGTTCGCAACCTTAACGTATTAAATTCAATGGCATCGGGTCCCAAATAAATGAGATGAACATGATCGTCATTATTTATTGTTTCGGGGAGGAATTTGCCAATTTTCTTAAGCCAGGTTAGAGCAGCTGCCACCGGCCTCCAGATTAAATGAACGTTTTCTCTTTTGATTCCCAGTTTATTCAATTCCCTGATTAGAGTTTCTTGTCCATGTTCATCCAAATTATTGGGAATGGCTATAATAACCTTGTCTCCACGTTCTGAATCGAAATGGCGAGCCCCTTCATTCAAATTCCCTTCAATATGCGCCGCAATAATTCGTTCCAAAGGGAAAGAAATACCTATGTCGCTTCGCCACCTTGCAGTTTGGTCCCCTGCTTCGACGAATGCTCTCCATACATAAGGCATTGGTGCTCTGCGAAGCGGCTGACCCTTCTTAATTCGAGCCTCCGGTGGCCAAGGCAAACCCGCATGTATACGCTCGTTCTCAACCCGCGAACCGGTCCGAATTTTGCCAAATGGAGTGGACGGTAGAACTGCATCTGCCACATAAACTTCAGAGGAGGACAAATTTGATCCGTTTATATAAAGGCTATCTCTAAAACCGAAAGCAGCACAACCGTGGGTGACAGGAGGTTTAGTCAAAGTAATCCCCCCAATATTTCTTCAAGTACCACTGCAATCCAGTCGAGAGAGGTTTTCCACAGCTCCGGCTTTGCAGGAACTCGAAGGACGGTTGCGGTTTCATTATCAGCAAAAACCGCATCAGGTTCATCCTCTAAAAGATCCCCGCAAACAACCGCGCCATCCATTTGTTCCGGTAACCCTTCCAAGCGATAAAATGATAGAGAGTGATGGTGAAGATTGATTCCTTGCCGGGCGGAATGGCCAATCCGTTTAAGTTCATCTTGAGTCGTGACACGCTTTTTTCCAGCTGTATTAAGCGCCCATACGATCAAGACTTTTGTTTCTTCTTCCGCTCCCTTTTCTAAAGGGTGCAATACAAGAAAAAGATGGCCTCCAGTTTGCCCAAGCATCCCAGCGGAGCTATGCTTATAAGCTTGCTCGGAATGGACAATTTCGAGAACCGCTCTTGATTCTGTGACGCCATTGTTCAGTTTTTTCACTAGGAATGGACCCGGTTCCGTACCAGCCCAAATTCTACTCCCTTGAAATTGGTGACGTCTCACGTGAAGCGCAGCTTCGGCGATTTCTTCGACTTCTAAATTAGAATTATTGCCTTTTGTCAATTTCACGAGCGAAGCGCCAACGAGAAGTCGAACAATATCCGCCCATGTGCGAGACTGCCAGTCCCAAAGGCTGTCTTCATCATCCTCTCTTCGAAGTAATCTACGATACCACTTCCAAATCTCAACATAACGAGGATCATTTAACAACGCATAATTTGGGGGCGTACCTGGAATGGGTTTACTAATATTTCTAAGCAGAGGATCACGATAGAGATTCCAACACAAGGCGCCGAATTTTTGGATCGATTTGCCTCTCTTTGTATCTGCAAATCTTTCATTCACTTCTGTTTGAATATATCTTCTTGATTCCCGCGTGCATCGATTAAGAAAATCCTTAAGAATTCTGTTTTCCTGAACATTATACGATTCATACCTTGCAATCCCCAATAGGCTCTGCCTGGAACCTGCTTTTTCAGCAGTTGTCCGCCCGGGTTGTTGGATGTAATGTTTGAGGCAGGCGCCATCCATCTCACTGATTCTATTAATCGGCATCAGCCGACGCTCGCGATACAGGATCTTTCGCAGGGCAGCAACAATTGCCGGCAGGGATGCCTGCATTTTTTTTGCAATACCAACAATCAGCGCTCGTCTTGGTTCGTTTCTTTCGGTGCTTAATCTATTTATGAAATCAATAATAAACGCCCATGGAATCCGTTCCTGGCGTTTCCAATGTTTTTGCGACTGATCCAGTAAATCATCATATGCCTGGGACCATGACAAAACAGTTCTTGCTAAGTCACTATCTTTCAATTTCCCGGTAAGTTTATCCCGCTGCAATCTTCCCTGCACATTTTGGACAAAAAAGCGAACTGAAAATTTTTCACCACCTCCGACGATTTCAATGCGACAGCCCTTATCCTGCCCAGAAACAACACCATGGGGCATTTCATAAAGAATGTTCTCTTTTCGCGTAGGTGGGTATTCCGGACCCAACGGAAAGAATTTTTCATATCTTCTTGGAAGCACAACCTCAGCTTGTTTTGAGATGGAAATTACTGGAGTCCCCAAAAAATCGAAAAATACTTCGCCTTCCGAAATATTCCTGGTTTCTTCCCTGTTTCCAACTGACCAAGGATAAATGTGGATTTGGGCCGCAATTTCCCGCCATTTTGTCATTCTCAATTCTCCACTGGGCGCGACACGCCACGCCAGACAAACATGCCGCCAGTGCTGTCTTCTGTCGCACTGATAAAAGCGCCAGACAACGGATCATCCCCGAGTTTCTGGATCACTTGATAAATTTCTTGAAGCGCACCTTTATGGTCTAAAAGATCTAGGCCCCTGAGTTTAGGTATGATTTTTTGCTCCACTTGGTCCGCAAAAGCAAATTTATAGCCATTACTGCCTTCATCTGTCCCAGGATAATTGACTATGTATTTTTTGATTGTTTTCTGAACGCGGTAACCGAATGGCCTTCCAATGCCGTTCAAGATATTGTTTATCTCATCAATCCAGCTTTCCACTTCAGGGACCCAATACTCATCAGACGAATATGGTTTAATCCAACTCAGCCATTTTTCTAATGTAAGGTGATGCCGCAAGAGGGATGTATTGTCATTTTCATCGGTCAATTTTTCTCCTTCAACCTTTCCAGTGGGTTTACCAAACCTCAAAACATTGGCCCGATCAAGGACTTTATCGGAAAGGGTTTGCGTGGTCTCATCCTCATTCATTGTTCCTACAAAGAGAATATTGTCGCCGACCCAAACTCTAAATTGCTTTTTAGTGCCAGGCCCGGTTTCGAAAGCTATTTCCGCCTTTTCACGATCCCCCTGTTTCCTAAGCTCCAGCTTGGATAAAAATTCACTAAAATAGTACTCCGTGCGCGCAAGATTCATTTCATCCATCAAAACCAGCAGCATCCTGTCGCTGCTTTTTGTTCCGGACAATCCTTCAAAATCATGAAACTGATCCATCCGAATAAGCGATCTCGCAAGATCCGTTGCTTTGTATTTTTTCTCAAGGTAGTTATAAAAACCAAACATGTCCTGGGGAGAATCCCAACGAGGTTGTACCGAAATCACGAGAGAGTGCATCCCCATAATCTGGGCGTATTGCATAGGGAGAAGGGTTTTGCCTGTACCGGAAACACCCGCGAGGACAGTCAATGGGTTAATCGAATGGCATTTAAGAGAAGTATGAAATGAGTAAAGGATCCGGTTGGAAAACTTCAGACCTTTGCTGTCCAGGGAATCTTTAAGCTCGTCCAAGAGAGCCGTTTCATCAAGTGTTGTTGGCTCGGGCAAGAATTTATTCTCGGAAAGACATGGGGGTATGGTTATCAAGAGATCATCGTATCGGCTTGTTTCGCCGAGTGCCCTGCCTTCACGATCCTCTGATTTTTCGATTTCCCCTTTCAAATATTGGAGCCGCGCCTCCAACTCGGTACGTCCTTTACGTAGAGGCTCTATCTGAGTTCGCAAAGCTGATAGTTCAGCAAGGGTGGAAACACTTTCTCTTCGCAATTCGTCGACTTCAACTTTCAGTTTTGCTACTTCTTCCTCAAGATTATTTTTCACTTTGTCGAGGTCTTTGATACGCTGTTTGCTATTGACTTCCTCTCTTTTCAAAACTGAGATTTTAGCATTAAGAACATCTTTCTGGTTTTGGAGTTCGCTAATGCTTTCTCTTAGCGAAGATCTCTCACTCCGCAATTTTTGGATTTCCTCATCTAAACCATTTAATTTCTGTTTGAAACCATCGATATCTTTTTGAGCTTGTTCGGCAATTAGAATTTTCTCCTTTATTTCATTTTCCAGATTCGCAAGTTTTGTCACCAATTCAGCATGCTTAATTTCAGCTTTTGCTGTTTCCTGAAGCAAGCTCTTACCGTCATCAATTTTTCTCTCCAGTTCGTCCAGTTCCTCCTTTTTACTGAGCAATGCTGCAAGAAGCTCCTTTTTTCCATTCTCCAATTTTTCGCAAGTTTCTTTCAGTTCAACCACTCTCTTTTCGAGTTCCTCGACAAGTTCCTTCAATTCTTCAACGCGCTCCGTGACCATATGTCGGTTGTTTTCTAGTTCCCCTGCTTCCTTTCGCATTTCCCTGAGATCAGCTTCACGGCGAACAGTTTCTTCCTTGATGCTTTCACGTTCCGCTCTGTCCCGTTCCTGTTGTTCACGCTCACCCTTAATGCTCTCTAATTCTATTTTATGATCCCTTATCCAATCCCTCAATGCCCCTACATCCGCCTCAAGTTGCTGCTTCCTTGCCAATAGTTCGGCCTGATCCTTTTTTATGGAAAGCTCAGCTGTTGTGGCGGCATTCTTCGCTATAGCTGCCATTTTCTTTTTTACGTAAGAGAAGAAACCCAGAAAAATCAGTAAAATCAAGATAGCCAGGGCTACGGCAAATAGCCAAACGCTTGCAGGGAGAAAAGGTAGCATTACACCATCCATCGTTTTTTCCTTTCTTGGGGGTTATCTTCCGGTTTAAAAATCAAAATCCTATTTTTGTTCATTCTTATTCTGTTTTTCTCCATGGGCTTGTTTCGGCTTTTCAGTCTTGCCACTGTACGCAGCCAATTGATTTCTGATTGTCTCGTTGAGTTCGCTTAGATTTTCAATGGCTTGTTTAACCTCACGCTCTGCCCGCAAGATCAAGTTGGAAATACGGTTTGCATCACTTGAAAATTGGGATTGATCTTGAGTCAATGACTGAATGAAACCGTTCAGCCTTGTATTTTCACTTGATAATCCGGAAAGGACCTGTTCTGCAGCCTCGAAATCTGTTTCAATCGTTTCTAATTGTTCTTCAAATTTCGACAAACGCTCTTTTAGTAAATCTTCTAGACTTTTTAACTTCTCATTTCTCAAGCTTAAATGCTGCGCTGAGGTTTTTAGCATAATGCTTGTATTCTTGATTCCATTTTCCGGGTCATCTACAAAAGACGATATTTTGGTTATCTGATTCTTGAATTTTTCAGCAGAGTCTATGAGATCGGTCCCTACACTCTCCAGTCGGCTATTCTTTTCGTCCAGGCCACTGGAAACAGTAGCAGCGTTTTGGGCCGTTGTTTGAATGCTCCGAACCGCCCCATTGAAGTTTGTGGCTTCCTGCTTAATTGACGAAACTTCATTTTTTAGCCCATCTGCTTGGTTATTAAGGGAATGAATGCTTTCTTTTATTTTCTTATTATGATCCTGAAGTTTGGCGACCATTACGGTGGTCGATTCTTGCGTTGTCTTCAACTTTTCAGCAGTGGAAGCAAGTCCTCTCGTAAGCCCACTTATAGCTGAATCCGTTGTGCTTGACAGCCTTGATATCTGTTCTATCAAGTTTTCAGAAGAGCGATTGAGAGAGTTGATGGATCCATCGAGCTTTGATTGGGCAACCCCGATATTTGCTGTGCTTGCAGTAAGCGTACTCCCAGATGATTCGATTATGGATGTTGCGGAATTGAGATCATTCGCCTCTTCGGCTACTTTCCGAACCTGTTCATCGAGTGATCGAGTCTGTGTTCTTGTTTGTTCTAGTAACTGTGCCAATCCAGACGTCTGCCTTCCCAAATTCGTCATTGTGGAAGATGCCAACTCCTCTGTTGACTTCAAACTCGTGAGAATCTCCTTGAATTTCTCTGAGACTTCCAAAATTTCCCCATTTTCTTGAGAAAGCTTTTTAATAGTTGCTAACTTGTTTTTTCGCGTTATTTCTAACCCTGAAATATCTCCTTTTAGAGCTGACCTGGCTTCAGCGAGTTGCTCGTTAATGTCGCGGAGGCTTTTCTCCTGTGCCTTAAGGTCCGAGACCTCCTGTTTCAACGTTGGAATCTGAGCCTGAGCATTTTGAATGTCGCTCCGCATTTTGGAGAGTGCCTTTCGTGACCCTTGAATTTCCGCCGCCAACTGGGAGAGTTCCGCTTTAAGCCCGCTATGTTTGGCTTCCGCAGCACTCACCTGGACCTTGAGGCTTTCCAAACGGGTTTCATGGGCCCGAACCTCACCCTCCAAAAGATTTCTTTTCTTGAACAGCGCCTCCTTATTTTCTTCGAGCTTGGGCAGTTCTTTTATAAGGGTTCCATAGGCTTTTTTGTCCCGTTCCAGAACGGTTCGTTCCCTTTCAACCGTTGCCCTTTCGTGCTCAAGGGTGACAATTTTCCAGCCCGAAACCACAAGTAAGAACACCACCAGCCCGATTGCTGCTGCCATCACCCAGATAGGCGGCCAGGCTTTATCCAAGGCGCTTCCCGTTTTAATAGTGTTGGGCTTATTATCTTGTGTTCCGCTTGGGCTCGTTACCTGGCTTTCCGTTTCAGTCATTGCCGTTCCAAGCCTCCATAATTTTGTTTACGCAGCCATCCATGTCTTCCCGCAACTGGTATGTCCAAAAGCGCATGACCTTCCATCCCATTCCCTGAATCTGGATATCCCGCCACAGGTCGTCCTTTTTCCGGGTACCGTCCGCGTTCCGATGGCAGTCCCCGTCCACTTCGATGTCGATCTTGATTGAAGTATTGTTGTCGTCTATCAGCGCCATGTCGAGCCTCCGACTGGAAAGGGGGAACTGGGGTCGGGGCTTCAAGCTGGTTGCAGTCAGAGCATCATAGAGCTTTTTTTCCCAGGGAGATTCATGGGGAGACCACGGGCCTTTTGGAGCTGTGTGGTGTGAAATAGTAATTTTGCCCGCGAGTTTTTCCACATGGGATATGCCACACCGTTTTGCCCAGTCGCGATTTCCAACCACATGCATCACTGACCGGGCACGGCTGACAGCCACATTAAACAGGTTGGCGCTTTCTCTCAAAAAGGATTTCGAACCCCTGGGCATATCCGGACCCCCGCACAGGCTGAACAGCATGACATCTCTTTCATCGCCCTGAAAACCGTGGGCCGTATCCACATGGAGCCCGGCATTTGTGAGTGCATCGTAAAACCGTGTATCGCTTTCAAACAACGCGTCCCGAAGCCGGTTTGCCTGTTGCCGAAAAGGGGTGACCACACCCAAGGAACCCTTGAAATTGTTTTCGAGAAGCATCACCCGCACCAGTCCCAAAACGGCATCAACTTCTTCCGTGCAGTAACAACCACTCCCGCCCCCGCTTTTCACTTCTCCGGTCACTTCAGTCCAGTGTATGCCGGCATTGACTCCCGGGGGGACTTTCAGTGCGTTGAGATCAGTTGCGACTCTCAGTCGGCCCTCGTAGAAAACCGCGTTGGAATACCCCGCAATACCCGCGGCACTGCGATATGTTTCACTCAAAAAAATGGGTGAGGCGCCTCGGGTGGCCGCCAGGAGATCGTACAGGGAGTTCTCGGTGTAGGCGAATCGGACATCTTCCACCCGTTTCATTTCCACTTTTCTGCGAAGCATGGTGTCTTTGCCGGTTGAAAGCCGCGATACATGTGTCAGCTGAAACGGATCCCCCACAACCCCCACCCGTCTGGCACGAAACAGGATGGGAATGGCCGATGGAATGTCACATTGGCTGGCTTCATCCAGAATTGCCAAATCAAAAACCCCCGGTATGAACGGAATGCGCGAACCTGTTGACAGGTTGGTAACGGCCCAGCATGGAAATGAGTGAAGGATGTGAGGAACCCGCTCTTGAAGGGTATCAAGGGTATTCTGACTGATTTGACCTTCGGCAAGGCCCGTTTGCATGGCATTTATGGCTCCCCGCAAACCGTTAAACTCTTCCCGGTCCACGGTTTCTGGCAACCCCCGGCGGGCGGTCACATCCAGTGAAATGGCATTGCCGGACAATTCTGAAATTCGCCGCGAAATATCCGCCACTTTTTGAACGGTCATTTCCAGGTCGGGGAGTGCTAAAATGGTATTCTCATGTTCGCGACATTCTTTTCTGAGCTGAGCGTATTTGCCGGCCTTTTTGAGGGTTTCAAATTCCGGCAGGATGTCCTTGAGCCGGTTTTCGGACGGAAAACCCGGTAGGGCGGGAGCCTTCGGCAGGTTCTGCAAAAGCTTTCCTGCCCTTTGGAACAAACGCATGTAACGACAGGCTTTTAAGAAATCCGAAATCTTTCCGAAAAACCCGGCGTGGTGGGTGCCGTTCGAATATTCATCGATAATTTTGAAAACCCTGCGAACCGTATCATTGCCGAGGGTCTCCGGTGATTCGTCCAGGAAGGGGGCCATTTCATCCGGAAGATTTCCCGCAAGGTAGCTCAATTGTTCTTCCAATTCTCCTAAAGCCATGCCCGCTTTCTCAATCTCACGTGCATTTCCTGCCGCGGTGCCGCGTTCTTCCAGCAGCACCTCTAATTCCTCTCTTGCCCGATCCAGCCGTTCAATGAAACCGGTATCCCGGTGGTCAGCAAGCATTTTACGGATGGCGTGGGAAAACGTAATTTTCAGACTCGGATCCTCTTTTGAATTGGTCCGCACAATGAGTGACCGGCCTTGGCCATCCTGAAGCCTGCCCATGACCGCATCGATGGCCTTGTGGTTTCTGCTCGCAAAAAGGGTTGTCATCCCTTTCAGCCTGGCATTTTGTATGGCGCATGAAACCACCTGGCTTTTTCCCGTACCCGGCGGACCGGTGACCACTGTGAGGTCTTTGGTGAGCATGGAGGCCGCCGCCTGACGTTGTTCAGCGTTCAGGAGCGTCGTGTCGATAACGATGCTTTCATGCAACCGTTCATTTTCATGCGCTTCATTTTTTTCCCGGTTTCTGGCAAATATTGGGCGGAGGGCCGTCTGGTCCAGGTATTCGTCCCGCATGTTCTGGATAGCGGATAGCTCCTTTAATAAGGTCTCGTTGTATCTTGTCCGTTTGGCCAGCATCAGGACCGCCCGATTGTAAATCCCCGTTTCAAATGGCTCATGCAGCTTTTCGCCGGAAATATCATGGAGGTCCAGGGGCTGCCTGATCCGTTCCGGCAGAAAAGCCGACAGTGCTGCAATGAGGTTCTGAAGGCTCGGCGCCAGTTCCCCTTTTTCCAGACCCGGGGCCTCGTCGTTGGGTCTGAAACGGTTGATGAAACCGCAGGCGGAAAGGAAATTTCGCTGCTGGTCGGGTTTCCTCGGAAATGCATAGTCCAGCCAGCCCAGATTGACCTCCGGCCTGGGCCCCTCACATTTTAAGATCAGCCCACCATCTGAAAGGGCATTTTCGACGGCAAAAAAGAAAACCGGGCGAATGATCGCCACATCCGGCTCACCTTCTTTTTCAATGTAGTAGGCCTGAATCGGGTAACCGACCACCAGGGACTGGCTGTCTTCGCCTGAAGGCAGAAGATTCAGCATGGGAGAAAAATACTCACTGATGGGAATGGATGTTCGCCACTCTAAACCGGGTCGGGGAAACCAGGTGCCGCTTTTTCGGAGATAGATGAATTGTTGGCCGTGTTGATTTTGAAAGGCTGAGGCATCAGCACCTTCCTCATTTCTGATGCATTCCCGGTAATAGTCCAGGAGACTCCTGAACAAACCCCATCGTCCTGAATGAATTCCGGTATCGGGCATTTCAGGCCCTTCATCAATAAAGCCTTTTCCCTTTTCGGTGTGTTCAGGTCTTATTTCCGGATCATATTGCCCCAGAAGTACCCGCGTCTCCTTGGACAGCTTCGGCAATGAATGCGGAGCTCCGGAATGGCTCATGGGCTTAGCAATGTGACCCGCCGGCGACCACCGCCCTTTGTCATAGAGAATCTGGCCGTCTGCTTCCATTGTTCTCAAACAACTGGAAGCTTCGTAATCGGGGACCCGAAACCCGCCGAGCCGAACACGGGTGGCCAATTCACGGGTGGAGAGTGGAAAAGAAGAATTTCCGAGGAAATGGGTCAGTTTGGTTGAGAGATCATCCGTTTCTTGATTTCCATTCGGTATCATTCTGTTATCCGGTAACGGCGGTATGAGCACATTTCGTGGTTCTTGACATATCACAATTGCGACGTCTGATACTTAATTTTTGAAATCAACAACTTAGCATTTCTGTTCCTGACAATATTTTAACAAGCTTTTTTTCACGTCCGATCACAGATTCGAAATATTTTTCTAGAGGGACAACTCTACTGCTCCCGTGGTGAATCATCGGGAAATGCGTTATCGTAGAGATCAGCAAGCCCGTCATAATACCACCAGCCGAGGCCTTTGGCCGATGCCATGATTTCATAAAGCCTGGTTTTCAAATTCTCTCGTTTTTTGGCCGGCAATTTCAAGACCGTCTCAATGGCATGGTGATACATTTCCTGCATGTCTTCACCTAAAACTTCATCGCTGTAACCATAGCTCAGCATGAAATTTGTTCCGCATTCCACATAAAAAATCCGCACCTCTGCTTCGGCATGGGGATTATCCACTGCTTTTGCGAATCGGTCGATGGCATCACGTCCCGCTTCAACATCCAGGGTCTCACCGTCTTCGAGATAAGGATTCATGGCATTTTGAATGGTCCTTTTATAAGTTTCCAGCGGGTCCTCCCCAATTGAAAACCGCGTGAAAAAGAAGGCTTTGTTTTCCGGTGACAAATGATAAAGATCCCGGATCAGCTCCGTTAATCCCCGTTTTCCGAAATTACGGACCCTTTTCTCTACGTCTTTCCAGTCCGGTTTTTTGTGTTTCTTTTTTCCTGCCATATTCGTGTTTATCCAGGATCGCTTTGAGGATCGTCGGGATGATCTTGCGGTGTGAGGCTGAAGCAGCACCTACAGACCGTACATCCCCCGGTCCGTCAATGCTTTCCCGGCGAAACGCCGCTC
Source organism: Desulfobacteraceae bacterium (assembly GCA_016844935.1). Taxonomy (GTDB): domain Bacteria; phylum Desulfobacterota; class DSM-4660; order Desulfatiglandales; family Desulfatiglandaceae; genus NaphS2. The sequence goes on along the minus strand of JAERTK010000258.1, from coordinate 3,091 downwards.
AAGCAGGGCGCCGGAGCGCCCGAGGCAGTCCCCACGCGGAGCATGGGAACCAGGGACGCGGAGCGCCCCGGATACTTTCCCACGAAGAGCATAGGAACGAAGGAGTCCATCCCGCAAACCGCTAACGGTTGCCTCCAGAGCCGCTGCCGGATCCTTTACCTGAGCCATCCTTTTTGCCTTGACCGGCTCCAGCCCCATACCCCGAACCATCCCGGGGGCGTTCTCCGGTGCCGGTCCCATCTTTGGCACCGTAGCCTTTCCCCTTGCCCCGGCCGGACCCGCTCCCGTCACACTGGCCCGATCCGCTTCCGCCTCCCGTTCCCTGACCTCTCCCGCCGCCCCTGCGGGCCAGGAGGTTGTAAAGGTTTACCGCATCCTTCAGATCCGCGGTCATCCGGCTTTGCGTACCCGATTCAAAATACCCGGCGTCAGTATCCGGTCCCGAACAGGCACTCAAAGAGGGCGCCCAGGCAAAAACGGCGCATACGATCAGGATCAACAGGTGTTTCATGATTAGACTCCTTTCTGCCGTCCCCATGGGACTCAGGCATGGGGCCGTTATTATCCCGGCAATGAATTGCCGGGCTATTTCCGGATGTCCCATGGGACAGTGAATTTGGGAAGTGGGGGGCATCCATAAGTGCATCCGGAATCAAATGCCATAACTTTAATACATGTTCAATTCCGCATACTCTTTTAAACTGATAGATATCCCCATTCCTGCGGGTTTCATGCCGTTCGCACGCTATTTGTCCGCATAGTTGTTGCACGCTTCGTAAAAAAAATTCGGCAGCCCAATCCTTTCCTCATCCTTCTCAATTTTTTTCAACACCACGGAGAGGGGCACTCTGTATGCTGTATCCGCGAAAGGGATATCAGATCGGTATTCTTGTTTTGTTTCATTTTCCATCTCCACGGTCTGATACATTTCACGCAAGGTGTCCTCATCGTATCCTTCATCTTCCAGGTCCATTTCCCGGGCCCACCTGACCCCGGCCAGGATCAGACCGAAGGCGGCTTTTTCGTGAGGGGTATTTCCGGGAAATGCTTTCTCCAGCACATCCGTTATCAATACGTCGCCGTTTTTCTTTTCAGGCATTGCATTCCCCGGGGAGAAACCCTCACCGGGTCTCGGTATGCGGGAAAATCCGAAAATGGGTTGACCCGTTTTGGATGACCATACACCCCATGTTTGACATATCCGGTCACAGCCTCGGCATTTTTTTCAAAAAACTGCTTTTCGGCGGTCTTCATATACTGTGCGACTGAGTCGCACCTACGGTCGTACTCGCAGCCCGGGCTTCCTGGGAACTTCCGTTCCGGCGAGACTGGTGTCACGGGCCGCTGAGCGCCCGTTGCAGGTTCCCACGCGGAGCTTTGGGGCCACGGTATGCTGTGCTCATGCCTGGCTCTTTTTCAGTTATTCATTTTCGATTTTTCCCGGCCTTTGACGAGGAAGCCGGAACCGGATCTTCAAATACCGACCATCGAAATCATCAGGTTCCTCAATCACTTTATCACCTGGTAACATGTGGTCCTTCATCACGCGCATGCAGACAAGCATTTTAGCGCTATCCGGTTGCGGGCCTTCCACCCTGCTGTATAGAAAAGCGGTCTGAAATTCAACTGACCTTCCACCGGTCTTTTCTGCTAAAGCAAAGTAATCGGTCAATTCTTTTGAAAATTTCTCATATTGGCGAAGCAAGTCATCTTTAGGGGAATCATTCACAGGTTCGGTCTCCATAAGCAAATTTGTTCAGAACCTTATGCCTGGGTCTTCAGTCATAAAAAACAAAAGAATCCTTTTCTCTTTGCGTCTCTGACTAATCATTAGGCCAGGTGCAGTGCAGCCTGCCGGTGTCTAGCTGCGTGATACGGATTCAAAGAGCTCGGAACCAGCTCGGAAGTCAATATCTTCCGAGTTGCTTTCCGTACAAGGCTGTTTGTCAAAAGGGGAATTAAGGGTCACACCTGTTTATTCCCTTATTTTTCCTTCTTTTGGGCTCTGGGAGTAAGTCATGTTTCAGCCGGTACCCGTAAGTCTGCTCTTTCGTGCAGCGGTTCACGATCGTTGTTTCATTGACGGGTGCTCCCATGGTCCAATAGACCATTCCGTCTTCATCGAAGTATGTAATCGGTTTGCGGTAGAATCTGCCTTCATATCCGTGTCCCCGGATGTGCCTGACCAGCGGTAAAAAGAGGTCTTCTCCAACGCGATCACGGACGATGTATTCGTGTGGCCATGTCTCCGCGTAGGTCTTTGCAAACGTCCAGGTGGTCGAGTCTACGAATGCCTTGAGTTCAAGGGGGAGTTTCATGACTGCCCTCCTGCGCATCTTCCGGTTGCGTCTGGGGCGGGAGACCTTCCAGCACAGCCGCAACCCGCTTGATGTTAGCAGCCAGCGAGCGAACGACCACGTCTTTCTCCTCGCCCCCGGGAATTTCCAGAGCAACGGCAATATCGTGGTCGCTCGTTGCCGTCAGAACCCCGTTCTGCGCCGCCCAGGGTTCGATAAGTGTGCGAACCTCCTGACCTCGACCGAAACTGTCGTCGGCAAGAATGAGCCAGAAGGGCGTCGTTCCATGGGTCTTCCAGAGACCGAAGTGAACTCAAAACCACGCACCGGCACCTCCCCCGGAGGTGACACCCGAGACGCGTACATAGCGCCCGGTTTTTTGCGGATCCACTGGATTCGAAAATGTAAGTAAGCCCTTCGGTCGCCACGTCTTCGTTTACCTGGGAGAACCGTTTCTGAATGATGTGGCTGAATACGGTCTGCATCCATTCTCCTTTTGCCGAATCAGTTTTCGTACGGATTCTCTTTATGGTTCATGGGAAGAAATGGACCGCAAATATTTATGGCCATTTAAACATTCCACCAGTCCCATGCAAATACAGCTGATAAACGGCGTGGTGTTCAATTCCCGCACCCATGAGATTCCTCATATCGGGCTTGGTTCTAACTTCGTCCAATATCTGCGACAGAGATACGCAACTGAATGGTTGCCACTCTCTGATTCAGCCCTGAAAGGGCAACACATATTAGCCCAGGGCAACGCCCTGGGTGAGGATTTAACAACAATCTCAGCC
>JAERTK010000257.1 GCA_016844935.1 Desulfobacteraceae bacterium | reverse complement strand
TTTTGTAATCGACAATTCAACCATCTCCGCCAAAACACAGTGGAACGGACAAGGCGACATTGTGGATATTGCCCTTGAAGATGATTTAACCATAACCAACCTTGGACTGATCACGACCAAGGTCGAACTTGCTGAAAAGGGAGCTGATATCAAGGTGGACGTAAACAACCTTTATCTTGAAAACGGTGGTATCATTGCTGCAAATACTGCCTATGGAGGCGATGGCGGGAATGTGGATATCCACGCCAAAAACTCGGTCGAAATATCCGGCGTTAACGGGTGGTATATGAGCGGCTTCTCTCTCCAGTCTTCATACAGTACCGGTAAAGCAGGACAATTGAGCATCAACACACCGGATTTGACCATTAAGGACGGAGGTCACATTTTTGGGTGTGCAGATGGGAGCTATGAGGGGAGAGGGGCTGATATCAGAGTAAATGTGGAAAGGTTGGATATCTCAAACGGCGGGGGTATCACCGGAGGAAACCTCGGAGGAAAGGGAGACGGTGGAAGTATCCTTATCAATGCGAGCGAAGCCGTCTCTATTTCAGGCACGATGGGATCCATCCGAAGCGCCGTCAGCGCAGAAACCCTGGGTGAGGGAGACGGCGGCAGTATCGAGATAAACACACCCCGATTGACCCTGACCGACGGCGCTGCCATCAGCGGTATTACAACAGATTCGGGAAAGGGCGGTGATATTGATATCCACGCGGGAGTGATCGAAATCATGGGTGGCGGATATATATCAGCCAAAACAAAAGGAGATGGTCAGGGCGGAAATGTGAACCTGACGGCTTCGAATTCCGTGACCATTTCAGGCAGCAAAGATGGGAAGGTCAGCGCGGTTGACATCTCAAACGAAGGCAGTGGCAATGGTGGACACCTTGAAATATCCACAGCCGACCTGCGAATCAATGATACGGGCACAATAAGGGGGGTCAGCGATGGAGAAGGCACCGGGGCAAGTATGGATTTGAAAATAGCCCGCCTAACCATTCGCGGAGGTGGTGATATCAATTGTTCTGCAATTTCCGGCAAGGGAGGGAATCTGAATATCAAGGCAGCGGATTCCGTTTCCATATCAGGCGAGGGCGGGGGATATACCAGCGGCATTTACGCCAACGCCTTCGATAACAATGCCGGAAGCATCAACATATCCACCAGATCCCTGAATATCAGCGACAGCGGAAATATTAATTCAGAAAGCTTTGAAGGACACGGCGCCGACATTACCGTAAATGCGGACAATGTTTCATTGACGGGAGAAAGCCAAATCACGGTAGAGTCAAAGGGAACAGGCCAGGGTGGCAACATAACCGTATCCGCCACAGGATCGGTGTATATTGAAGGGGATGGCCCTTTTTCACAGAGCGGTATCTTTTCATCGACTTCAGGAAAATCAAAAGGCGGCGATATCACTGTTGCGGCAGAATCTTTGACCGTGAAAAACCACGGTGCTATCAACAGCTCGAGTACTGGAGATGGAAGCGGCGGGAGTATCGATGTACAGGTGAGACGCCTTGAAATTAAGGATGGCGGCACCATCAACAGCTCGGGATTGGTGAAAGGAAAAGGCGGTGAGATCTCCATTACGGCCAACGGTTCAACCTCTATATCCCATGCAAAAAGGACGCACGGTTTCAGTGGTGTTTTCTCCATAGGGTACGGGGAAGGCGCTGCCGGAACCATCTCATTGACAACATCCGACCTCAGCCTTTCAGGGGAAAAGAGCCAAATCAGCACATCCACCGATGGCTCAGGCAATGGAGGGGAGATCCAGATCCATGCACGGGATATTCGTCTGACGGAGAATTCCGTCATAAAGGCTGAAAGCACGGGGTCCGGAAATGCGGGAAGCATCAACATTACTTGTGGCAATCGTTTGGCCCTTGAAAATGCCAGGATAGAAACAGATGCTGAAAAAGCCTTGGGAGGAAACATCAACATCACCGGAAAAGACATTCGATTGACCCACAACAGCGCCATCAACACCAGTGTTGCATCCGGTGAGGGCAAAGGCGGCAATGTGACCATCGATGCCGCCACTTACGTTGCGCTCGAAAACAGCGACCTCACCGCCAACGCCGACCAGGGTTATGGGGGTGACATCACCATCAATGCCGATGCGGTTTTTCTCTCCCCGGACAGCGACATCACCGCCGGTTCCCAGGTACACGGCAAGGAAGGGAAAATAATCGTCAATTCGCCCGTGCAGGACATCGTAAACGCCATGGTTCCCCTGCGGGAATCCTTTTTGAGCGCCGACGAACTTCTTCCCGAGCGGTGCGAAACCCGGGACCCCGAACAGGCGGGCAGTTTTATCGTTGACAACGATGAGGGTCTGCCGCCCCGACCGGATGAGTTGCTGAGATAGGCAGGCTTAAAGATTAGGCCCGTTATGACGCTCGTTGCAGCCTTGTGTTTGCGGTGAATAGGGACTATAATCTTCGCACATTCTAAGGAGATTATATGTATATTCATCAACACAGAGACTGGCCGAATTTTACCTGGGATCAGGCAAGTGTGACTCGCCTGCTTGCTGATACACG
>JAERTK010000256.1 GCA_016844935.1 Desulfobacteraceae bacterium | reverse complement strand
GGTGAAAACAACCTCGGGTTGCTGACGGACTTTCCCATGAACAGGGAAAATGCGCCGGACGATCTTCAGGCATTCGCAGCCGGGTACCCCCGGGACGAGTTCCTTTCGGTGGTGAAACAGGTGAACCAGGCCCGGGAAGTGGTCATGATGCGTGTGGTGGAAACCAATGCGGACTTCGCTGAAAAAGACCTGCCTCAAATCAAAAGGGTATTTGCCAGGCTCAACCGTGATAAAGCCCTGCCCGGTGAAAAGGTACAGAAGGAGGACGGCTCATGGGTCGAGCGATAGTCGGAATGGCTGGAAAACACAAGGCCGAGGGCAGAGGCCAGAAGACGGGGGGGATGGTACCCACAGCCATGGTGGTTCTATTCCTGGCGGCTTTCGTGATGCTTGTTTCATGTGCCGGTTCGATGCCTTCCCAGACACAGCCCCAGACACAAAAAGGGATGGCAAAATCCGTGGATTCGCCGGTGTTTGGGCCAATTGCTCTGCCCGTAAACCGGCCTTTACAGGTGAGCTTCGAGGCGGACCCGGTGCGTTACGCTGCCATTTCGGGGGACAGTAAAACTCTGGCCTGTGTTTTGGAAAAAGAGGGGGTGTCATCTCTGTGGGTTTGGCCCAGGGATTCGGCACCCCGGGATGGTAAAACCACACGTCCCCATATTGAAAGGCTCCCTCAAAAACGCCTTGAGGGGTTGGGGAGAATCACGGCGCCGTCGCTGTCGTGGAATGCCGGACGTCTGGCCTTTGCGGCAACGGATAATGATGCCAAGGGAGACATCTATGTCCTTTCGGGCCATGACCGGGAATCAACCCCTTTGCGGCTCACGGGAAGGGATTCGGCGGATGGTGCGCCTGCCCTGTCGCCCGATGGCACCAGGATTTATTTTCAGCGGCTGCTTCCGGGAGAAATGCTTCCGCGCCTGGCAACGATTGTTTTGCCAGCCGATGCCGATAATCTGAACATGCCGGAGGTCGAGACCCTGAGAGAGGGCGCTTTCCCCGCGGTTTCCCCCAATGGAAAAAATCTGGCATTCGTGTCCTTCAAGGAAGATTCGGGCGGGGATATCCGGGTACTCAACCTTGAGACGGAAAAGACAAAAGCCGTCACCAGCGGCTCTGCTCTGGATTTGTATCCGGCATGGTCTGTTGATGGTAAATGGATCTATTTTTCCAGGTTTAACGCCGATACCAACGGAGACGGTGCCATCACCTTTGACGATAATGCGGTCATCTGCCGCGCCAGGTCTGAGGGTTCGGATTTAAAAGCGTATCCCCTGACATCGGACACTTTTTCCGCCTACCAGCCCATGGCGACTCCGTCACAAATCCTGTTTTTGTCAAACATGAACGGCACCGGAAACATCTGGGCGTTACCGTTGGGCGGTCAGATTCCTTCAAAGGAAAATGCCCGGGCACAGATGGCGTTGGCGCGGATACTGGCATCACGAATCCCCCCTGTTGATTCCCTGGCATTGCTGGCGTATTACAAGGTGCTTGAAAACTTCGGGAAAGATCCGAAACAAGGTGCCGAGGCCTCTTATGAAATTGGAAAGCTGTACCAGCACATGGGACGTGGGGATTTGGCCATTTGGGCCTACGAAGGGGTCATAAAGGATTTCGTCGATTCACACCCTGAAAAAAGCCTGGCAGATATTCGGTTGACGTCACTTCAGGCGGAAAAGGACTGGCAGGCTGCCCATACGGATTCCATGCGAAAACGAATTCTTGAAAGGGCCATAGTCCATATCCAAAATATTTCAGAAGCTGAAAATGGGTCGCCGTCCGGCATGAACCCTTCGGCTTCAGCGCGTGTCCGGGCACGGGCATTGATGGCTCAGGCCCGGCTGCTGGGGGATTTGGGGCAGGATGCCGCGTCTCTTGAAAAATCCATTATACTGCTGGATGAGGTCAGTGTGATGCCGGATCTTGTGCCGGATCTGAAAGCGGAAGCCTTGTTTCAGAAGAATCGGCAAAGCAGCCGTATGGGCACGGTTTCGGCAATGGCATCGGCATATCTTTCCATCATCACAAAATACCCGGACACCCGGTGGGCCGATCTTTCCGTTGAACAAATCATTGATATCCACCTGTCCGATTCCGCCCAAAGATCCCCTGAGAACCGGATTCAAATCCTGGCACGGCTGGTTGAAACCCACGGGAAAGACACGCCCATGCTGGCCATGGGAGCCCTCAACCGCATGGGAGATATGGCCTTCCAGGCTGGAGACTGGCCCCAGGCCAAACGGTGGTACCGGGAAGTCTTAAATGAGTATGCCAGAGGAGAAGGCGGACGGCCTCCCACCCAGGTCGCGGCCGCCCGACTGGCCCTGGCTGAAATCCTTTATCGGGAAGAGCTTTTCAGCCAGGCGCTGGATCTCTATGAAAAGGAAATGGCCTACAGACCCTATGAAGACCGACTCTACGGCCTGGCACGGGCGGCCTATGTGCAGAAATCCATGGCGGCGGCGGACTTCTTGTTTAATCTGGGGGAAATTCCGGCTGCCCAGAAAATCTACAGCGATCTCATTCGTGAAGACCCGGGAATTGTTCAGGCCCATCGGGGGTATATCAAAAGCGCTTTTTTAATGAAACAGATAGATCCGGTCCTGCGTGTCTACGAGGCACAGCTGGAAAAAGACCCGGAAAATCCCGTACTCCTCTATGCAACCGGACTGTGCCTCACCTACCTGGAAGGGAAAAAGTCGCTGGATGAGGCACGAGCACTCATTAACGCGGCCATCAGAAAGCAGGGTCAGAACCCATATTTTCACCAGACGCTGGGGTATATTTTCGAAGTGTCGGAAACGGTCTATCATGAGCCGGGAGGGCTTGAGAAGGCCCTTTTGGGTTACCAGAAAGCCTTTTTCCTGAACAACCCGGAACAAGACCCGCAAAACAGCGCCAACCTGGCCTTGAATCTGGGGAACATCCATTTCCTCCTGGGCCAGTACAACAGGGCCCTTGAACGGTACGTGGAAAGGCTGGAATCAAATGTCCCATTCGATCACGAGGACACGGAAATCCTGTTTTACCGTCGGTTGGGCGGTGCCGCTTTTCAGTTAGACAACCCTCACATATCCATTGACGCCTATACCCGGGCCCTTGATCTCATCGGGATTCGCATGGATCCTAAACGTGCATCAGAGCTTATGGGAAAGCTGAACACCTATATATTCAACCGGATACTGACACCCGCCCTGAAGCGTTCAAAAGAATCGGAAAGTGTCGAAAAGTTAGCCCGTGGACAGCGGCACATCCATGAAGCACTCTTTCGCGCCACCGAAAAGCCTTTCGGGCCGCCGCCGGATCACAGATGGCACGAGTACAAAGAAGCCATGAAATCCATTATGGACCGGGAAGAAAAGTTGATGGGAGACCTTCCGCCATTGATAATGGATAAAAAGGGCGAGATCATGCAGACCCTTTCCTTCATGCTGACACGGGCGAAAGATGCCCTCGAATTTCCCGACCGCATGACGGCACTCAAGGCTGAAATGCTGGATCGGCTGGGCCTGGCCTACCAGGAGACCGGGAAATGGCATGATGCGGCAGGTGCCTTTGAAAAGGCTTTTCAGCTGAACGCTGCCCTGGGCCGGACGCAAAACCTTTCGGCCAATCGGCGATCCGTCGCTTACAATACCTACATGAGCGCCGGGGAGCATTCGGGAAAAGAAAAGGAGCGACGGCTCAAGTCGGCCCTCACTGATTTTCAGACGCTGCAGAAACTTCTGGATCAATACGGAACAGTGGGCCCCAAAGAAAAAAAGGCCAGGGGCCAACGGGGAGACAGCGATGGCGCATTGGTGAATGTTTCCCTGGATCTGGCACTCCATAAAGCCACCGGATCACAAGCCGCCTACGGGTTCAGCCGGGAGCAGGAAAAGCGGTTGGCGCAGGCCTTTATTTCCCGGATTGAAACGGAACTGGGGGTTCTGGAAAACGCCCAGACGGCCATTGATCGGCAACTTCTACCCTACGAAAATGCAAAAAATATCAGCGATAAAGACCTTTACGGGGTTTCCCTCCTTTCCCATCGGGACGGGCAGCTCCGGTTTGCGCTGGGGCAGCCCGAAAAGGCATTTCATTCATTTGAACGGTCCGCAGAACTGGCGTTAAAACTCAAAAACCCGGTCAGTGCCGCCATGAATGTGGTGAACATGGCCTGGGTCCTGGCCCGTATTCCATCCGGCGCCCCCGGCCATGGGGCCCTTGAATCCAGGCTTTCAATTCTTGATAGAAAAACCACCCGACTGTTGGATCGGTCCCAAGAGGTTCTGAACCCATTGGTACTGCCGGATTACCACAACCAGATGGGAGCCCTGGCCTTGAATCACCGAAAACGAAATGAACGACCCTCCCCCGAAGAGGCCGCCAGGGAACTGGCCCGTTTGAATCGGGCGGGGGTCCATTTCACCTTAGGTATTGAGGCCCTTGCGGGAACCGAAACGGCTGGCAGTCCGGCGGGTCGAAAGGCGCTGGCCCTGGAAGCAGCCCTTCAGCTGAACCTGGCCCATGTGGCATGGGGACTTGGAGAGCCTTCCAGTTCAGAAATCCACGCACAAAAAGCCCTTGATGCAGCGGAAAAAGGGTTTCTGTCCCAGTATGAATGGCGGGCCATGGTGCTTTTGGGGGATTTAAAATCGGCGCTCGAAACCCTTTCGGCGGTCCCCTTTGTGAATGCGGGCTGTGCCCCCGGCGAAATCCGGTCCGCCTTTAGCCCCATGGTGTTTTCCCTGATCCGGGAAGACGATGCCGAAGGGGCACTGAACCTTCTTGAAAACCTGTCGGAAATGGAGCGCTTTCAACGGATGGCGCCCTTTGTCCTGGAACAGATCTCCCCTCCGGAACGGTCCCGCCTGCTCAAAATTTTTCCCCGGCTCATGACCCTTTTGCGCCTCAAAGCAAAACTGAAAGGGGCCGGGAAGGGGCAAAAGAGACACATCTCCGAACGCATCCTGCAGGAGGAAACCCTGCTTGATCAAGCCATGGGGGAAGACAGGGAGGCCGTTGGCTTGCCGGGCCGCTTGACCCGCTCGACCGCTCTCCAGGATCGGCTGTTGTTCCTGCTGAGCCTCTCTTTCGAAATGGACCGGGTGGCGGATCTGGCCGTGGCGGAAACCACTGAAAATGGCGGTGGCCCTTTAAGGAAACGATACCATGAGCTGTTGTCATTGTACGGGCGGACGCTTGAAAAGGTCAGAAACCTGGCGGACCGGGAAAAAACACCCGGTGTGGCAGCCCTCTTCGCCCCTCATCCGGTGGAGGCCATGGATCTCATGGAAAGCCTGCCCCATGAAGGCCGCGCCATACGGTTTCTTGAAAAAGGCACAGGGACCGAAGGTATTTGGACCGCCTTTGTGGTGACCCCGGATGATATTATTGTAGAGAAAAGGTATGCCTTGTCTCTACCGTCGCCATCCACCATCCTCATTTATGAAGACCCGTGGGCGCTGCCTTTTGAAACCGCTTCTCCAGTGGCCCTGAGCGCCACCCATCTGGTGCGGTCGGTTGAAAGCCGTAAACCCTTCAAAAAGCAGATTGTGGAGATCGCCGGTACCTACCCACTCCCGAAAGACTTCGATGTTACCCGTCTGCCTGCTTCCGCTCAAAGAGAGGAAATCCTGGCCGCCCTGCCCGGGGCGCAGGGGCTTTTGCTGGGCGGAGCTGTCTACACCGCCAACACGGTTCCCACGAGACCGGAGGAGGTCCCTGTTTATGGGCCGGCCATGGGGCTGGACCAGGGCCGGACCCTGCCCCTTTTCACCTTTTTTCATGCGCTTTCCCATGCTTCCCTGGTCATGGCCCCCCGCGCCGTCAGCAAGGATGCTTACGTGCTGGGGCACCTGTTTTCCCTCATGGGGGTGCCTACCCTGGCATTGCCTCGAAAACCCCGGGCCAATTCCCCGGTGGTGGAACTTTTTTTTGATGCCTATGGGGAAAACCCGGTTTGTGAAGCGCTCCTCATGGCCCTGGAAAAACCGCAGGCCAAAGGGGAACGGTGGGTGAACCTGGGGTACTGGGGTATGACCCGGGAAGAGGCCCTTGACCTGGCAACGCGGCGCTTCAAGGCCTATGTGCGGGACGGCATCGCATCTTTTAAGAAAAAGGAACCGCTTTACGCGCTGGCTTCTTTCCAAAGTGGTCTTGCGGTGGCACGCCAGGTGAAAAAGCTCTCCCGCTATGAACCTCAGCTTCTCGTTTACGCCCGTGAAAGCGCCTATGCCGCCGGCCGTTACGAAATGGCCGCGCAATATGCGGAAAATCTTGCCGGATTCTGGGCCCGAAAGAAACCCGATTCAAAGGATCAGGCGGAAGCCCTGGTGAAACTGGGGCTGGTCCGCGCCCGCATGGAGCAGTACCATCTGGCCATACCCTCCCTGGAAGAGGGGGCTGAGATCATGGCCAATCTGGAACTGGAGGATCTGCAGGTCTCAGCGCTGAACGACCTGGGCGTGGTGTTGGAAAATGCCACCGATTACGATCGGGCGCTGGCGCAGTTTCAAGCCGCCGCCGACCTGAGCGAAAGCCTGGGCAAAATGGAACGGCTGGCACGGCAGCACATGCGCATGGGACGGATCCATGACCTGAGGATGAGCCAGTATGCCCGTGCCAAAACCCATTATCTGAAAGCCTTCGAACTCTACGAAAACTTGGGTGAAACTGAAAGCATGGCCCAGGCTCTCCTGGATGCCGGCCGGTGCGATAGGCTCCTGGGGAATTTCAAAGGGGCCGAAGACCGGTACGAAAAGGCACTTGAACTGCTCGAACGGGGAGAAAACGGGCGCAAAGCTGAAAACAAGATCATGGCTGGCATCCTTATGGAACAAGCCAATAACCACTGGTTCCAGGCCCGTTACCAGGATGCCTTCAAAGGACGTCAGGCAGTTTATAAAATGGCCGAAAAAAACCACTGGACGCTGGAACAGGTCAACAGCCTCAATACGGCCGGTCTCATCTGGTGGACCCTGGGGGATCATCCCGCAGCACTGCGTGAGCTGAAAAAAGCCCTTGAATTGGCGGAAACCCTCCATGCCAGGAAAGATGAAGTGGCCACGACGCTAAACAACATGGGTCTGGTTTACCGGGATGCGGGCGACTATGAAAAGGCCCTTTCGGCTCTGGATCAGGCCCTTGCCATGGATCGGAAAATCAATTCCAAATGGGCCGTTGCCTATGATCTCAAGAACCTGGCATTGACACGCCTTCGCATGGGCCAGAGGGGAAAAGCCGTACCTTTGTTTGAAGAAGCCCTTTCCCTTGCCAAAACAATCGGGAATCGCATCAACCAGGCCAAGATCCTGGTGGGGTACGGGGAGGCCCTCATGGACCTGGACCGGTTTGATGAGGCGAAATCCCGCTTTGATGAGGCCCTTCATTTATCGCGGGAGATGGCCCTTCGAGAGGTGGAATGGCGGGCGCTGTTCGGTTTGGCACAGCTGCAGCTGAAAGGGGGAAACAAGGCAGAAGCACGAAAATTGCTCCAAGCGGCTGTGGAAGTGATCGAAGGCATGCGGGCCGATATCAAACTGGATCAACTGAAGGACGGTTTTATCGCCAATAAAATGGGCGTTTACGAAACCCTGGTGAGCCTGCTGGTGGACATGGGGCTTGATTCGGACGCTTTCTATGTGGCTGAACGCTCCAGGGCCAGGAACCTCATTGACCTTCTGGGCAATCAGCGGCTTTCCCTTCACGGGGCAGTGAATCAGAAGCTCTACGAAGAGGAACAGACGCTCAAAGTACAGACCGCCGAATATGAGGCCCTCATGGCCCAGACCACGGACTCCGACGAACGGGCGGTTTACGGACAAGCGCTTTCGAAAGCCAGGGACCGGTACCGGGATCTGATGCTTGAAATCCAGCTCAAAAACCCTGAATTGGCCTCCATTCTCTCAGTGGACCCCCTGACCCTTCCCCAGGTGCAGGAGTTCCTCGAACCCGGGACGGCCGTCTTGGCCTACTATCTGGTGCCGCACGAAATCCTCTGCTGGTTCATTACCCGTGATCGGGTGGAACTTTTCAAAACGCCTTTGGGACGTGAGGCCCTGGCCCAGTCGGTTCTGGACTACCGGCGCACCCTTCAAAACCTGGAACCGGCTGAAAGCCAGTCCAAAGAACTTCATGATTGGCTCCTTTCTCCCTTGAAAGAGCGGCTGAAGGGCGTCAAGACCGTCGGCATCGTGCCCCACCATATCCTTCACCATCTCTCTTTCGCCACCCTGTTTGACGGTAAAGAATACCTGGTGGACCAGGTTCCTCTCTTTTCCCTCCCCAGCGCCAGTGTACTCCGTCATACGGCACAGGAACGGGAGAAGGAAAATAACCCCAAAGTCCTGGCGGTGGGCAATCCGGACCTTGGCAATCCTGCACTGGCCCTCCCCTTCGCGGAAAAGGAGGTGGCCTCCATCGGTTGGAGATTCCCGGACATGACCCTGCTCACGGGGGACAAAGCCACTGAAGGGTGGGTGGTCCGCAACATTTCCGATTACGACATCATCCACCTGGCTTCCCACGGGGAATTTGATCCGGTGAACCCGCTTTTTTCTTCGGTCAAGCTGGCCCGGGACGATGAAGACGACGGCGATCTCCGGGCCTCCGAGATTTTCGGCCTCGACATCCGTGCGGGCCTCGTGATGCTGAGCGCTTGCCAGACAGGCCTTGGCAAGATCACCAGCGGGGATGATGTGATCGGCATGAACCGGGCTTTTCTCTACGCCGGCACCAATGCCATCATGAGCAGCCTGTGGCGGGTGAGTGATATCTCAACTGCCCTTCTGGTGAAACAGTTTTACAGGGAATACCAAAACCGTCCCAAAGCCCAGAGTCTGAGCCGGGCCATGCGCCATGTGAAAAGCCGTTACCCCCACCCCGGTTACTGGGGTGCTTTTGTGCTGGTGGGGGATTACCGCTAAAGTAAAATACATGAGGTGACACCATGAGAGAATCCATTGGAAAATCCGCCGCAAAAAGTAAACTCGCCGTTCTTCTGTGGCCCATATTTGCTTTTCTGCTCTTGGCGGGTTATCCGGCTTCTGCTAAGGCTCAGACCCCCTTTGAGGGTATGGACCGTAATAGCGACGGGCAATTGTCCAGGTCAGAGTTCAGGGGCCCGCAGCGGGCCTTCAAGCGGCTGGATCGAAATAAAGACGGCTATATTTCGCGCCATGAAGCCTCGGGGACAAGGCTTTCGGGTGACGCGCGCCGGCCCAAACAGAGCGAAAAAAAGGCCCCTCCAACGGCATCATCGGAATTGATTTATGTGGATACCCATAATCACCTGGTTGGTCCACGGAAAATGGGAGAGCTCCATCTTGAAAAATCGGCCCGGATCGCCCTGGTGGCGATGGATGCTACGGGTGTCAGAATCAATTTGTTGATGCCCATGCCTCAGACTGTGAATCAGAAACACAAACTGTATTTTGAAGACCTTCTGCCCATTATAGAGCGGTATCCCGGCCGGTTTGCCGCCCTGGGAGGCGGTGGCAGCCTGAACGTGATGATCCAGCAGGTCATCCGGGAAGGGCATGTAACAGAGAGAATGGAAAAAGAGTTCGACGACAGGGCATCAGAGCTTGTCCGAAAGGGGGCTGTGGGGTTTGGCGAGATGACGGCGGAGCATTTTTCCATGACTGAAAAACACCCCTATGAAGCAGCGCCGCCGGATCATCCCCTGTTTCTGAGGCTCGCGGACCTGGCTGCCCGATACAATCTTCCCATTGATCTTCACATGGAAGCCATTCCCGAAGAAATGCCCATGCCCCCCCGTTTCAAGTCACCGCCCAATCCCCGTACACTGACACCCAACATGGAAGCTTTCAGCCGGTTGCTTTCCCACAATCGTGAGGCCAAGATTATCTGGGTGCATCTGGGATGGGACAACACCGGGAAACGAACCATCGCATTGACACGAAAACTTCTGGCAGAAAACCCGAATCTGTATGTGAGTATCCGCATCGCCAGCGGGATGCGGCAAAGAAAAGTCGTCAACCCAACATTTCCCCTGGCTGAAGACGGCCGGTTGAAACCTGAATGGCTGGCGTTGTTTCAGGAATTTCCCGATCGCTTTCTCCTGGGCAGCGATGAAATCATCAAGCCGGCCGACGATCATCCCAGTGCCGGAAGTATCCGGTCCACCGTCAGCCTGCTTGACCAGTTCCCGCCAAAATTGAAAGCCCGGATCGGTTATGAAAATGCTTATGGTTTATACAAATTGAAGAAATAACACTCATTTATCCCATAGACCTCGGGAAGCCGTCGAAAGATTTCTTAGTTGATTCCCACACTCCCGTGTAGGAACCCCGATGGATGGCTTGGATAAGAGCACCGCTACCAGATGGCCTGTTTGAAATGGGTTCTGATCGTCCTGTCCGCAGTGATCAATCCTGCGGATTCCAGGATCGCTTCAGCAGTGATTAAACGATCAAAAACATCGCGGGTCCAACTCGTCTTGAGTGAGATATCAATAATTTTTTTCAAGGGACAGTTCGATACTTTGAGATCAATGGCGTGTGCCAGACTGTTGAGAATGGTTGTGGGACCGGCTTTAATACGCTCTATTTCATATAGATACTGCAGTTCCAACCTGACCATCTGCGAAATCAGTACCTGTGACGTCTCAATTGCGGATTTCGCAGGTTCCGTCAATTTTTCCGTCAACCCGGCATAAAGCCAAACCACAATATGGGTGTCGAGGTAGACTACAGATGATCCGGTTCTTGCCACTCTGCCACCTTCAATGCAATCAGGTCATCCGGATCCCCCACAATGCAATCGTGGGGCTTCAAATTGTCCAGTTTGCTCTTTTCCGTTTCCAGAGCAATCTTTAGCCGGTGCCCCTTACGTTCGATCTCCGCCGGAAGGCCGGAGCGGATCACTTCATCCACCACTTTAAACAATTTTCCTCTGAGCGAGGTTAAAGACATTGCCGCCATCAAAAAATCCCTCCTGAAGCCATCGGGATGTTTATATCATGTACATATCATAAATCATGTACGGTACATATGCAAGC
Organism: Desulfobacteraceae bacterium; assembly: GCA_016844935.1. Lineage (GTDB taxonomy): Bacteria > Desulfobacterota > DSM-4660 > Desulfatiglandales > Desulfatiglandaceae > NaphS2. Next base: position 6,602 of record JAERTK010000256.1, on the reverse strand, counting down.
GCGCTTTGAATTGATTTGTTTTTTATGTGGGAGATCGGTTTCCATACAAAAAAAGCAGAAAAAACACGATTTCTTTCAAACGCTGTGACCGGATCTGTCAAACAGGGGTGTTATGATCCTCCCGTTTGAAGCTTTCACCTCGTTCCCATGCTCCGGCGTGGGAACGCATACTCCAATGAAATCATGGAATCGGATAGAAAAAAATGGTTTTATCACCTCAAAAAATCCCCATTGACAATTATATGGGAGCGGCGTAGTCTTTCACAAAATATGGTGGATAGATAATGATAAATTCAGCAATTATTGTGGAATTCGGGGAACGTAATGCTGACTGGTGATAACCACAACGACAACAGACGTCCATGCACGAACCGTTGTATTCCAGGTATCCGCATCATAAACGCAACGCGGGAATCGCAGGCAGGAAACATTTTTTTGTGGGGATGGCTGCGGGCCTTTTGGAAGTCATCTACGCATTGATAATGCTTGAGGTGTTGTTGAGAAAACAACTCCGGAAGAAAATGACCGGACCGAAAGGTCCATGGGAAGAAATGGGAAATGAATAATTTTGTATTGTGTCCCCGGAATTTTCGGCGGTTTGTCAAAAAAATTGGAGGCAAAATCAGTCGGGATCGAATTGTATTTGTCATTCCGGAGAGAGCTATTATGCAGATAAAAAGAAGTTGCCATCCTCAGTTACCCCTATTTTCTCTCATTTCAATAATATTCTAATGGAAGGGATTTCTTATGGATTGGTGGGGACACAGCAAAAATGGTAATGGAAATGGCAAGCCTGAACCATTAATGATACATCTGAATGCGGTTGCAAACCGTGTTTCTAAACACTTGCGAGCATGGAATCATGCGTATTCTGGTATAGTTGCAGGAATATACCATGATTTTGGAAAGTATGCTGATCAAATGAAAGCACGACTTGAGAATCCCTCAAAAGTGGCTGGTAGAAACCATGCAGCGGCTGGGGCGTGTTGGATCGCACACAATTACAAAAACAGTCTGCCGTTGGCTTTGGCGGTTCTTTACCATCACGGCGGGTTAAAGTATTTTTTTGGCAATCGAAGGAAAATGCTCGAGGATGTTTTGAAAGATTTCAAAGATAACCCGGATGACTATACGGAAACAGATATTTCTGTTTTGGCGGAAAGGTTTTCCAAAGAGTTCCCATATGTTCCATTACAACCGATTCCCAAGCTGTTATCTGGGGAAATGGCTGCGGATATGTTTGATGTTCGGATGATGGCATCGGCTTTGGATGATGCTGACTTTATTGAGACGGAGGCACATTTTGCCGGAGATTCAAATGTGTTGCGGAAATATCGACCCCAAGGTGCTTCGCTGGATGCGGATAAGGCTTTGTCGGCGGTAATGGCTTTTGTTCATGGAAAAAAGACAAAGAACCAAAAAGTGCGCGAGGTTCGGAGGAGACTGTTCACAAGTTGTCTAACGGCTGGAGACAAAGCTACAGGCATATTCACTCTGACTGCTCCAACGGGGGCGGGTAAAACGCTGTCGATGCTGGTATTTGCTCTGCGGCATGCACGGAAAAATGGTTTGCGACGGATTGTGTTGGTGATGCCTTTTCTGAATATTATAGATCAGACTGCAAAGGTGTATCGAGAAGTTTTCTCGGAAGAGGACGGGTTTCCTGAAAACTATGTTTTGGAGGATCACAGCCTGGCTGGTTTTAAAGCGGTTGATGGTAGCGAGGACATGGAAGACGAAGGCAGGCGAACACGAAAGCTGTTAGCGGAAAACTGGGATGCACCGATTATATTGACAACTTCTGTTAAGTTTTTTGAATCACTGCATTCATGCAAAAATTCACAGCTAAGGAAACTGCATCGATTGGCGAAGAGCGTGACCCTGTTTGATGAGGCACAATCCCTTCCTCCCGAATTAGCTGCGGTTTCCTTGGCGACATTGTCTCGTTTAGCGGAAGCAAACAGTCCCTATGGCGCTTCTGTCGTTTTTGCGACAGCTACACAGCCCGCGTTTGAGTCGCTTTCTCCAATGATTGAAAAATACTCAGGTTATAGCTGGAAGCCAAAATCCTTAATTGCAGAAGTAAGCATGAAACATCTCTTTGATGCAATGTCCGGGAGGGTCCAGGTCGATTGGCGGGAGCAGGAACAAATTGAACTTGAAGATCTCGCTGATGAACTGGTTGAAAATGGGAAAAACCAAAGCTTGTGCATTCTAAATTTAAAAAGACATGCCTGTAAACTGGCGGTGTTGTTAGAAAAACGGTTGGGTTCGAAAATCGTTTTTCACCTCTCTACGACCATGTGTCCTAGCCATAGGAAAAAGGTGCTTGATGAGGTTTTGGATCGACTGGATGGCGGTGATCCGGTTGTGCTTGTTTCAACACAGTGCATTGAGGCGGGAGTCGATATCAGTTTTCCGGTTGTCTATCGCGCGCTGGCTCCGTTGGAATCAATTGCGCAGGCGGCGGGGCGTTGCAACCGGCATGGAGGTGAAACGGGAACGGTGATTGTTTTCACCCCAAAAGACGATAAAGGATTTTTTCCACCAGGATATAAGAAAGGAATATCTGTTACGAAGACGCTCTTACGTGAATGCCGGGCTGAAGGATGCGACCCTGACGAATTGAATCTGTTGAATTCACCAGATTTTATCCGCCGTTACTACAAGTTGTTTTTCACCCTTAGTAATTATGCTGAGGGTCGTGATTCGCAGTATGAACTGTTCCAAGCCATCGATGCAGGGCGATTTGATATTGTTTCCCAAAAATACAAACTGATTCCCGGTGATATGGTGAATGTGCTGGTTCCTTACGATATAGTGGAGTTTGATCGGCTTAGTCAAATGGTCCAGAAACGTGAGTTTATGACTGCTGAAGAAATTCGGCAATGGGTGGCCCTGGCGCGCGAATACGCTGTTGGAATTTTTCGCCCTGCTCACGATTCATTAAAATGGCAGGCTCTGGCGCCTGTGCAGTTTGGGGTGGTTTTTAAATACGAAAATCATGATGCGGACTGGTTTATCTGTCTACCGGAAGCGGAATACGACGACCTGGGTGGGTTGAAGCTACCGGAAACATTTGTGGGTATCTGTTAGGAGGGTTGGTCATGAAAAGAGGAAAGACACATATTTTGAAAACTTGGGGAGACTTCGGCTGTTTCTCGCGACCAGAGCTGAAAACGGAACGGTTCAGCTATCCATGCCCGACACCAAGTGCGGCACGGGGGATTTTTGATTCAATTTACTGTAAGGCTTATGACCGTCGTACAAAAACAGCCCAATTTTACTGGCAGGTCGAGAAAATTGAACTGCTCAGTTATCCCTCCTATATCGCTCTTCGCCGCAACGAAGTTTCCCAGACAGTTGCTGCAGACAGCACAATCAATCAATGGATCAGGAATCCTGAGAAAATAAAACCGATTATAGCGGATGATAAAAGCTGCCGACAGCAACGGCAGACCATGGCATTGAGAAATCCGTCATTTCGCATTTATGCATATGTTGTCGCACGGCCGGGGTTTGAAAAGTCGATTACGGGATTTGATAGACAGTTTGAACGGCGCGCCACGCACGGAAAGTTTTTTGCCATGCCAAGTATGGGGTGTCGCGAATTTCCAGCTTTCTTTAAATATGTTGCTGATGTCGGGAAAGAGGCACCACCCGTTGAGTTCAATCAGGATTTGGGTTTTATGCTCTACGATGTTTTTGATCTTCGGCGGGTGAATAATGAATTTTCAAAACCCTTTGTCTCTGTTTTTAAGGCAGAAATTGAAAATGGCATCCTGCAGGTGCCGGATTATATTGACCAAAAGGTACTAAAGCCGGAGGTATCCCATGCTTCATGAACTGGTTAACTATGCTGATTCACATGGGCTTGGAGAGGCAGGGTTTGTTTCGAAACGTATCCGGTTCCTTATCCAGTTTTCGCCCAAAGGTGAATATTTGGGACTCCATGATTATGGCCGTTCGGGAGAAGAGTTTCCAAGTGTTCCGAATCTGCAGTTTTCGGGAGATACGCCTAAGCGTCAATTCATAGTCGATACAGTCGATTTTCTAACGCTTTGCCCTTGGTTTTTTCTGGTATTCAAAAAAGCAATCGACAAACTTTTGAATGCCTTGAAGAAAGAGGATGATTTTGAAGAAATAGTGTCCTTTGCGGAATCGATCTCAATGCTTCTTGATGAACGAAATTATTCCGCATTGCGGCAGTCAGGGTCGATTGAAAACTGGGCTAAAATACTTGGAAAAGGGGGAAGGGAGACGCCGGCAATAAAAACATTTTTAAAAGCCGGGGGGGAAGTCGAGAAATTATTTAACAGCGAGGACTTTAAGCTATTTGATGCAATAGAAAAGTTGAAAAGGGCAACCGCCAATCTTTTGGAGGGTTTGAAGCAGGAGAAAGATTTTGCAGAAATCGATTCTTTTTCCCGGCAGGTAATGGCTCTGGTCGCAGAGAAAAAATATCTGGAGATTAGAGAAAAAGACATCAAAAAAAATTGGGCCACATTGTTAAAGAGACAACATCGTGCCGGACGGTCTGAAATCAAATCATTTCTCGCAAAAAATGGTCCGGTTCATGCGTTTTTTAACAATGGAGAATTTAAACGCATTGGAAAACATCAATTTTGTTTGCGGTTACTGCACCAGGCGGCAGAGGTTGAGCCCATACTCGGAACTATCGCTAAGGCCATGGGTGATCAATCTGTACTTGAAAAAATCCATAATGATCTTTTAAACGCCAAACCTGCCGCGAAAAGTTCAAACAATGCGACATTTGCCATACTTGACAAGAACGATGTTCAGATTTTGTTTAAAAAGCATTCTCTGCATGATTGGTGGAAAACAAAACAAACCGAGTTCTTGGATAACATCAGTTCTAAGAATGCCCGTTGTTTCCTTTCAGGCGAAAAAATTAACCCACTTTTAACGCACCCGAAAATAAAGGGACTTGGTGGGGTTGGAGGTAATGCTGAAACATCCCTGATAAGTTTCAAGGAAGGAAGACCTTCATTTCAGTCATACGGTTTTATTCAAGGCGAAAATGCCGCCATCTCAGTTGAATCGTCTGTGAAATATGCGGCTGTTGTGAACCACCTACTCAACCGCCAGCATCAACGCCTTGCCGGAGCTGAAATTATTTACTGGTATTCGAAGGAGGTACAACCAGAGGAGGATATCATCCAGGCGGCATTCAGCGGTCTTGGTAATTTTGAAGAAGACGACGATGTTGAGGAAAATACCGTGCAGCGTCAAGCTCAAGCCCACATCGATGCTAAAGAATTTCTCAAGTCCGTTGCCGCAGGAGAACGTTACGATCTGCGGGATGTACAGTATTGTGCGTTGACTTTACAGGGAAACCAGGGACGGGCGGTCATTCAAAACTGGATGGAGGGATGCTTTGCTGATCTCGCTGCCAATATTGAACAATGGTTTTCCGACCTTGAGATTCCACGTATCTCAGGAATTGGCTTCGCCAAAACTCCGAAGATTGAAACCCTGATCACCTGTCTGCTGAAGGAAAAGAAACCTAAGCAAAAATATCCGGATTGGATAAAACCTGTGACCGGTTTTCGTGATGCCATTTGGTGGGCGGCTGTTGGAGGGAGAGTTGTTCCGTTTCCGGAGAATACGGTTCGCCAGGCTTTACTGCGAATTCGGGAAAGCACACTAACCGATGAGTGGGCCAATGCCATCGATTCAAACGGGGAACAAACGGGTTGGCGGCGCGCCAGGCTTTATGGCAGGATAGGATTCATCAAAGCATATTTGATTCGAAACACCAAACAGGAGATTGCCATGGAAAACAGGGAGGAAATGAAGAACAGCGTATATTGGCTGGGCAGTTTGTTTGCCGTCTTGGCAGACTTGCAGCGGGCAGCACATAAAAGCGATGGTGGCAAGAACGTCAAGGCAACCATTGTTGACCGTTTTTACACTACTGCGAGTACTTGCCCGAAACTGGTGCATGGCCGCCTGATAGCACAGAGCCAGCATCACCTGCGAAAGCTGGAAAACAAGAACCAAAACGCGGCATTCGCCATTAACCGCGAAATTGCCGCCATTAATCAGAAAATCGATTTTAGTGAGGTTCCCGATATGTTGCCTTTGCCGGAACAGTCTTGGTTCGCATTGGGATATTATCAACAGATTGCAGAAATGAATGGGAGAAAATCAGCCGCTTCCGCTGCTAAAAAAGCCAATTTAAAAAAAGGAGAAAACTAATGGACAACTCAATAAAGCACCGCTATGAATTCTTGTTTCTCTTTGATTGTGAAAATGGCAATCCTAACGGCGACCCGGATGCAGGGAACACGCCTAGGATTGATCCACAGGATATGCATGGACTCGTTTCCGATGTGGCGATTAAACGCCGTATCAGAAATTATGTTCAACTGGCCAAAGAAAACGAAGTGTCGTATTCAATCTATATTCAGAATGCAACAAACCTGAATACGCAGATCGCCGTGGCCCATGAACAAGCAAACGGGAAGCTCCCAGTATTTGAAAAGGGCAAGTCTAAAGCCTCAACAGGAGAAGTCAAATCCGCAAAAGAATGGATGTGTGAGAATTTTTATGATGTTCGGACTTTTGGCGCTGTAATG
>JAERTK010000255.1 GCA_016844935.1 Desulfobacteraceae bacterium | reverse complement strand
GAATTGGTGGGATGCGACTATTTGATTATGCAGTCTTTCTGGCTGAATGAACCTGTTGACAACCGCCCGAGCCACATGAGTTTCCAAAACGCCATTGAGTATATAAAACGGCTCAAGCCCCGAAAAGACACCTTCCTGGTCCACATGGGGGATGCGGACAGGGTTCCGGGGGACCCGGCCAACCACATGGCCAAAAAATACGAACCCAAAGATCCCTTGAAACCGCCCCATGGAAATGATCCCTACCCCATCCCCGGAAACCAGGCACAATGGCAGAAAACCGTGGACCAGATTCTCTCGGACCATGGTGTTCCCCATTCCGTTACCGTGGCACACGATAACCTGAGGGTTCAGGTGTAATTTCTTACCCCCTGAAAAACGGGTTAAATTTTCTTTCCTGGCCGATGGTGCTGTGGGGGCCGTGACCCGGGTAAACGCGCAGTTCATCGCCCAGGGGGAAAATCTTTTCAACAACACCCTGGACCAATTTCTCGTGGCTGCCGCCCGGGAAGTCCGTCCGTCCGATGGAACCGGCAAACAGGGTGTCCCCGGTGAACACGGCTCCCGGTGCATGAAAGCAGACGCCTCCCGCAGAATGGCCCGGGGTGTGGATCACCGACAGGGAGAATTTCCCCAAGGCAATTTCCTGGCCTTCAAACAGGTCTCCGTCGGAAGGGAAGCCCAGCGCGCCTGCATCCAGGGGGTGTATCCATACGGGGGCTTTGGTGATTTTTTTCAACTCCCCGGCCCCCCCCACATGGTCCACATGACCGTGGGTGATGAGGATATAACGGATGTTAAGCCCCAGTTTGGAGACCTCCGCAACAATGCGAACGGCTTCATCTCCCGGGTCGATCACCAGACCTTCTTTGGTCTGGTCGCAACCCAGAATATAACAGTTGGCCTGATAGGGGCCCACCGCGAGTTTTCTCAGCATTTTGTTTACCTCGATTTAGTCATTTTCCCGGCATACGCCGCAGCGGACACACTCGCCCACCCGGCAGATATCCGATAACCGGCCCTCAAGTGCCAGGCGGTATTCTGTTTTCAGATGCCTCTTGGTAATTCCGTGATCAATGAAATCCCATGGAAGCAGTTCATCCAGATCTTTTTCGCGGTACACAAAAAAATCAGGGTTTATCTGGGAAAGCTGCATGGCTTTCTTCCAGTTGCCATTCAATTTGTGGGCGCCTTGCAGTATGGTGCCGACCCGCCTGTCCCCAAGTGAGAGCAAGGCTTGAATGTAGGCCCATTTGGGAACGTCTGAATTGACCACAATTCCGCCGGATTTAACAAGCGCTTTTTTCAACCGTTGCTGCTTTTTTTTTAGCGACCCGACCTCAGCCATGGGAAACCACTGAAACGGGGTAAAGGGTTTTGGGATGAAACAATTGACACTCAGTTTAATACGGCCTATTTTTCCCCTGGCCGCCGATTCCTTGACCATCCGGTGCTTGATCCGTTTAACCAGTTCGGTAATTTCATCACCATCATGGGGGGTTTCGGTGGGAAGCCCCATGAGAAAATAAAGCCTGATGGAAAAATCGCTTTTACCTGCGATCATGCGCACAGCGCCAAGAATCTGCTCCTCCGTCAAATGCTTGTTGATGATGTTTCGAAGTCTCTGACTTCCGGCCTCGGGCGCAATGGTGATGGTTTTTTGACCCGATTTTTCCAGATGTTCCAGAAGCTTTCCGCTCAGCTTTTCGGCCCTCAGGGATGAAACGGAGAACCTGCCCCCGTTGTGGCAAATCATGCCGATCACTTCCTCTATGCCCGGTGCGTCCGATACGGCAGGACTCACCAGGCCGAGCTGGGAACACCTTTTGAGGGCTGTGTTAACGCCTTCGTGAAGTTTGGTTTCTTCGTAAACCCGCGGGGGTCGATACACATACCCTGCCGCACAGAAACGGCATGCATGACCGCAGCCCCTGCCCACCTCCATGAGGACCCTGCTGCCGAATTCCGTGTCCGGAGTGGTAATGCACGAAAGGGGCATTCCCGTATCCGTAAATCCGCCTTTTGGAGAATGGACTGCCGGCACTTTCTCCGGCACATCTTTTTCCGAAGGGGTGAAATGCGAAAGCGTGCCGTTTTTTTTGTATGCCACGTCGTAGAGAGAGGGTGCATAAAGGCCCGGTACATTCTTTGCCAGATGGCGTAAAACATCTCTTCGTTCACGTGTAGAGACAAGGCATGTTTTGTCTTTACTACCAAATTCCAGAAAGGCATCCACGAATGGATCCAGGTTTTGTTCTGCCTCACCCAGCAAAAAAAAATCCACAAAGGGCGCTAATGGTTCCGGGTTGAGAAATGAAGCAACCCCTCCTGCCATGACAAGCGGGCTTTTTTCCGTTCTTTCCTTTGAAAGGAGTGGAATTTTCCCCATTTCCAACATTTGTAAAACATTGGGGTAATCGTTTTCAAAAGAAATTGAGAAGGCCGCCAGGTCAAAATTGGAAAGCGGTGTTTGCGACTCCAGGGAAACAAGGGGTCCCCGGGACCGTTGGTAGAGGGCCATTTCCCGACCTTCGGGCAGGAAAAACCGCTCAGCCACCACATCCGTTCTTTCATTCAAAATCCGGTAAACAATCTGGACGCCCAGATTCGACATGCCCAGTCGATAGTGGTTGGGAAATGCCAGCGCAACGGAAATCTTCCCTCCCCAATCTTTAAAAATGGTGCCCTTTTCTTTTGCCAGAACAGTTCGGTACAGGGCTGTGATGTCGTCAGGCACGGTTCATAAACCTTTTCGATGCCAGCCATGAGCACGGCATGAGCACGGCATGAGCATGGCGTAGCATATCCATCCGGATCAGCGGCTAATCCGCTTTCGCCCGAAGAAAAGTGGGGTAATCGAGACCGTCCTTAATCCGGAATTTATCAAAAAAACCTTTTTTCTTTTTCTTCTCAAATTTTTGTTCATAGGTGTTATCGGGATTTGAGCCCATTCTGACAAAAGTTGGTGTATCCAGACATACGCCATCTTTTTTGACAGTCCATTCATCCTCGATATCTTCAAGGGTGACATCTCTCAGGTTAACCACATTATCATAATCCTGAATGGTTTTCTTCTGAACTTCGGTGTTCAGTTCCACCACGCGGCCAGTGGCCTTTTTTTGTTCCAGGCCATCTATCCCGGTGGCGACCACGGTGACCTGAATTTCATCTCCCATGTTGTCGTCATAAACGAGCCCCCAGAATACCTCTGCTTCCTTCGCTTCTTCCTTGATATAACTTGAGGCTTCATCCACTTCTTCCATGGTCATATCGGAAGGGCCGGTCAGGTTCATTAAAAGGCCTTTTGCACCCTCAATGGAAATATCTTCCAAAAGCGGGCTGTTGATGGCCTGCTGGGCCGCATCTACGGCCCTTTTTTCTCCGGATGCTCTGCCCATGCCCATGATGGCCGTTCCATTTCTGGACATCACCTTTCTCACATCGGCAAAATCAAGGTTGATGAAGCCGCTGCTCATGATCAGATCCGAGATCCCTTTGACGGCCTGAAGCAGAACATCATCCGCTTTGGAGATCAGGTCCTTAAAAGAGGTCGTTTTTTCTCCAATGGTTTTGAGTCGTTCGTTGGGGATGACAATAATGCTGTCAACTTCGTTTTTGAGCTGTTCAATGCCATCGAGTGCCTGTTTCATCCGTTTTTCACCTTCGAACTTGAAGGGCTTGGTGACAACTGCCACGGTCAGTGCATCGTTTTCTTTACTTTCCCGGGCCGCCACGGGGGATGCGCCGGTTCCCGTTCCACCGCCCATTCCGGCTGTTATGAAGACCATGTCCGACTGACCCAGCGCTTCCCGGACCTCATGAAGACTTTCCTCGGCGGCGTTTCTGCCGATTCCCGGGTCCGCCCCGGCGCCAAGACCCATGGTGATTTCAGGTCCCAGTTGAATTTTCCGGGTGCAGGATGATCGATCAAGATCCTGGCAATCCGTGTTGGCCACAACAAATTCCACCCCCCGAAGATCGGAATCGATCATGTTGTTGATGGCATTTCCGCCTGCGCCGCCAATACCCAGAACCTTGATTCTGGCATGGTAGGCTCCCTTTTCCACTTCATCCACAAATTCGAATTTCATTGCTCCCTCCTTTTTCAAAAAAAAGTTAAACAATATCTTTAAACCATCTTTTCATCCTGGCCATGACCATATGGAAAATATTTGAATCCCGAATTCTGAACTTCTTTTTTTGTTTGTAGGTTTTGGCGCCGTACAGAACAAGCCCCACGGCTGTGGCATACATGGGTTTGTTAATCAGGTCCACAAGGCCGCTGATTTCCTGGGGATACCCCACACGGGACGGGGCGTTGAATATCTGTTCGGCCATTTCACTGATGCCTGGGAGTTCGGCGGACCCCCCTGTCACCACCACGCCTGAACTGGCAAGCTCATCGTATCCCGAACGGACCAGTTCCTGGTGTATCAGGGTGAATATCTCCTCAACCCTGGGTTCCAGGATTTCTCCCAGGATTTGTCGGGACAGCGTCCTCGGCTTTCTACCGCCAACCCCCGGAACTTCAATGGTTTCATCCTTCCCGATCATGGATGAAAGGGCACTCCCGTACTTGATTTTAATTTTTTCCGCTTCCAGTTTGGGTGTTCTGAGGCCCACGGCAATATCGTAGGTCAGGTTGTCCCCGCCCAGTGCCAGGACCGATGTGTGTTTGATGGCGCCTTTGGAAAACAAGGCCAGATCGGTTGTTCCACCCCCGAAATCGATGAGGGCCGCTCCCAGATTGCACTCCTCTTTTGAAAGGACCGCTTCGCTTGATGCCAGGGATTCCAGTACAATGTCGTACACGTCCAGCCCGGCCCGGTTGGCGCATTTGATGATATTCTGCGCGGAGGTCACCGCACCGGTAACAATGTGGACTTTTGCTTCCAGGCGGACGCCCGACATGCCCAAGGGGTCCACGATGCCGTCCTGGTCATCGACAATGAATTCCTGAACCAGCGTGTGGATCACTTCGCGATCCATGGGAACCGCCACCGCGCTGGCCGTTTCGATGACCCGTTCGATGTCCTTTTTTGTGACCTCTTTCTCCTTGAGGGCAATGATGCCCGGTTTGTTGACCCCTTCGATATGCCCGCCCGCGATTCCGGCATACACAGATCCGATTTCACAGCCGGCCATGGTTTCCGCCTCTTCTATGGCCGCCTTGATGGAATTCACCGTATTTTCAATGTTGATGACCACGCCTTTTCTGAGACCATCCGAGGGGTGACTTCCCATGCCGATGATTTCCAGGCCATCAGCGCGAACTTCCCCCACCACTGCACAGATTTTGGTGGTTCCGATATCCAGGCCTACAATAATGTCCATGCCCATAAGAAATTACCCCATTCCGCCTGCTTAAACCTGATTCCTTTTAAAAGAGACAACCGCGCCATCCACATGGTTCAGATCAATCTGGGTCACAAGATCGATTTTTCCCGATTCATTTAAATGTTTTGTTACCTGTTTCAGCCCTTTCATATCACGCGCCGGGTTTTGCCATGAAATGTTGATGGCAGCCTGGATATGGTTGAAATATAAAGAAATGCCGCCATTTCTACCCAGATGTATTTCAGACAGGTTTTGAAGGGACCAGCAGCCTTCTTCCCCTTTCAGCGCGCTCAACACATGAAGGGTTCGGCCCAGTTTTTCCCCCTGGTCGGTTTCCGTTCCTGAAAGACCCGTGAGGACGGGGAAATCCATTTCCTCATGGGGCTGGACCGGTTTAAACAACTGCCCCTGTCCGTTCATGTAAAACAGCTGATCCATCAAGACCAGCATCACCGGTTCCTGTTTTTCCACCTGTACGATCAGAGTGTGCGGAAATCTTCTTTCCACGGTTGCCGTCCGGACCCACGGATGTTTCTCTATCTTTCTTTTCAAGGATTCAAGCTTGAGACTCAGCAATCCCCGTTCCGAAGTCAGTCCGCACATTTGAAGCAGTTCATTCTTCATGTCCTCGTCAGCCCCTAGAATTTCCACGTTCTCCAGTTTCATATAGGGCGAGGTGAGCAGGTAGTTGTAAAACATGACGAAAGTCAGGCTGATCACGGTCAAAACCGATAGGAATACAAATACCTTCAGCGTTCCTGAGCCGATGCTCCGGATGATGGCGGAAACGGGAAGCCTCGAAACCTTACGCCTGTTGCGGGGTGTATGGGGCTTCACCTTTTTCTTTCCCGGAGTTTTTTTTGTTTTAACAAAGTCCATAATGATTGATCCTGCCGGTGCTGAAACCGGACATGCCTACTTCCCCATAACCCGTATTTCCGGTTCAAGGTCTATGCCCGCCGCCCGTTTAACCTCAAGACGCACCAGATCCATGAGCGACAGAATATCTTTTGCTGTGGCGCCCCCTTTGTTCACAATAAAGTTGGCATGTTTCTCCGAAACCTCTGCGCCGCCAATCCGCTTTCCTTTAAGCCCTGCATTTTCAATAAGCCTGCCGGCCCCGGGAGTCGAAAACGGGGCACCGGGCGGATTTTTGAATACGGAACCGGCACTGGGGTATTCAAGGGGCTGGGTCCTTTTTCGAGTCTTGAAAAACCCACTCATTTTCGCGGATACCGCTTCGGGTGTATCCCTGTTCAGGGAAAAACTTGCCTTTGTTACCAGTCGACCTTCTTCCATGTGAAGGCGACGATATGAGAATTTGAGCTCTGAACGGTTCATTTCAACCGCTGTGCCCCCTGGCAGAACAAATTGAAGTGTTTCGATTCTTTCGTTGATTTCCTGCCCGAAAGCCCCTGCATTCATGGCCACCGCGCCACCCACCGTCCCGGGGATTCCCGCCAGAAATTCCAAGCCGGATAGCCCATGCTGCCGGCACCAGTTCATTAAATCGGTTAAATGAACGCCTCCGCCCGCCCACACATGGGTTTCTCCAGGGTTATGGTCGATCACCGCCAGGGACCCGTTTAACAGAATCATAACGCCATCAATGCCATTGTCTTTAACCAGTAAATTGCTTCCCCTGCCCAATACGCCGTAGGGGATTCCCGCCGTTGAAAGATATCTGATAACCTTTTTAAGGGTTCCAAGGTCTCCTGCTTCCCAAAAGGCTTCAACGGGCCCGCCCACCTTGTATGTGGTGAGCCGGTGCATGGGGTAGTGGAACCGGACACCTTCCCCTGTCAGTTGTTCAAGGGCTCTTTTTTGGTCATTGGTCATTGGCTCTTGAGGTTTAGGGTTTCAGAAAACGTTCCCCTTCTCTGTAAATGTTGCCGGCCCCCAGTGTCAAAACAAGATCTTCGGGCGCTATCAACTTTTCCAACATGGGTGAAACCTGATCCAGGTCAGGGCATAGCAGCACCTCTTTGTGCCCGTGTTCTTTGATGCCTTTAACCAGGCTTTCGGCGGATATTCCCTCAATGGGCTCTTCCCCGGCGGGATATATGGGTGTCACCATCAGGAAATCCGCATCATTGAAAGATATGACAAAACGGTCCAACAACGCCTGGGTCCGGGTGTACCGGTGCGGTTGGAACACCACCACCAGCCGTTTTTCCGGCCAGCAGGCTTTCACCGTTTTTAAAGTCGCCATGATTTCGGTGGGATGATGCCCGTAATCATCCATAAACATAACCCGGTTTCTTTCCCCTTTGATCTGAAGACGTCTGGCAAGGCCGCCGAGGGCGGTGAGCCCCTCCCGGATGACCTTCATTTCCAGATCCAGCTCGAGGCCCACGGCGGTGGCGGCCAGGGCGTTCAACGCATTGTGTTCGCCGGGCATGCCCACGGAGATTCTTCCCATGGAATGATTCCGGTAGATCACCTCGAGACTGGTGCCCCACTTTTCGTTTTTCAGGTCTTTTCCCCTGAGGTCAGCCTGGGTGCTCATGCCGTAAGTGAGGTATCTTTTCTTAAGCTTCGGGATAATGCCTTGAATCTCTTCGTTATCTTGACAAAGGATGGCGGTGCCATAAAATGGGATTTTGTTAATGAAATCCACAAAGGTCTGGCGGATGGCCGCCATGCTGCCATAATGTTCCATGTGCTCGTGGTCGATGTTGGTCACCACCGCGATGGTGGGGGACAACGTGAGAAATGAGCCGTCGCTTTCGTCCGCTTCGGCCACCAGAACATCCCCCTGGCCCAGTTTTGCGTTGGATCCTCCCCAGATATCGAGGCGCCCGCCGATCACCACGGTGGGGTCCAGTTCTCCTTTGGTTAATATGGAGGCGACCATTGATGTGGTGGTGGTTTTTCCGTGGGCGCCCGCAATGGCTACGCCGTACTTGAGCCGCATGAGTTCCGACAGCATTTCGGCCCTGGGGATAACGGGGATATAATTCTCTTTGGCCTCTAAAATTTCCGGGTTCTGGGACCCGATGGCGGAAGAGTAGACCACCACGTCGGCCTCCTGTACGTTGTTGCGGTCATGACCCTTGAAGATTCCGCATCCCAGGCGCGAGAGCCTTCGGGTGGCTGCGGAATCCTTCAAGTCGGAGCCGCTGACACGGTATCCCAGGTTGATCAGCAGTTCGGCCAGGCCGCTCATGCCGATGCCCCCGATGCCCACAAAGTGGATATGTTTTGCTTTACCGAACTGTTTCATTTTCTTGCCCCGCCCGTTCCCTTTAAAAGTTCGTCTACAATGATTCGGGCTGCATCCGGGCGACTAAAGCCCCGGGCGGCGTCCCCCATCTTTTTCAACTGTTGCGGATGGTTTATGTATGTCAACAGGCTCTTCGCCAACCCTTCAGCGGTCAGATCCTTCTGAAGTACCATCTCTGCTCCACCACGCTGCGCCAACGACCGGGCATTGGTTTCCTGGTGCCCATTGGCTGCATATGGATACGGTATCAGGATCGATGGTTTTCCAAGGGCCGCCAGTTCAAAGAGGGTTGTTGCACCCGCCCGGCTGACCACCATGTCCGCCCGGTGGTAGGCTGAAGCCATATCTTTGATAAAGGGGATCACGTTGGCTTCAAGTTCCCGGGGTTCAAGTCTTTCGAATCCGTAGTCCTCCACCGCTCTTTTGTGATCGTGTTCACCCGTCTGGTGAATAAATGTGATTTTATTTCCCGATTTTTTCAAAATGCCATACGCTTTTGCAAACGCTTCGTTGATGGCCCTGGCACCCTGGCTCCCCCCCACCACCAGAACCGTGAATTTTTTGTCCTGGGATAGTGAATCCTCCACGGGTGAAAACAATTCGTGTCGTACCGGATTACCCGTGAGGGTGCTTTTTTGTCTAAAATATGGCGTGCTTTCCTCAAATGAGACGAAAATGCGATCCACCACCCGCGCCAGCAAACGGTTTGTCAGGCCGGGATAGGAATTCTGTTCATGAATGGCAGTGGGAACAGCCATGAGTCTGGCGGCCAGGCAGAACGGGCCTGATGAATACCCCCCCACCCCCACCACAAATGAGGGTTTGAAATCCTTGATAATCCGCAAGGACTGTACCAGGCTCCCGGGCAGCATGCCCAAAACAGCTAGCCCCTTTTTCCATCCCCGGCCTTTCATGCCTTCCACATTGATAAAGGCCACTTGAAAACCGTAGCGCCGAAGGATTTCCGACTCCATCCTTCTTCGACCCACCACAAAAAGAAGCGCCGCCCCCGGGCATCTCGCCGCCAATTCCCCGGCAATGGCAATCCCGGGGAACAGGTGCCCCCCGCTTCCGCCCCCCGCGATGATGCATCGCATGGTCGGTCTGCTTTCCCCTGTCCTCTGTCCTCTGTCGTCCGTCATCCGTCTTCCGTTCTCCGTCAATTCCTGGAAGAAATGTTCAGCAGAACCCCAATGCCCGCCAGGGTCATTACCAGGGATGAGCCGCCATAACTGATAAGTGGAAGGGTGAGTCCTTTTGTGGGAAGCAATCCCAGTACCACGGCCATATTGACAATCACCTGAAGGCCTAAGAAACAGGTTAAACCGAGGGCCAGATAGCTGCTGTAAAGATCCTTGGCGTTGAGGGCTATCCGAATGCCCCCCATAATGAGAACCCCGAACAGCATTATGGTGGCTGTTACACCAATGAAACCCAATTCTTCGCCCATGATGGAAAGGGCGAAATCCGTATGGGGTTCGGGGAGATAAAAAAGTTTCTGCTTGCTGTTGCCCAGGCCCGCGCCGAAAATGCCCCCCGAGCCGAACGCCAGAAAAGAGTGTATAATTTGAAAACCGATTCCTTTCGGGTCGTCCCAGGGGTTCATGAAGGCCAACCACCTTTTAACCCGGTATTCGGCGTTCCATACCAGGTATATGAAAATGGGCGCCGCAAGCAGTGAGAGGGAAAGGAGCTGCAGGATCCTGACCCCCCCCACAAACAGCAACATCAGCGACCAGGCACCGATAATGACCGCTGTTCCAAGGTCCGGCTGCAGGTAGATGAGTACCATGAATGTACCGACCACCAATATGTGGGGCAGCAGGCCCTTGGTGAACAATTCCAGATCCGATCCTTTTTTGCTCATGGAATAGGCCAGGTAGACCGCCAGGGAAAACTTTACTATTTCAGAAGGCTGAAAGGAGAACCCGCCCAGATTCATCCATCGGTAAGCGCCGCCCACCTTGCGGCCCAGGCCCGGGACAAAAAGAAGTGCCAGAAGGAGGGCGCTGGCCAGCAGTAATGGATACACCAGCTTTTTGTAGAGGGTGCAAGGGATATATCGGGTCACCAGCATGGCGGCAATCCCCATGGCGCAAAACAGGATCTGCCTTTTCAAGTAGAAATTGCTGTCCCCGAAACGGTGTTCGGCAAGGTTGCTGCTGGCGCTGTAAACCGTGAGCAGGCCCAGGCCGATCAACAGAATCACCGGAATGAGGACCATGAGGTTGTACCCTTCATATACCTTTGCTTTATCGGTCATTTGAAAGGTCCTCCACTGCGTCTTTGAACGCCCTGCCACGGTGGTTGTAATTCTCGAACATATCAAAGCTTGAGCAGGCGGGCGCCAGCAGTACGATGTCTCCCCTGTTGGCAAGGTCATAGGCCCTGGCGACCGCGTCCTGCATACTGGCTGCCAGTGAGAAAGGAATTTCACCGGTAAACGCATCGGCCAGAAGATTTGCCGACTCGCCCATGAATACCGCTCCCCTCACGTTGCCCCTGCATGCTTCCACCAGCGGCCGGTAATCTGAACCCTTGTGCCGCCCCCCCGCGATGAGAATCAACGGATCGTCAAAACTCTGCACAGCCCTGACGGCCGCATCCACGTTGGTCGCTTTTGAGTCGTTATAAAATCGAATGCCGTTTACCCGGTTCGTGTACTCCAGCCGGTTGGGAAGACCTTTGAATTCATTGATGGTCTTCTGAATGGGTGCGGACGGCAGATGGAGGACTTCTCCTGCCAGAACAACGGCCAGGAGGTTTTCCAGGTTGTGGGAGCCTGCCAGGAAAAAGGCGTTCAGATTGAAACGGCTTTCCCCCTTTACCGCTGAAACAATTTCCCTTTTTTCAATGAAAGCGTCTAACCCTTCCTTTTTTTTTAAACCATAGTGGAAAACGGCTGTGCCGGTGGGTGGGGTAATTTTTGAAAGCACCGGATCATCGGCATTCAGGATAACCGTTTGTCCGGCGCCCTGATTCTCAAAAATCCTCAGTTTTGATTGAATGTAAGCCTGGTAATCCGCATATCGGTCCAGGTGGTCCGGTGATATGTTCAGAATAATTGAAATCTCGGGATTGAAGTGCCGTATGGTATCCAGTTGAAAACTACTGATTTCCACCACCAGATAGTCCGCTTTTTTCCCTTGGGCCAGGTGAGCGGTTAACGGGGTGCCGATGTTCCCGCCCACAAAAACGTCATAGCCCGCATTTTCAAACATCTGTCCCAGAAAGGTGGTCACGGTGGTCTTGCCGTTTGTTCCGGTAACGGCAATCATGGGGGTGTCAACATGTTGAGCCCCCAGTTCCATTTCTCCCATAACGGGAATTTTATTTTGAAGTGCCGCGCGAATAAACGGTGTCTCCAGGGGGGCGCCGGGGCTCATAACAATGGCATCGACATTCATGAAGGTCTCTTTATGATGACCTCCGGTTTCCAGTGTAACGCCTAAGCCCCGAAGCTCCTTTAAAACGTCCGGGTCCAGTTGGGATGTTTCTTTGATGTCGCTTACGGTGACGTTCGCGCCTTCCTCCGCCAACCATCTGGCAGCCCAGTACCCGGATGTGCCGAGGCCCACCACCAGAAATCTGGAAGTGGGAATGTTGAGATGGGGTTTTGGGTTTTGAGCGGTATTCAATTTTTTTACCTTAGTTTGAGGGTTCCGATGGACAAAAGCGCCAGAATGATGGCAATGATCCAGAACCGTACAATGACCTTGGGTTCGGGCCACCCTTTCAATTCAAAATGATGATGGATGGGGGCCATTCGGAAAATTCGCTGGCCTCCGGTTATTTTGAAATAGGCCACCTGAAAAATGACGCTGAGCGCTTCAAATACAAAAAGCCCTCCCACCAGAATCAGGACAAGTTCCTGTTTTGTCATGACCGCAATGGTTCCCAACAAAGCGCCAAGGGGAAGCGAACCCACATCCCCCATAAATATTTCCGCGGGATAGGCATTGTACCAGAGAAAGCCCAGGCCCGCCCCCACCGCGGCCCCGCAGAGAATGGAGATCTCACCGGCGCCCGGAAGATAGGGAATCTGAAGATAGGATGCGGTTTTCATATTTCCGGTCAGGTAAGCGAAGATCAGATAACAGGCAAAGGCCACGATCAACGGGCTGATGGCCAGTCCATCCAGTCCGTCGGTGAGATTCACCGCGTTGGAAGTGCCCACAATGATGAAAACAGCCATCGGGATATATCCCCACCCGAGATCTGGAGCGATATTTTTTAAAAACGGCACATTGAGCCTGGAATCGAATTCCGGGAAGAAGTAAAGCGCTAAAGCCACCACCAGGGCGCCGATGATCTGGAGCGTAAACTTGGTTGACGCGCTCATGCCTTTGGGGTTTTTCCCCGTCACTTTTGAATAGTCATCCACAAAGCCGATGGCGCCGAAGAACAGGACCACAAACGCGGCCAGTTGAATATAGAGGTTTAAGGGGTCCGCCCAAAAAAGCGTTGCCGCGACAATGGCCGGGAGAATCAGGCAGCCGCCCATGGTGGGTGTGCCGGCTTTGGCCTGGTGGTCGGGAGGGCCGTCTTCCCGAATCCGTTCCTTAATCTGTAACGCCCTCAGCTTCCTAATGCCCCAGCCTCCCAAAATGAAACAGAGTGTCAGGCCAGTCAAACTGGAAAGGATTGTCCTGAAAGTAATGTACCTGAAAACATTGAGCCAGGAAAAATCCGAGTGGAAAAGATATATCAGCTTGAAAAGCATCGACCTTCTAACCTTTCACATATAAGGGTCTGCATGGGCCTGATTTTTCGGTGCCGCATCTTTCGTGCTGGTGGTTGCGGCGACCACCACATCCAGAAATTTTGCTATCCCGAAGGGTTTAGAGAGGCGCGTTACGACCGGTGGCATGCCTTCATCCATGAGCCGTTGATCCGAAGGGTTACCTGTCATGATGATGATTTTTTCCTCCCGCCCCGTTTCCCGCATGCTTTTTAACATTTTCACCCCGTCCAGGCGGGGCATATTGATATCTGTTACCACCAGGTCAAAATTGTTTTTTTCCATCTTCTCCAGGGATTCCCGCCCGTCTCTCGCCAGGCTTACTTCGAAACCCCGATGCAGCAGCGCTTCCGACAACAGGAATCGAATCCCTTTTTCATCGTCAACGACCAGCACTTTGATTGGTTTTTTCATGTCTTCCTTTCTTTTTACCTTTGGGGCATATACAAATTTGGCCCTACCTGTCCGGAAACCCCGGTCCAAAATGGTTCTGAAGGCCCTCTGAAACCTTTTCAAATTGCATCATTCTGGAACCTTTGAGAAAAACCGTATCTTTCGGTTTTACTTTCTGGATTATTCCTCTGATCATTTCATCATGGCTTTTTGCGATTACCACACGGTTTAAGGACATGCCCCCGTCGATGGCCCCTTCTTTCACGTCTTCCACATGGGTTCCCATGGCGAAAAGCCACGAAGCGCCCGAATCGGCAATCCTTTTCCCTGCCTCCTGGTGGGCGGAGACTGCGGCTTCCCCCAATTCACCCATATCCCCGAGCCCCACGATGAACTGCCCGTCTTTTTTCACCAGCGGCGCGGCGGAATGAAGTGTTGTCTTCAAAGCGGACGGGTTGGCATTATAGGTGTCGTCGATCAGCAGGATGTCATTTTCAAGTGGTATGGTCTGGAATCGTCCTTTGATGCCTTGAAAAGCGCCCAGGCCTTTTATAATGTGCCCCGGGGGTTCATTGAGGCACCATGCGATGGCAGCGGCGGCCAGCGCATTCTTGACATTGTGGGTGCCCGGTACGCCCAATTTGACGGGCCAGGTGGTCCCGTCAAAGGTCAGGTCAAAACCCACCCCTCCGGATTCGCGGTTCTGGATATGGGTGCCACGGATGTGGTTTCCTTCCCCCAGGCCGAATGTGATGGATTCTCTGCCGAATCGTGCGGCGTGTTTCATGAGCACCCCGTCATCGCCATTCAATACGATTTTCGCTTCAGGGGACGATTTCTCAATCATTTCAGTTTTGGCTTCCGCAACGCCGTCCATATCACCCAACCCCTCCAGATGGACCATCCCCACATTCAGAATCGCGGCCACATCGGGAGCTGCAATTTCAGTCAGACGGGCGATTTCACCTTTATGGTTCATGCCCATTTCCACCACCACCCGCTCATGGGTTTCTACCAGTTTCAGGAGCGTCACGGGCAATCCGATGAGGTTGTTGTAATTGCCCTGGTTCTTGAGGGTTTTGTTGCCCTTCTCCAGAATGGCGGCGGTCATTTCTTTTGTGGTGGTTTTTCCGGAACTCCCCGTGATGGCGACCACTCTGGCGGCATGCTGCCGGCGCCACCAGGCGGCCAGGTCCCCCAGGGCCCTGAGGGTGTCATTCACGGCGATAACCACCGTATGCGGCGATTCTTCAAGGGGAACCTGAAATCCTTCCTGAATGACCACACCCGATGCACCCTGCTGAACCGCCCGGGAAACAAAATCATGGCCGTCGAACCGGTCCCCTTTGAGCGCCCAGAAAATCTCGCCTTGGTCGGTGGCCCTTGAATCAGAATTGAAACCGGAAAAACATAACTTGGGGTCTCCTGAAACCATACGGCCCTTGACGGCTGCCAGAATTTCTTTTGACGATACCTTTCCCCATTCAGCAGACATGTCCGCCCCTATTTAACGCGAGATAATGACGCGGCACGGGCTGCCACCACCCGGTCATCAAAATCCCGTCTTGTGCTTCCGATAATCTGGTAGTCTTCGTGCCCCTTTCCGGCAATGAGCACCAGATCGTTTGGAAGAGCCGACTCAATGGCCATCCTGATGGCCGTCTCCCTTTCCAGTTGGATCACATAATCCTTTTGCCCCGAAGCGATGACGCCCTTTTCAATTTCATTTGCAATGGTGGCGGGATCTTCCGTACGGGGATTGTCAGAGGTAATGAACACTTTGTGGCTGTATTTTCCCGCCACACGGCCCATTTCATTTCTTTTACCCCGGTCCCTGTCGCCGCCGCATCCGAAAACTGTCAGGATCTGTCCCCCTGCAATTTGATTTGCCGCTCCCAGGGCTTTCTCCAGTGCATCGGGGGTGTGGGCGTAGTCCACCACGATGACCAGTGAACGGGCGTTTTTAACCAGTTCCATACGCCCTGGAACCCCGTTCATGTTCCCTATGCCGGAAGCGATGGCCTCCAGATCCACCCCAAGGGTGATGGCGGCTGCTGCTGCCGCCATAATATTGTAGATGTCAAAGTTACCGATAAGGGGGGAATGAATATCAATTTCGCCCATTTCTTTTGAGACAAGCTTGGCACGGAGCCCCGTCCGGCTGACGTTCACATCTTTTGCCGTTACATCACATGAATTATTGAGTCCGTAAGTCATTGTCCCGGCTGCCGTCAATGATAGAAGGATTTTGCCACGAGGGTCATCGGCGTTTATGACGGCGCTCACTTTTTCCGATTGGGAGTTGGCTGAAAGATTCGTAAACAAAAGGCTTTTGGCTTCGAAGTAGGCATCCATGGATTCATGGTAATCCAGGTGATCCCTTGAAATATTGGTAAACAAGACGGTTCGAAAGGGGCAATCTGCGACTCTTCCCTGGTCCAGCGCGTGGGAAGATACCTCCATGACCACGTCTGTTGCAAAATGGTCCGCCATTTCACGTAAAATTTTCATCAAATCCAGGGATTCGGGGGTGGTTACGGAAGATTTCAGAACCGAGCTGGTAATTCGGTGGTTGACGGTGCCGATAACCCCGGGCTTTCTTCCGGCAGCCACGAGTATGGATTCCAGCAGATAACTGGTGGTGGTCTTTCCATTGGTCCCGGTGATCCCGATCAGGTTCATGTTTCGGAAAGGGTTTTCATAAAACGCTGCCCCCAATTGAGACAGCGCTCTCCGGGAGTCGGGCACCTGGAGGAATGTCGGCATTTGATTCGGTCTTCTGTTGAGCTTTTGGATGGCGCCCCCCGGCGGCAAGTCGGATAAAACAGCTGCGGCCCCCCTGGAAACAGCATCCCCGATAAAATCATGGCCATCCTGAGCATATCCCTTCATGGCCACGAACAGGTCCCCCAACCCTATCTTGCGAGAATCATAGTTTATCTGAGAGATTTCCATATGGGTTTTGCCTGCCAGGCATTTGATATTGATATTCTCAATGAGTTTTTTTAATTGCATGGCGCAGGCTCTTAAAATCTGGTTTTCAGCTGTCAGCCCTTGGCCAGTCGCTTTTGGCAAAAGGCGCATCATCACATGGGCGGCCTGAAATTCACTTTGAGGCTTTGAACGGTTTTTAATAGTGATCCAGGATCCGGGTTCTGCCGAATGGCCAGTCCTGATCCTTCAAGACACACTTTCAGGCCCAGGGCACGACCACGTTTAAGGACCTCTCTCATCCCCAGACCGGTAAAATCCGGCAATTGTGCCGCCCGTACCGCATGAGGCAGTGGCAAAGGTGTCTCCGGTGAAATTTGGGGCGCCGCGTTTTCCGGTTGATCTTGTGCCTGTGCTGATTGAACTTTGATATTGCCCAAGAGAGAAGGCTGAGGTGAAATTCTGAGGTGATTCAGCGCCCACGAACCCACTTCCTTGAATACGGGCCCCGCCACCAGGCCACCGTAGATATGACCTTTGGGTTCGTCGATCATCACCATGATTACCAGGCGGGGTTTGTCTGATGGAACAAAGCCCACGAAGCTCGCCACATATTTCTTCTTGGAGTACCTTTTTGTTTCGGGGTCCACTTTTTGCGAGGTTCCCGTTTTTCCGGCCACCCTGTATCCTTCTACGGCTGCCTGGGCAGCTGTTCCCTCCTCCGTTGCCACCCCTTCGAGAATCGCGGCCACTTTGCGGGCGGTTTTGTCCGAAATGGTCCTTTTCACGACCTTCGGGCCGACTTTTTTAGTGGTGCTTCCGGATTCATCAACGACTCTTGAGACAACATATGGACGCATCAGTTTTCCTCCATTTGCGATGGCTGCCATGGCCATTGTCAATTGCAGCGATGTGCTGGTCATACCCTGTCCAAAAAAAAGTGTTGCCTGATCGATGGTGCGAGCGTTTTTTACGCCCCTGATAAACCCGCCTCGTTCACCCATGAGATCAATTTTCGCCCTTTTTCCAAAACCGAAATTTTTCAAATATTCGGTAAATTTTCGGTATCCCAGTTTCTGGCCCAGTTTGATGGCCCCGATATTGCTGGAATGGACTACAATATCGGCAACTGAGAGATCGCCGTATTTGTGGGTGTCATGAACCACCCTGCCGCCCACTTTGAATTTGCCCTGCTCGCAGTAGAACTGGGAGAGGGGTGAGACAACTGATTCTTCCAGTGCCGCTGACAACAGGAAGGCCTTGATGGTAGACCCCGGTTCAAAACAGTCCGTTACGGCACGGTTACGCCATTGATAAGGTTTGTAATTAAAAAAGACGTTCGGGTTGAATTCGGGCACCACGGCCATGGCCAGAATCTCACCGGTATTGGGATCCACCACCACACAATGCCCACCTCTTGCTTTTGCCTTCTTGACGGCTGCCCGAAGCGAAGCCTGGGCCTTATACTGAATGTCTTTGTCGATGGTCAGATGGAGGTCATGGATTCTCCTGTCTGAAGTTACGGGTCTAGTGACCGCAAAGGGCCTTCCCAGCGCATCCCGCATAAAGGACAGCTTCTCTTCCGGCCCCCGGAGCAATCCGTCAAACTTCTTTTCAATGCCTTCCAGGCCCTGGTTGTCGGTTCCGGCAAACCCGATGATATGGGCCGCCGTTTCACGGCCGGGATAATAGCGCCTTGTTTCGGTTGTAACTCCCAGACCTTTGAGATTAAGGGCTTTAACCTGTTCAGCCAGGGTTTGGGGGATTCTTCTTTTAACCCAGACAAAAGAGCGGTTCCGTTTGAGTTTTTTCAGGATCAGGCTGCGCTTTTCGCCGAGGATTTTCGAGAGCGCCCGGGCTGTTTTGTTCTTGTCTTTAACCTGTTTTGGATGAGCAAAGACGGACCCCACCTGAACACTGATTGCCAGTTCGTGCCCATCTCTGTCATAAATAACCCCCCGTTTCGGCGGCAGTTTTGTGTTTCCGATGATGCCATTTTTCGCTATGCCACGCAGATACTCCTGCTGCAATACCTGAAGTTGATAAACCCTGAAAAAGATGGCGATCAACCCGCCAATGAAAAAGACACTAACCAAATGGATCCGGAAGCGAACCCATTTTTTTTCCTTAATCTTCATGGCAACAAGATGATCTGTTCAGGTTTCGGGGGGCTGAGCCCCAGTTGCTGAATCGCGAGGTGTTCCAGGTTTTGCGGCGATTTCAGGGTCGCCAGCTCCAGTTTGAGTTTTCGATTGATCTCCTGAAACCTCATTTCTTCTTTTTTCAGTTGGCTTAAATTGTATCCGATCTGGGTCCTCTCAAAATTGGACCACACATACCCGATGCCGGTTCCCATGAAACATATCAACATCATCAGGGTCATGACGACCTGCCTTCGGGTCACATGAAGTCTGGAGGGTTTCGATTTTGCATTTCCCATACGAACCCCGCTTGCGGCGTTACGGGAATTCATCATTTTTAAGAGACTGTCCGGCCTGGTCACGATGAGATCCTTTCTGCAACCCTCATGATGGCGCTGCGTGCTCTGGGGTTATGGTGGATTTCTGCCTGTTCCGGCTTTTGCCCTTTCTTGAATACGCGTTTGAAAGCAGGGGTCTTGTCACAACCGCAAACCGGAAAATCGGGAGGGCAGGTGCAGGTTTTTTCCCAATGGACCATCGCTTTCTTGACCTGCCTGTCTTCGAGGGAATGATATGAAATGACGACCAGTCTTCCCTCCGCTGCCATCAGGTTTGGAATTTTGCGGAGAAAGGTCTCCAGATTGTCCATTTCGTTGTTAACGGCGATTCTGATGGCCTGAAAGGTTTTGGTTGCGGGATGTCGCTTCCAGGGTCCATGAGACCTGGGCGTTGCAGCTTCAATGATCCGGGCCAGTTGGGCCGCAGTTTTGATGGGCTCTTTTTCCCGGGCCTTCACAACAGCTCTGGCAAGGGTTTTGGCTCTCCGTTCCTCGCCATATTCCCACAGGAGGGTTTGAAGGGACCGGGCGGAGAGGCTGTTGATCAGGTGCTCCCCGGCCGGTTTGTGGTTTGGATTCATTCTCATGTCGAGGGGTTCCTCTCTAATGAAGCTGAATCCTCTTCCCGATTGCTCGATCTGGTAAGAGGACATTCCCAGATCGAGTAGGATGCCATCAATTTTTTCGATGGTCAGGTCCCGCATTACCCCGGCCAGGTCAGAAAAATTGGCCTGAGTGAAATGCACTCTGGGGTCTGAGCCGAGTCTTTCCCGCGATAAACGGATGGCGTCAGGGTCTCTATCCAGACAGATCAGGCGGCTGTTTTCTGGCAGATGGGATAATATTTCCAGGCTGTGGCCACCCGATCCGGTGGTTCCATCGACATAGATGGCTTCCGGCTTGAGGTTGAGACATCGCACGGTTTCCTGAAGAAGGACCGGCACATGAGGATAATCCGAATTTTGAATCTCTAAATCCGCAGTTCTTGAAGGGCCTGGCTTGCTTCGGGAAAAACGTCCGTCACTCTTTCGAATTCCTCCTCCCATTTTTTTCTGTCCCAGATTTCAAACCGTTTTAATTGACCCACCACCACAACCTCTTTTTCCAGCCCCGTGACTTCCCTCAAATAAAGGGGAATTGTGATTCTTCCGTTCTTCAGTGGACATTCTTCAGCGCCTGAAATAAAATAGCGGAGAAACGCAATTCCTGCGCTGTCAAACAAAGGGAGATTGGCCGCTTTTTCTTCGAGGCGCTGCCAGACGTCCCTGGAAAAGGCCCACAGGCAGCCGTCTTTATGGGTCACCACCAGGCACTGATCCCCTTCCTGGGTGAGGGCCTCTCGAAACCGCGTGGGGATGGCCAGGCGGCCTTTGTCATCGAGATTGTGTTTTGAACGTCCACGAAACATGGGAAACCATTTGTGACACTTTGTGACAATTTTTACCACTTTCTGGCACTATCCGGTAAAAAACGGTAGTTGTCAAGAAAAAAACAGGGATATGAGCTATTTGCGGATTTTTTTTGTTTTCAAGCCAGATCGCAATATGTGCCTGGTTTGGGAGGGGTTGCCACCATATATGCGGGGGGTTTGGTTATTAGAGGGACGGATGCACGAATAATCAACTGAAGTAGATTAAGGATAGCAGAAAAACCACTAAAAAAAAGACGTTCAGGAGCAGGCCGCTATAGGCATAATCTTTGTCGCCCAGCCGGGGGATATGGGGAATTGACTTGACCCCCAGGACCACGCCGATGATGAGGACCAATGGGATGGCAAGCTGGTAAGCAATGAAAACTTTTGAGGATTTGAAATCATCTCCGGCCATGAGGAGCAGACCGCACGTAATCCCCGCGGCAACAAAGGGGGCCAGAAACCCTGCAACGGCCAGGGTATTCGCTTTTTTAGGGTTGTTGGTCATGGTTGGAAGGCTCTAATATCAGCATTTCAACAAAAGAAACGCGACGCAGACATCTGATACATGCCATTTTCATGTTTTTCAGTAACATTATTTTCTTGAAGAACCTGAATAAACGGGATATTGCTCAGTGTAGCGCTGTTTTTTTTGTGATGGTAGTCAATTTTTGAGCTCGAAAGTTTTGCTTCCACCAAAAGCCAGGGGACGGTGTCTTTGGTAATCAAAAAGTCTGTTTCCCGGCCATCGCGATCTCTGATGTAATAGAGGTCGAACTCGCCTGTCCCGGCATCCGTCCATAGATCAGTCCATACCTTGAGTTCAACCGCAACGTAGTTTTCGAACCGTGCGGATTCCCGGGTCGCCCGGGTCCAATCATAAAAATAAGCCTTTTGCTCTTTCTTTAAAGACCGTGCAATCTTCTTGTGGTAGGGCGGTATCCTGAAAATCAGGTATCCCAGTTCAAGGGCTTTAAGATAATTCGCCGTTGTGGCGAAACTGCACGCAAGATCGCGTGAAAGGGAGTTAATTGATAATGGCGCAGATATCCGCTCAGGGAGAAGGTGCATGAGAACTGCCGTTTTTTCCAATTCACGAATCTGCGTCAATTCTCGTAGATCCCCCCGAATGAGGGTATCCAGGTAGGTTCTTCGCCATCGGGTATGAAAACGTGCCGTTCCCGCAAGAAGCGGTTCGGGGAATCCGCTGAATCTGAGTAGCGTTGCCAGCTCAATTTTTTTGTAAATGGGTGAATCAAGTTTATTTTTTATGAGGGTTGCGGCATATTCGGGTGGTTCCGTAAATTCACTGCCGGCAAACTCCTGTAATGTCACGGGACCCAACCTGAAGGTAAAATAACGTCCTGCAAGGCTGTCTCCGCTTTTACGCATCATGTCAAGCCTTGCCGAACCGGTGATGATAAATATGACGTCGTCTCCATAGCCATCGAAAAAATCTTTCAGGATATTTTTCCAGTTCGGGTACTTGTGGATTTCATCCATGAGTACCCAGCGCTTGCCGTTTTCGTCGGGAGATTCGTTATACAGGTCGCGGGCAAAAAAATGATTATCCTTTATGTAATCATCCCGCACCCTGCGGTTGTCCCAGTTGTAATACAAATTATCAAAACAAAACTTTTTCATGAAATATTTTGCGACAGTTGTTTTGCCTGTTTGACGGGGGCCGGTAACAAAACGCATCTGACGGCCGAAACCGGATGAAAAGGCAATTTTTTCTAAATGTCGTTTGATGTACATGGATTTATGTATAGCCGTACGCGCCGTTAAAATCAAGGCAATTTTTAATATAACTTTAAAATTGCCATGGCAAATTTTGAGCTGTGTTTAAAATTGCCGATCAAAATCCGGATATTGGCATTCGGGGAAAAGTGGCATTTCGCAGGAGACATGTGTTACAACACTGTAGCGTGGGAACCACGGAATGACTGATTCAAGCTACCATTTTCTTGCAAGTTCAGCATTGGGGTAATAAAAGGCCAGTATTTTGTCGTAGGTGGTTTCCTTGCCCAGGATGGCGGACCCCCACTGTGAATATCCCACACCATGCCCCCAGCCTCTGCCGTCAAAGATAAATTTGCCGTTCTCCTTTTTGATTTCCAGCAGGATCTCGGGAAGTTTGAGGGCCCGTCTCAGGGTGGTGCGGGTGCGGACGGTTTTCGTTTTGTTGTCGGCAACGATTCGAATTTTGATGATGCGGCCGGATGGACCTTTAATTGCCGGTTCAATCCGTTTAAGCCCCCTTAGTTTGAGGCCCCGCCGGTTCAGGGCGTTTTCCACATGGGAAACGGAATAGGTTTTTTTCCACCGGGCCATTTTCCCCTCGAGGCTTTTGGGGTCCTTGTGGGCCACCAGATACGGTTTGCTGAGACCGAAGACGCTCCCCGCATCCGCCGTGTACCCGCCGCTGTTGGCGCTGTACATGGCGAGAATCGGTTTGTTTTTGTAACTGAGGATCTGCCCCTTGGTTTCCATGACCGCCTGATCCGTCTTTTTTCTTTCTCTTTTCATCCCCTTGTAAGCCTGGTCCCCTTCGTCGTCCACCAGATCATAGGACCAGGTTTTTCGGTGCAGCATCTGGTAGTAGGCATAGGTCCTGGCCGCCACCGCCTGTGCTTTAAGCGTTTCCAGGGGCCACGAAGCATAGGATTCAGAGGGGACAACGGATCTTAAGTAGAGCTCCATGTCCACCAGGTTGATGACATACAGTTTGCCTCCTTTCAGTTTCGCCAGAACATTACCCCGGACCTTTTTCTTTTTCTTGCCGCAGGAGACCACCAGCGGAGTCTTGCTGGTTAAGAGAATTTCGTTCCCATTTTTTCGACGGCCGTTGACCATAAGCGTTCCGCCCTGGCCTTTCAGTTCAAACCGGGTTTGACAGCCAAATCCTTCCGCGCAAACATCCGTTCCGGTGACGGCGGCAGACCCCCTGGTTTTGCAGAGGCGGACCCGGAGTTCTGGTGACGGCGAAAGGGGAGGTGAGGGTTTCGCCACGGGTTGTGTTACGGGTGGTTTGGGGGGAGAGGATCCGGGTGGCGGCGGCGGAAGCTCTGTGGTGGACGTCGGTTTGTGAGCCGGCTTCGGCTCAGGTTTGGGGATTGGCTCAGGGATCGGCTCAGGGATCGGTTTGGAGACCGGTTTTGGTTCAGGGGGCGGCGAGGGCTTAGGCGGTGTTTTCTTGATTTGTTCCAGCAGGGCTTCTGCTTGAAAGCGGAATTTCCCTTGGGGGTAACTCTTGAGATAATTTTCAATTACGGGTATTGCTTCATCCGGTCGATCCAGATGGAACAAAAGAAGGCCTTCACGGTATCGGCCGATTTCCGCGGCCTGCGGGTATTCCCGTGAAACCTGCTGGTAAACCTCAAGCGCTTTTTCAGGCGCATCCAGAAAAGACGACAACAGGGTGGCCTTGCTAAGCAGTGCGTCAATCCTGGTTTTGGGGATGGCGGACAGTTCAAGGGCACTCTGGTAGTTTTCCAGTGCCTCCATGTATTTTCCCACTTCGATGAGGTAGGCGGCTTCGTTGATATCATACCGCGCTTCATGCTCCTGGGCCGGGTCCGGTTGCGCCCCGGAAGCCGCCCCACTGGCCATAAAAATCCACAAGGTCGCAAAAAGAAATACCATTTTTCTCGGAATGGTCATTTTTTCTCTTGTCCTTTCAGGGTCTCTTTCAGGAAATCTTCAAGCATTTTCAGCTGAAGGTCATCCGGGTGTTTCTTCAGCCCGGCCTGGATCTGAACAAGGGCTTCCCCGGTTTGCCCTTTATCAGCCAGATGCTTGGCATACAAACGGTAAAACCTGACTTCCCCGGGAAAATCACGGACGCTTTTCTGAAGGGTCTTTGTGAGCGCCGCATCCCTGTTCAGTCGCGTTTGAGCATAAATCAGGTAGAGGTACGCTTCGCGGTCCGGTTTTACGCCAAGGGAACCGGTAAGGTGTTCTTCCGCTAGGGTGTATTTTGCCGCTTTAAACGCATCAATGCCCTGTGATTTCAAAGTTTTGGCATCTTGGGGCTTTTTTTCCGGAACCGCTGCTTTTTCCGGAACCGCTGCTTTTTTAGGCGCGGGTCTTTTTTGCACCCCGGCCTTTTCAGGCGGTGAGGTGCCTGTCAGATCCCGTTTGATCATTTTCAAGACAGGATCATCGGGGTTCATCCGAAGGGCCTTGTTCACCAGCTTCAAGGCTTTTTCCTTTTCGCCTTTGGCCGCCAGTTGTCGCGCATATACCTGATAGAGGCGCACTTCATAGGGAAAAGCGTTAATCCCAGCTGCCAGGGTTCGTTCCGAAGCCGCGGCATCTTCCAGAATCATCTGGGTATAGGCCAGATACAGGTACACCTCCCTGTCTTCCTTCAGGGACAGTGCTTTTTCAAGGGACTGATGTGCATCACCGAATTTCCTGTTTTTGAACGCATCGATCCCTTTTGCCTTCTGTTTTTCGAACCGTGCTTCCATGATTTCCGGGGTGACATCTTTTCTATCCACCAGAACCAAGGATTTCCCTTTGGGATAGGGGGCGGTTAACAGGCTGGCAACCAGAATGTCCCCTTTCAGCTTCAAATCCTGGGTGTTGTCGGTGCCCAGATAGTTGCGATCCAGAACCAGTTTTGACCCGGCGCTGATCTCCAATTCCTGGTTTTCAAAAATATTATTATTGACAATTTCCGCACTTCCGCCGAGGAAGGTCAGTCCCACATGGTTCCCGGAGATGCTGCATTTTTCAATGCGCCCTTTCCCCCCCTTGATAACAACGCCCTTGTTGAAGCCGTTAACGGTCAGGTCTCTCAATTCATAGGGGCTGCCGTTCTCTACCATGATGCCGGTTCCTTCAGACCCTTTCAAAGAAACGGCCGATGCTTCCAGAAGTCCGCCTTTGGCGTTGAGGCATTTTAAACACCCCGAAACAGCGGCGTTGGAAATTTTCACGCGGCCACCCGCTGGGATTTCAATTCCTCCCCATCCCTCTCCTTCCAGGAATACGCGGTCTTTCGCAGCGCCTTGGATGGTGAGCGAACCTTTGGCTATCAGTTTTGCGCCGGGTGAAAAATTGAAATGGGTTCCGGGCCCCACAGCCGCAATCTCCCCTTCCGGGACAACGCAGGTCCCCTCCACCGAATAAGTTCCGGGAACCAGGGGACCCTTGAAAAGGGGCGGCAGTTTCACTGCGTCAAAATAGGGCATGGTGAGATTTTGAACCGGGGTGGGAGCAGAACGATTTCCCAGTTTGTCCACGGATTTTATGCGATAGTAGTAGCGCTTCCCCTGGCTTACCTGGGCATCCAGGTATTTCAGGTCCCTGGTTTTTTCAAGGGGTTCAAAATTGCCCACCGCCTTTTCGCTTCTCTCCACCAGGAATTCACTCAGGTCTTCGCTTTCGGGCGAAGACCACGAAAGTAAAACGCCCTGTTTTCCGGGACGGGCGCTCAGATTGACAGGTGCCGGTGGGGCAACGGCATCAATGGTCACAAGTCCCGTCTCCGCCCACGACCTTTCCATGCCATTGGGTTTGATGAGGTGAAGGGTCAGGGGCAGGGAGTCCGCCTGTTCCCCTTCAGCAACCACGTAAACCCCCTTGTAGGTGCCGCCGGCCGTATAGTGCATGGGAATGCCCTGTTTGAAATTCCCCAGATCGAAAGAACAGGTCAACCCTTTTTCCGCGTTCAGTTCCACTTCGATTTTTTCTTTGGCCCCAAAAACCCCCTTGTCCACATTGGTGTTGACAAAGAGAATTTCCGGGAGCTCACCCCCATGGGGGCTGTCGGGCATGAATTGGGAAATTTTCCAGCCCCAGTCATATATGACCAGCCGCATGTGTTTTCTTGCCGGTTCATCCATGGCCGCCACCGCAATGGTGGCCAGTGCGCCGATGGCGCTGGTGGGAATGGCAATTTTTCTTTTGGATGCGGATTCGGTCCACGACCCTAAATTTTCACCCTTGTTGTTGAAAAGGGTAATGCGAACCTCAACGGAATATTCGTCATAGGCCACGGTTTTGACCATGACGGCTGAAATAATTTCAGGGAACACGAGACCATGGGTGCCCAGGAGTTTGCACAGGACCTTGGGGGGGGTATTCTCCCAGTCCTTTCCCTCGGGGGAAGCGGAAAGTTTCCGGTCGATCCGGTTCAAGGGGAGGGTGTCATACCCTTTGCCGGCCAACTGGTTGTTGATAACGCCACGGACCAACTTGTCAATAAACGCTTCATCTTCGCTTCCCGGTTCAATTTGAAAACCGGTTTCATCTTTCTTATCCGGCAGCAGCCTGGCCGGCATGACGGCGATGGTCCGGGGGATGTCCTTTTCCGGAACATACGATATTTCTTTGGGTTTCTGGGTTGTACCACAGGCCGAAAGAAAGAACATGGCCAATAGAACATAAAGAAAGAGAAAGGGCGAGGAACCGCTTGTTTGCTTA
The DNA here is from genome assembly GCA_016844935.1 of Desulfobacteraceae bacterium. Taxonomy (GTDB): domain Bacteria; phylum Desulfobacterota; class DSM-4660; order Desulfatiglandales; family Desulfatiglandaceae; genus NaphS2. The sequence continues at coordinate 39,123 of JAERTK010000255.1, read as the reverse complement.
TGCCTCATCTTAGTACCTGGTACATTATTAACGGGTCTTCATTAGGGATTTGATACGTTCTGGGGGCATTGTCGAGATTCCTTTAGTTTCCCGAATCTACCCGTTCTGACAACTGAAAACTGACAACTGACAACTGCGGCTTGCCGCCTTAGGTTTTCCTTTTTTGAAAAACACGGTCGATCTCAAGATCATTGGTGAACCCTAACGCTGTCTGAACCTGGCCTGTCAGTTTCAACTGTTTCTTTTTAACCAAAAACTCACCCTTTCCCCAGACGTCCAGAAGGGGTCCGGCCAAGGAGAACTTCTCAAGAATAACCTTGCCCTTTCCTATTTGAGCCTTTGCAAGCCCTTTCCGGAAATGGACGGCATCATCTTTTAAAGATGTAATTGCAGCAGCATTTAACATGTCTACCAGGAAATCGAGTCGATCATCCAGCCTCGACACTTTCCGGACCGTGCATTTCCGAAGGGTCACCATGAGGTCGCCCTGGGCCGAATCCAGAAGGGCTTTCTTATTTTGTCCCTGAACAAAAAGGGAGGCCATGACAGACATTTTTCCGGAAAGAAACATGGGGAGCTCACGGGAAAAACAGGCCATAAAGGAGGTCAGGTTCATATTGGCGCCTTTGCCTTCAATCTGGGCCACAACCTGGTTGGGCGCCATGAACACGGCGTTCACAAAAAGATCCACCTGGCAGATCCCCATGGAACCCCGCAATACGGCCCGGTTGTTGGCGCAGGCCAATGTGAAATTCACGTCCTTTACCTGGGGCAGGTCGTTGTATTGAAATATCTTGACGAAAGCTTCACCGGACAGTTTTCTGCCTTTCAGGGCGCTGAAATCAAAGTCCTGATGCACCGTGTCCCCGGGAGCGGTCCCTTTGTCCCCTTTCCCGCCAGACCCGGTTTGAACCTGAACAACCCTTTTTCCTGCGGCAGACCCCCTGGATATGCGACATTCCGTCATTCGGATCCAGAAATCCGCCTTTTCCCTTCCGGGCGTCTGCAACTGGCCTTTGGCCAGAAGGGTCAGGGATGGACCGCTTAAGTCCATGTCAAAGGTCAGTTTATCCCCGGAGTTTTTAACGGCCTTCAAATTTACCGCTGTGTCAAAAACCTGGAATGAATCAAGGGTCGCTTCGAAACGGGCTTTTTTCAGTTTCACCGGAATTTCCAGCGTGCCTGTGAGCAAACCGGTTCCCCCGCGGGAGGAGGCCAACTGAAGGTTGCTGACCTGGAGCGAAGGTTTCCCCTCTTCGAGGATCACCCGTGTCTCCAACTGGCTGATGGTGAAGTTCTGCTCCTTGCCGTTTTCCGCAACCAGATGAATCTTGAGCCCTTCGGTTTTAAGATCCATGGCGCCACTGATTTTTGCGCCTTTTTGGCCGCCGCCCGTAAGATCGATGGCAGAGAGTTCAATCTTTCCGGTGGCGCGTAAATCTTTGAGTTTGGCTTTGACAAACAGCTGTTCCAGCGCTTCCTTCCCTTTCGGGTTTTCGTTCACCCATCCCTGGACGGTGCCCACGTCCATGAGAACTTTCGCGCATTTCAGTGAGTAGCCTTTTTCTTTAGAAAGCGTAACCGACACATTCTGGAGCTGGTTTTCACCAAAACTGAGGGACTCGGAAACAAGATCCATTTCTCCCGAGTTTGGGTCGATAGTGAGCTGAAAACCGCCGGCGGTGACCTGCTCTATTTTCGGGATCTGGTTCCCTAGCGATGCGTCTAAAAATTCGAATTCCACCAGGAAATTCTTGAGTGCCGCCGGGTTGATGGCTGCCTTTGAAGCGTCTATTTTGAGTCCCAGAGGGGAGAAGGAAGTGATGGCCACATCCCCCGCAAACTTGAGCCCTATTTCGTCTATGGTAAATTCCTTGACGGCAACCGAAATGGTCTGGTCTTTCTTTTCAATATCTTCCACCGCCACCGCAAAGGAGACTGGGGGCATTTTTGTGGATTCCGAATTCACCACCAGTTTTCCGCCACGGATCATGATTTCATTGATCATATTCACGGGAATGGCGGCCGTTGTGAGCGGTTCGGAAGGGGATACGGGCGATGATGTTCCGGGTCGTTTGTTTTCAATGTCGCGTTCAGGGGTTTTATCTGAGAGGATCAACGGTTCTTCCACCACGGCCTTTCGTATGACCACATCCCCTTTCAGGAGGGCCAGCAGGTCAGGGTACAGAACCAGCGAGGGGATATTGATCTTGTGTTTGCCTTTTTGGATTTTCACCTGAGAAAAGGCGACGGCAGGTAGGGGGGTGAAGCTGAAATCAACTGCTTCAAACTGAATGCCGGCTCCCAGATGCCGGCGGGTGATCTCTTCAATATTTGAATTGATGTAGATGCCCGAGGCAGCAACCAGGCCAACGAAAAACAATAAACAGATGGACGAAACGATGAGAACTTTTTTTTTCATAGTGATGACTCCATGGAGAAAGATGGGTCTGCCCGCTTGGCAGTGTTCGGGCGGGCAGACCCATTCACTTGTTTCGCCATCCAAAAACTATTTCAGAAGAAAAACCACCTTGGCGTTGGCCAGCAGGTTGCTTTTCTGATCACTGAGATAAATGGCGGCGGCATCATCAGGGGAGACCTTGGCGTTGGTCATTTTCACCACCCCAACCCCTTTTATGATCATGGGTTTCTTGCTGCCCCAGCTTTCGAGCAGGGCCTTGGCTTTACCGGGATCCGTGGTGAATCCGCCGCAGCCCCGTTCCACCAGGATGGCGCTTAATATTTTAGACGGATCAAAAACCACCTTTTCCCCGTCGGTCACCACTGTGTTGACCAGGGCCGGCCTGAATTTGAAATCCCTTACGTCCACGATGAGGCCGTCGAAAATAACGGCGGGCGGGGGCACTTGCTTTACCACCGCTGCGGTTTCAGTAACCGTTTCGGTCACGATGGCCGGTTTCCCCCCGACTCCCGGGATTTTTTTCTGGACCGTTTCCTGCACTACCTCGGTGCCCACCACCTTGGGAATCAATTTCGGTTTGTAGTAATCCGTGGGCAGTGCAGGTGCCACCCGCTGAATCTTATTTTCCTTGATCAACGGCAGAATTACATCATACAAGCCGCCTTTACCGCGGATATTAAGTTTCATGCAGACTTCCGCATACCGTCTGTCGCTGTGGTATTTTTCACCGCATTTCATGGCGCCCCGCAAGAAGCCGCTGATGCTGGTGCGGATATCGTCGGACTGCAACATGCCGTCCCTGACAGTGGTCTGGCCCGAGAGGCGAAGCCCCTCCATGATCTCCAGCAAGTCCCGCTGGGCGACCACCGTGGCGGCTCTCATGGCCTGGTAACGGCTCTGACCTTCCTCGGATACGCCGACCACTTGAATATACCCTTCCTCGAAAATCTGGGTCGGGTTGGTTACGCTTTTCCATTCGGCCCACGCACCCGGTATGAAGGTGAACATTGCCAAAAGCGCCAATAGGGTTCCAAATAGCTTTTTCATAGTAAATCTCCTTTCTTAGTCCCTTATCACCTGGTTTCTATCACAATAATAATAAGTCCATCGACAGAAAAACTCAAAACCTAAAACCTAAAACCTAAAACCGCGGGTTGCCGCCCTAGTGTATGTTCATGACATTTCTTAATCGCATGACCGACTGGAGCAGCTCCGCACCGTCCGTATTGTCGTCGGGCCTGAAAGCCCCTGAAAGATCGGGCCCCATGAGGCCCCGGGTAACCGAGTTGGTAACGGCGTTGTAATAGCTGGACGTGGGGGGGACATCCGGGTAGGGGGAGTTGGATTGGCCATAAAACTTGCTGGCCAGTGATTCATCCCCGGTGATCTTAATCAGAATGTCTTCCAGAACAAAGGCCAGTTGTTTTCGGGTGATGGGTTTATCAGGATAGAAAAGATAGGCTCTGGAGGACTTGTCGTACATGGGTTCGAGTCCCCGCAGGCCCCATTTGGTGACAATGAGTATCTCATTTTTAAAAAGATTGCCACGAACATCCGCCGGAACAAAGGCATTCGGGTCTTTTTTCTCCGGCGCTTTGATCCGGCCGGCCAGAAAACGGTCCAGGTGAATCTCATCCACCAGCAGGGCCGCCACGTCCGCCCTAGAAACCTGGTCTTTTACGGCGATGCGCTTGGCCACATTGGTAAGGGTATAGCCGGAGGATGCCCGCACGATTTTGTGTACCCGCCTGAACAGTATTTCAGCGGGCTCGTGCCAGCGCCCCGGCGGAGCGGACATGACCTTTGAGAGCATCTCCTCCGATTTCCGGAACTGATAATCGGCAAAATAGGCTATTCCCATGAAGTAGGGGGCGGCCGATTTGCTCCGGTAATAGGGGAGTTCCGCCACGTTTACTTCATCCAAGTCCATGCTGTCTTCATAGCAGTCCTCAGCCTCTTCAATCCAGTCTTTGGGTTTGGCACGGGTGTAAACGCGAATGCCGGTGACTTCAGCGATGAACTCCTGGGAATCTCCTTTTGCTTCATCTTTGGCATCATCCAGCATGTCCAGGGCCCGTTTCAGCTCCACCGATTTGTGTTCCGCGTCACTTTCGGCCTTTGTTCGGTAGGCAGCCGCAAGCGCTCGACCTGCCAGGGCGGGCGGGTAATCCGGTTCCAGTTTCAGTGCCCGTTGAAAACGGGAATCCGCTTCATTTACATTCCCCTTGTCGATCAACTCCATTCCCCTCAGGTAATGGTGTGCCGGGTTGTCTTCATCGGATATGGGGGCCAGTTTCTTGGTGGCGCAGCCGCTCACCAGCCAGACTAAACTCAAAAAAAATACCAGAAAAAAATATCTACGCATTGCTCTACCTCCCCTATTTCAAAAAATTGTCAATGGATATTGTTTATTGATTTCTTAATTTTTCCTCCATGGCGGCCACCGCCTCGAGATAGTCGCTGTATTCGCTCACCAGGCTCTTCTGGCTCATGGCGTAGCCCAGAACGGAAGCGTAGTTGACGGGCAGGCTTGCCAGCCGTTTGTTCAGGAGGCTCGCCCGTTTTTGCGGCATGGGTTGCGATGAGACCCCCTTGTTGGCCAGGGACACGCTGCCCTCGTTGATTTGCACGGATCCCATCTGTGAAAAAACGATCATGTCGTCGGTCATTTTGACCGTTAACGCAAACATGGCCGTAGAAATTTCATCGAAACCCTCGGTGATGAACCGGGTGATTTCCAGCAGTTTCTTGGCGATGGCGATTTTTTCAGGCGTGGGTTCCAGGGTCGAAAGCGCTATTTCATACAGTTTTTTCTGAACAACGATGAGTTCCTCCAAAGCGGCTTCAAGGGCTTCTTCCTCTTTTTCAAGCCGGCTTTCTTCGGCGGAAGAGAGGTCTTTTTCTTTAAGTCTCTCCTGAACGCTCTTGAATTCCGTTTCCGTTGCCTCCAGATCCGCATCCACCCCTGCCGCTTCGTCGCGGATGTGATCCGGAAAGAGGGTATAATAAACGGTTTTGAAGGGGCCTAATGTTTCCCCTTCCACGACACGGAGGCAATCCGGGGAAATCTTGAGGTCCTCCCACGCATCCAGCCCGCCCTTTTCCAGCAGGTATTCATAGAGCATGTCTTCCGTGGGGCGGCTGAAAAACGGGCAGTCCGCCCGGTCGCCGAACTGCCGGCACTCACCGGAACCCGCTGCCAGGTGTTCGAATCTCTGGCTGTAGAACATGCACTTGCAGCCCAAAGGGTAGTAGCTGATCACCCATTTGCCGTGTTCGTACTTTCGTCCCATTTCCTCGGCGGCATCCATGATCAGGGTGTTTCGGGCGGCAATCAGGCCTTGGGCCAGCAAAGCCTGAACGCCGGTAGCGTTGCCGCTTAACACTTTAAAGTATTGACCCGGGTCGTACACGCTGTAAAAAACAAAATCCTGTTTCAGAAGCCGCGACAAACAATCCTTGTACGCCTCATACCGCGCCGCTTCCCCTTCACGGGGTTTTGCGGAATAGTCGTTTAAAATGGACGGCCACGGGTCATCCAGAGATATGGGGACCCGTTCCAGGATAATCTGGTTCAGCTTGGTGAGAGCGGCCAGTTCGTCCAGAAACACCAGGTCCATCTCCAGTTCCATGACGGGGTTGGTGTTTTGGGTGATTTGGATACCGGTGGCGCTTTCGATGGCCTTCATGCAACCTGAAAGGACAAACAGCGCCGCGAAAACCCAGATAATTTTCTTCATTCTGATTCACCTGTCCCGTCAATAACCCTTGGGTGCCGTATAGCGGTCCCTTTCCTGCCGTGTATCATTCTGAGCGCTGCCGGAAACAAAGAAGGTTTCAACTTCGTAGGAAACCTCCCGGCTGGCTTTCTGCATGTCGCCGTCATCAGGCGCAAGACCCGCAGCCTTCCGGTAGTATCTCTCCGCTTCCTGGAGATAACGGGCCTGGGTCTCCTGTTTGATGGCCCTTTTCCAGGCCATGCATTCTATGGCGACGCCGGCATTGTAAAGCAGATCGGCATCCCTGCAGTCAGGACTTTTTGCAACGGGTTTAATGGCTTCATATGCTCCGCGGCAGTTGCCGCCGTCAATCATCCGGGCCGATTTTTCCACCAGTTCGTCCCCCCCGGTCTTCACGGGGCGAAGTACCGTGCGTTTCACCGGAACAAATTGCCTGATCGCTCGGCGGACCGCCTCCTTGATCATTTTCCCCTTTAATTTTCGAGGAGAGAGCAAGGTTTCGGATTTGTAGGATGGGGCCTCATATTGTTTGACGATTGAAATGGGTTCCGTGGTGGTACAGTCTATGAGACCCATCTGCCGAATATTGATATTGGCTTCAAAAACGCCTTTTCGGGTGATGCGGTTCTGTTTATTCCGGTCGGCCACGGACAGTTCAAGGACATCAATGGAAAGATTCGGGTATTCGCCCTCCATGGGGGGAATTCCAATGGGGTTAATCACCCGGGTTTCACTCAACACGGACCGGGCAAACTGGGTAATCAGTTTTTTTTCCTTCGGACCAGCCTCTCCCGAAATGGTCTCCGGCCCCACATACATGAAAGATATCCCCTTGCTTTGAGGTGTGGAGCAGGCCAGTGAGGAGGTCTCCACATTGGGCCGGTAAACCTTGACCAGGGCCCCCGTCTTGGAAGGTCCTGTGGATGCGCAGCATGCCAGGAGCAGTACTGAAAAAACCGCTCCGGCCGCTAGCAGATAACGTTTCATCTTCAGTATCCTCCTGTGGCATTTCCTCCGAATGTAATCCGGCTTCCCACCATTTCCCCGGCCTTCAGTGGCAGCCCGGCTTTCTGGATTTCTTTCCGCACGATTTTCCTGACGGAAGAAGGATCCGCTTCGCCGATCACCTCGAACTCGATATATTTACCCGTTTGCCGGGCGACACGGATTCTCCAGCCGAGCCCGTCTAAAATGTCTTCCATCCGGTTCTGGTTTTTCGAGGAGATGTTCCTGAAAATGAGCGTCACATATTTGGGTCCACTGAACCGTTTGACGATTTTTTTGACCAGTCTCTCCACCGCCCGGGGGCCGATTTTGATGGCCGCTCGCGAAATACCGTCCTGAATGGCATAATCCCCGCTCCGGCTGATGGTCTTGTCCCGGTCCTGCACATTGGCAAAGAGCGCCCCGGTCGCGGTATCAAAGGCTCTCAGGTTTAACGTACACATCAAGAGGAAAAAGCCGTCGGAAGTGGGCCTTTTGGCACCGTCGAGGCTGACGATGATGGCGCAGTCGCCGGTTTCCTGGCGTGCAATCTCTATGGCGGTCTCTTCATCCACCACCATTTCAGCGCTCTTGCCCTTAATCCGCCTGATCTGGTCCGGCAAAAAGACCCTGAAACCGTGCGCCGCCAGCTTATCCTGGATCAATCCCATGATGGTCTGAACCCCTTTGGAATTATAAGGCAGATCAAAACCGGTCTGGGGTTGATAGACCACGACCACTTTTCGTTCATCAAATTTAGTTTGCTGAAAGATCTGTTGCTGCCTGGGATCGTTTAAAAAATCATCCACAGCGCCTTTCAATTTGTAGTCATCCACCGTGACGGCCAGTTTCACCTTGTAGGCATCCGTCACAGGATCTTTTCCTTCCGCCAGAACATTATAATTCTTGACGTATCCGGCGCTGGCCGAAGCGATTCGATCCCAGATCAGTTTCCCGTTGGTGACCTGGGTGTCGGATTTGACCATTGTCCCCAGGGCTTGTTCAACCGCCACCCGAATACCGTTGTTGATGGCCTCCTGGCGGGTTCTGCCTTCACCGATGGCGGTGGTTTCTATGGCCCAGCCCACGGTGGCCATGGACAAGAAAACCAGCCATGCAATCACCAAGAAAAGTCCGGTTTTAACTCCTTTTTCCATTTTTTTCTCCTTAGTTTAAATTGGTTTAAAAATTATGTTATGATTTTCCATTCATGTCGCTGGATGATGTTATAATACCATTGCTTCTTGAACAGTGTGATCTGGAAGTTACTTCTGGAGAGTTCCGGGTTGATGTGCCGGATGGGATTGGCCGGGTTCAAAAGGGGTCTGATAAACCCTGAAAATATTTTCCGGTTAACGCCTGTTTTCCTAGGTTTCGTTGCCAGACCCGCGAAGAACATGACAAAACTCCCTGATTTTGACTGGTTAAAAACAGTTCGCTTGAGATTTGGGGGATCTTTTACCAGAAAACTCTTGCTATTTTGCAGTGATTTTATGTTACCCTCAAGATAATATCAAGAAAAAATCCTGTTGCTGACAAATCTCCAGGGGTCTCGGCAAAAAATAAATGCGCAAGATGGCGCCGTAATTTGGTTCGTATACAAGGCGTATCCGCCAGTGCATATTGGTGGATATGTGCCGGTGGATACAACGCAGTAGCCGGGCCAAAGGACAAGTCAGATTGTGTGTTTATTTCTTGCCGAGGCCCTAACACCTGAGTCATGGGGCACTTCTTTTCCCCCATGACAGGAAAAACCTGGTAATTGGAGAATAAACGAATATTTGAAACGCTATCATAACCGTAAGGAGGGCATCATGGTTAAAACAATTCTGCTGACATCGGCAATTTTTTGGGTTCTTGCGGGCAGTTGCGTGGCTGCGGAGGACGGTTTTGAATCCACTTCCGGAGGGATCACGGAAAGCCTTCTTTCGCCTGATAAAAAGGAACCCGCCGCCGGCCCCGCCGGGAAAGGGGGCTGGGAGCCCATCAATCAGGGAAAAGCACCCGCTGGGAAGACCCAGGCCATCAAAACCCGGTCCATCAAAGTGCTGAAAAAGGAAAAAGGCGTTGAAACATGGGAGACAGTCAAGGCCCCGGAGAAGAGGACCGGCGGTTTTGTCAACCTCAAAATAGAATTTGACGTGAACAGTTACAGTATCCGGCCGCAATCTTTCAAGCTCCTCCGTGAACTGGGAAAGGCCCTCTCCGATCCCCGCCTGCGGGAAAGGATCATTGTCATTAACGGCCATACGGATTCCGACGGCAAGGAAAAATACAACGTCCGGCTGAGTCTGAACCGGGCAGGGGCGGTCAAGCAGTATCTGGTTGATCATTTCCATATTTCGCCGGACCGGCTGAAGGTGGTGGGGTATGGCGAAAGCATGCCCTTGAAACCCAATACTTCGAAGGTAAACAAGCAGCTCAACCGCCGGGTGGAGATTGTAGCGGAAAAAGGGGCCGGTAAAACCAAGAAATAATAGAAATTTGGAATGGAGCTGGTTCCGAGACTCCTTACGCCATCTGGTTTCCACGCGGGAGCATGGAAACGAGAGGGAATAATTGACCTTTCTTCATGGTTTTGATAGGTTCTCCCATCTGATTCGGGCTTGGAGGTGAATCGAATGGACTCGAAAAAACGTCAGCTAATGACCTGGCTGGGCTTGATCGTTGTGGTTTGCTTTGGCTTGGGGAGCTTTGGTTGTGGCGGCAAAGGCTTCTCGGCTGGGAGCCTTCTCCAAGCGCCGGCACAGGGCGGGGCCACGGCTCCTGCGGTCCCTTCGGGTATTTTTATGCGAAATGACCTGGACGCCCGTCCTCGCATGGATTCCGCAACGGGCGCCCCACGACGTCTCCTACAGTTCGGTCATCTGTCGGATGTGCATATTACGCTGGAACAGTTCACTTTCACGGGGCATCCCAAACTTGAGATGATGCTGGATGGCTTCGGGGAGCAGATCGGGTTCGGGGGCTTGGATCGCCCGGAAATTCAGGAGCGGTACGATGTGGATACCCTTCGCGCCATGGTTAAAACCCTGAACGCTGCCCGGCCGCCCCTCGATTTTGTGGTGAATACGGGGGATGCGGTGGATATCGGCACGGTTCCGGAGCTGGTGGGCTTTCTCTCCGAAATGAACCAGCTGGAATGTCCCTGGTTTCAGGTGGTGGGCAACCATGACTGCCTGGGAATGGGAAATATTCCACCGGCCATGCTGGAAAATTTTACCGATCTTGATTTTTTGAACAAGCAGGAGTTCATTCAAAAACATTTCCCCGTCAAAGACCTGTCCCAGTCCCGCACCGCATTCGGTTCCCAGGCAAAAGGGTTTGATTTCAGCCCCGCTTCAAGCGGCAGGCCCTCCGAGGTTCGCGGCTACTACGCTTTCACGGCTGTACCGCCCATCTCAGTGGGGGGCGGGGGCCCTAACCGGCCGGGTATCCGGTTCTATGTGCTTGAAACCAGCCGACCCGCGGGAAAAGCTCTGGGACATGTGGGAAAAGATCAGCTCCGCTGGCTCAAAAAAGAGATTGAAACGCATCCCCGGTATCTGGCTCTGGTGGTGAGCCACCACCCCATCGAACGTATCGAGGAGGGGGCGGAGGAACTGCGAAATCTACTGCTGGCTCATCCACAGGTGATCGCTCTGGTGTGCGGCCACGACCACAGCCACCGTATCCGGCCTTTTTCAAACGCGCAGCAGCCCGGAAGGGGGTTCTGGCAGATCCAGACCTCGTCACTCATCGATTATCCGCAGCAGGGGCGTATCCTGGAGATTTATGACCGGGGAAACGGCACGGGCGCCATTCGAACCTTTGTCTTCAACCAGCAGGCCGGTGGACAACTGGGGAAAAATGCCCGTGCGTCATTCCAGTCGGCTGCCGGGGAGGAGTTTGATGGGTCGGGGTCGGCGGGGGACCGGAATGTGGAACTGCTTTTCCAGATGCCGGTTCTGCAATAATTTCCATTAAGGAGCGTACTCCCATGAAAAAACTCTTTTTCCTGATCATTCTGGCCGCCTGTGTTTACGGTGTTTTGAGCTATCATTTCATCCTGATGGACAGCAGTTTCAAGTTTTTGAAAAAGACCCACATGACTCTTGATGATACGTTTGTGGATGCGAGGGGATCCAAAAAGGCGGAGCTCCTCCTGAATCCCGCACTGTTGAAGGCCGGCGCCAGGGATCTGGTTGCCAAAGATAGCTTGACCATCGGGAAATAAGGATGCGTTCCCACGCGGGAGCACGGGAACGAGAGACAGCGAATCATCAGAAAACGGGTGGTCTTATGATGAAAAAAATCCAGATATTCTTCCTCGCCTTGATGGCTCTGGCAGCGCCATGGGCTCTCCAGCCGGTGTTGGCTGCCCAGGCAGATTCCCCGGAAACGATCCAGGACCTGGAAGGGCTTGTTCAATCCATGAACAACCTGTCGAGGATGATTTCCGCCACCCGGGAAGTCATGAGGGGGCCAAACGGAGCCGGCAGGGAAAGGGAGTTGAAGGTCCGGCTGGATGAACTGCAGGCGAAACTGCAGGTCATGGAGGGCAGCTTTGAACAATTAAGTGCCGGAGTGGGGCTGGATGCGCTCCAGAAGGAAAAGGAAACGGGCGTGGACTGGAACCGGGAGCTGGCTGATTTCCTGGCGCCCATCATGACCGAAGTCAGGAAAATGACATCCCGTCCGCGGCAGATTGAAGCCCTGAGAAACGAAATCGCTCGGTACCATTCCCAGCTTCGCATGGCCAAAGGGGCTCAAGAACGACTGATGTCACTGATTTCCCAGGCCGATGATCCACAATTGATTGAAAAACTGGGGAAGCTGACCCGTTCCTGGGAGAACCAGGAAAAAGAAGTGAGCGCGCGGATGGCGGTTTCGGAAAAGGCGCTCGAAAAAGCCATGGGCGAGAAAAAATCCATCACCCGCTCTTTCGGGGAACTGGCGGAATTCTTTTTCCAGAGCAGGGGCCGAAACCTTATTTTAGCGCTTCTGGCGTTTGCGGTTATCTGGGGCTGTCTGCACTATCTGCACAAACTGATTTTTCATCTGAGCCCTTTTCATAAAAAGGGGAGGTCCTTCGGGGTCCGGGTCTTTGACCTGTTCTACCGGGTCCTTATGGTTGTCATCTCGGCTTTTGTGCTGCTGGGAACCCTCTACTTCCTGGGGGACTGGCTGCTCCTTTCCCTGGCTATTATCTTCGTGATGGGGATTGCCTGGGCCTCCAAACAGGCCCTACCCCGGTTCTGGCGGCAGGCGACCCTCATGCTCAACTTCGGCGCCGTTCGGGAAGGAGAGGTGGTGGTTTACAAAGGGATCCCTTACGAAGTGGGCGCCATCAACATGAATTCAAAACTGGAGAACAATGCCTTTGAAAATGGTTTCATAAGACTGCACATCAACGACCTGATGGAACTAAGGTCCCGGCCCATCGCAGAAAAAGAACCCTGGTTCCCCTCACGAAGCGGCGACTGGGTCCGCCTGGCGGATGGCACCTACGGCTATGTGGTGGCGCAGACCCCTGAAATGGTGACCCTCAAATTGAAGGGTGGCGCCCTGAAATATTACGGCACATCCGATTACCTCGCCCAATCACCCACAAACCTGTCGAACGGTTATCGGCTCACGAGCGTATTCGGCCTGGATTACCGACACCAGAGCATTGCCACGGACGAGATTCCTGGAATTATTCAGGAGGCGGTTAAGGTTGAACTGGCGAAGGCAGGCTATGGAAGCTTTATCGAGCGTGTCCGTGTGGAATTTAAAGAGGCCGGCGCATCCTCTCTGGATATGGCCATCCTGGCTGAATTTAACGGTGATGCCGGCAGCCAGTACTGGGTGCTGGAAAGGGCCATCCAGCGTATTTGCGTCGATGTGTGCAACCATCACGACTGGATCATTCCTTTTCAGCAGGTCAGTGTCCACATGGCAGGGTCGTGACCCTGCTTCCGGGAGCAAAACCCTTGGAATTGGAACCTCGAAACAGGCATAAAATCATCGCCCTTCTTGACAAGGGGGTCACCATCCCCAACCCCGTGACCCTCGACGTGGGCGATGATGTTCAGGTGGATCAGATTTCCGGACAGGGGGTTACCCTCTACCCCGGGTGCCGCATTTACGGGTCGAAAACGGTTATTTCCAGGGGCGCCCGAATCGGGTCGGAAGGCCCGGTGACCATGGAAGACTGCCTGGTTGGCCCACGGGTTCAGTTGAAGGGCGGATATTTCGGAAAATCGGTTTTCCTCGAAAAATCGAGCATGGGCATTGGGGCACACGTGCGGGAGGGGACCATCCTGGAGGAGCAGTCCAGTGGTGCCCACTGTGTGGGCCTCAAACAAACCATTCTTTTCCCTTTTGCCACCCTGGGAAGCCTCATCAATTTCTGTGACTGCCTGCTTTCGGGCGGCACAAGCAGGAAGGATCACAGTGAAGTGGGGAGTTCCTACATTCATTTCAACTTTTCCCCGACCGGTGACAAAATAACCCCGTCACTGTTCGGGGATGTGCCACGGGGCGTCATGCTGAATCAGCCCCCCATTTTTCTGGGGGGCCAGGGTGGCGCCGTGGGTCCCCTCCGGCTGGGATTTGGAAATGTGGTTTCAGCCGGAACCATTTTGAGAAAAGATGTACTGAATGAGCGTCGGCTGATTATGGGAAAAGCCCATCGTGGTGGCGAATTGCCGTTGGCTTTGAATCGCTACGCGGGTTTGAGCCGGATGCTGGAGAAAAACCTGCTTTATCTGGCCAGTCTGGTGGCACTGGAGCAGTGGTACAGGCATGTGCGGCGGGATTTTTTTCATGGGGAAGAACTGGGGAAGTGGGTTTATGACGGCGCACTTGACAATTTAAAACTGGCCAGAGAAGAACGGATTAGACGCTTAAGGGCGGTGGCGGAAAAGATGCCTCAATCGGTTCGTCGTGACAACGGCCATGAAACCGGGCACCCCCATCTCGAATTTTGCCGCAATATTGACGAAGTTTGTGATGTGTTTGAAGATGACCCGGCGTTACCATCAGCCCACGGGCATCGCGATCCATTTCTGGAAGCACTGGCCGCTCAAAAAAGAGATCAGGATTCGGATTATATCTCAGTTATTCAGAGCTTTCCCGAGGCGGTCTCAAAAGAAGGGACAAAATGGCTTCAGGCGATTGTTGATGATCGATGTGAAAAAGCGGCCGGTTTCCTGCCTGCCATGAATCTGTTTCGATAATCAGGAAAAGAAAAAAGGGAGAGCAATCAATGGGCAGACTGTTTGGTACCGACGGCATCCGGGGCGAGGCCAATCAATACCCCATGGACGGGTTGACCGCTTTTCGCGTGGGTCAGGCCATGGCCGTCACCATCAAAGGGGATGCCCGAGACCATCAACCCGTCGTGATAATCGGTAAAGATACCCGTATTTCGGGAGACATGCTGGAAGGGGCCCTTGTGGCCGGCATTACGTCCATGGGCGTGGATGTTTGCCCCTTAGGGGTGTTGCCGACCCCTGCCATTGCATATTTCACCATCAGCACCGGCGCCTGTGCGGGCATCGTTATTTCCGCTTCTCACAACCCTTATGAGGACAACGGCATCAAAGTTTTCGGGGGAAATGGCTTCAAGCTATCTGACCATCAGGAAGAGGCCATTGAGGCGTTGATCTTCAAAGACACCCTTTCCCAATTTACACCCGCGCCCGAAAAAATGGGCCGGATCCGGCGGATGGACAATATCCTGGCGCAATATGTGGGCTTCTTAAAAGAGCATTTCCCCAGTAACCTTTCCATGGCGGGGATGAAGATCGTTCTGGACACGGCCAACGGTGCGACCCATGAAGCCGCCCCCGCACTTTTCGAGGCTCTGGGCGCGCATGTGACGGTGATTCACAACCGCCCGGACGGCATTAACATCAACCATTCCTGCGGTTCCCAGCATACCGCCGATCTGGAGAAGAAGGTTCGGGAAACAGGAGCCGCCGCCGGGTTTGCCTTTGACGGAGACGGGGACCGGCTCATTTCGGTGGATGAAAAAGTGCGGAAATTAACCGGGGATCAGATCCTGCTCATTTGCGCCCGGGATTTGAAAAAAGAAGGCCGACTGCAAAATAACCTGCTTGTGAGTACCGTCATGAGCAACCTAGGGCTTGCCAGAGCCTGCGGGAAATACGGCATTGACCGCCACGAATCCCCGGTAGGGGACCGGTATGTCCTCAAAGATATGCAGCGGCTGGGGGCGGTTATCGGCGGGGAGGAATCGGGGCATATCATCCTTCTGGAACACCACAGCACCAGCGACGGCATCATCACGGCGATGCAGATTCTGGCGGTGATGCTGAAGGAAAAAAAACCGCTGTCGGAATTGTCTCAAATGATGGACGTGTACCCGCAGAAGCTGGTGAATGTGCCGGTCAGGGAAAAGCCCGAGATTGCTTCTGTGCCCCGTTTAGTGGAAATCATCCGGCAGGTTGAGACCGAGCTGGGCCGTGAGGGGCGTGTCCTGGTCCGTTACTCCGGGACACAGAATTTGTGCCGCGTGATGGTTGAGGCCGCAACAATGGCCATGACCGAGAAGTACTGCCGGGAGATCGCCGATCAGGTGCGGGAATCCCTCGGCTAACCCTGCTCCTGATCCATTATGATTTCTTTCATTTTATCGGCCACTTCCTCCAGCGTTTCATCAAGCCACAGCACGTCATCAACCGTGAGCCGACCGGCTTTGGTGGAGCTCTTCTTGCCGTCTTTCCGGGTGTAGGTCCTGGGGCCGATCTGCAGTTTGGGATCGGCATCTCCATACTGGTTGATTGAAACCTGAAGCCCTGTTTCTTCGTTTTCCCAGGAAGCCAACACTTTGTCTTTGCTTGCATCATATGCCATATCGTCTAATTCCTTTCATGTTTGGGATTTATCTCCCAGACTGGGACATTGCCATTTATCAAAAGGGAGTGAATATAAGAGAAAGCTTTTATCATGGCAAGGGAAAAATCCGTAAACCCTAAGCGGATACCATGTGGTTCGAAGCGGTTATGATCAGCTCAATCAGTTTCCGGTCAGGCTTCTTTCGATGGATAATTCGAACACGAGGCCCTAAAGGGCCCCACTGGACCGGGTCCGTTTTTTTGAAAAGGGCCAACGTTGGGGTTCCCATAAGGCCGGAAAGATGCGTGATACCGCTATCGTGCCCCATGTAGAAGGCGGCCGATCCCAGAAGCCTCTGCAACGGCTCCTTCTCGAGGAGCGTAATGATTTCCAGCGGATGATCCGGATCATTGTGGTTATTGAAAAAGGATTGGAGGGCGGTTTCGGCAGGCCCCAGCAGCACGGTGGGTTTGAGGGGGGCAAACCGGTCCATTTCCATACAGTTATGGAAAATTTCAAGCCAGAAACCGGGCGGGTGGTTCTTTTCGGGACCCCCGGACCCGGGATGAAAGACCACTCGGTTACGGTTTCTGGAGGCCCATGGGCCGAATATGAGGGGATGTCTACCGGCATTGCCCATGACCTCATGGCCATTTATGGGAAGACCCGCCGATTCCAGGCAACCGGCCAGGTAACGTGCCACGTGAACTTTTTCGCCCCTGGGCGGGAATGAGGGAAAAACCGATACCGCGGCACCAGGAAAGAACGCCGCCAGGTTTTTTCGTATGACGTCTTCTTCGTCCTTGAAAAAGGCGATCACCTTGTCAGCGCTTGAAACAGGGAGCGGCGACGGCCCGGAAAAGCAGGGGTTGTCTGAAAAAAGCCGGTGCCATCCCGCAGTCTCCAGGTCCATGGTCTGGCAGACGGCACCGCTCATATGGGCAAGGCCCGGCTGTCTCCCCGCAAAATGGATGTCCGCCTTGCCCGCAAGTTCCGCCAGAACGGGCAGCATCAACAGGGTGTCACCCAGGGCGCCGGGCCGGATAATCAGGAGTTTCAACTTCTTTGACCTGTTACCAGGCAGGGGAGGCCACCACCAGGATCACACACTGCTCTTCACCGGTGTTCAACAGGGCGTGGCTGTCCCCCGCAGGGATCCAGATGGCGTCTCCCGGTTTTACGGGCCGTCTGTCCTCTCCCACGGTCATTTCTCCGGTACCGTGAACGATGAAATAGATCTCCTCCATGGGGTCCACATGGGCCTCGAGCTCCTTTCCCGGATCAAGCCTCGCGATGGCCAGAAAACCGATTTCTTTCAGGTTCCGGCGATCCAGAATCATCTGGGCAATGCCGCCCCCGTGGGCCCGGTAGGTGGTCTCCAAAACTTCCTTATCACTGATATTTCTCACTAACATATGATCATCCTTATTGACTTTTCCGTTCCATTCGGCAAGAATTCCAAATGTATTCTTTTGCAATTGAAGACCTTATAACTGAAATCTTGGAGGATGCCAAATGGAAAAAGGAAAACTGGATCCCCGGTTGAAATTGATCCAGCAGGCGCATATGAAAGACAAGGTGGTTTTGCTGCGGGTAGACCACAATGTGGTTAAAAAAGGTATCATCAAGGACCCATACCGCATCGATGCCACCATCGGGACCCTGTATGCCATTGCCGCGGCGGGGGGTAAGCCGATTCTCATGAGTCATGTGGGACGTCCCAGGGACAAAAAAACCGGCATGATTTCATGCCGAGAAGAACAGTCCGTATTGCCCATTGTGCGATATCTCGAGCAGAAACTGCCCGTCAAAATTCACCCGCAGACGTTTCCCGTGGACCCCGGGAAGGGGATTGTTCATATCGACGATTCCATGAAACCAACCCTTGATGCCCTTCGAAAGGGAGCGATCGACGTGGTGTATCTCCCCAATTCACGGTGGTTTGCCGGAGAACAGAGCAAAGGGCCTGAGAGAGACGTGCTTTCGGATGAGTTGGCCGCCATTGCCGATCTCTATGTGAATGATGCATTCGGATCCTGGGGCGTGGCGGCATCCACCTACGATGTGGCCACCCGTCTTCCGTCTTTTGCTGGAAACCTGCTGCAAAAGGAAATCGCCAATCTCTACCGCGTTCTGGAACCCCAAAGGCCCTTTGTGGGAGTGGTGGCCGGCGCCAAATACGATACGAAAATCGGTCCCCTCAAGGCCCTTTACCGTAAAGTGGATCACCTGATCCTGGGGGGGCTTATGTACAACACCTTCCTGTCTGCAAAGTACGGGGCGACCATCAATGGGGTTTCCGACGAAGACAGGGCCCTGGCCATGGAACTGGTTGAGCTGGATCGGACCGGGGGGAAGATTCTGGAGATGCCCTGGCTCGTGGAATCGGAAAGCGCGGAGGTCCGGAGCCATGAAGGGGACCGCCTGGTGGAAACCGCCCGGCTGAAGGAGGGTGTCAACCTGCAGTATATCCTGGATGTCCATGAAAAAACATTTCAGGACCCGCATGTCATGGAAATCATCGGGTCGGCCCGAACCATTTTTGTGAATGCGGTGATGGGGCTGATGCCCCTGTTTTTTGAAGGTTCGCAGGCGCTTTACCGCCTCATCAGTGAAAATGCTTCCGCCACAAAGCTTTATGCGGGTGGCGACACGTTGCAGGAACTGAAAAACCTCTGCCCCGGAATTTATATGGCCGGTCTGGACGACCCGAATACCTACTATTTCACCGGCGGGGGGAGTGTCCTTGCCGCCATCGAACAGGGAAGTCCCTACAAAATGAAACCTTTTGCGGCACTGCTCCGGGAGGAAGGCGCATGACCCTGACCCCTGTTTTTAACCCCGAAGAGCGGGGAAGACCCATGCGGGTGGCGGCCTTCATGTCCGGTTCAGGAACCAATATCATGCGGCTGCTGGAGCACGAAAAGAGCCTTCGGGCCCGGGACGGTGAGGCGCCCTTTGAGACGGTTTTTATCTTCAGCGACCGCTCAGACGGCGTTTCCGCCGGCGAAAGAATCGCCCTTGCCAGCGGCCTGCCCTATTTCAGCCATGATATCAGGGTTTTTCATGCCAGAAGATCCATCAAACGGACGGTTTCAAACCAGGAAGGGCTTGCGGCAAGGCGTGAGTACGACCGGTTGGCCGGTACACTGGTGAATGCCTTCCACATCGATGTCATCGCCCTTGGCGGATATATGAGCTACACGACCCTTGGCAGGTGTGTCAACGTCCACCCGGCGGATCTTTCTCTTCTGGATGCGGACGGCCGCAGAAAATACGTGGGGGACCAGGCGGTTTACGATGCCATTGTCGCCGGTGAACGGGTGCTGCGCTCCTCCACCCTGTGGACCGATGACGGTGTGGACACGGGACCCCTTCTGATGGTTTCGGATCCGCTTCCCGTAACACTTCCCGAGCCCCTGGAAGAGATAAAAAAGAACCCCGAAAAGTTTTCTCGTGTGGTGGATGGCCACCAGGAGCAACTCAAAGAAGCGGGGGATTGGAAAATATTTCCACGCACCATTGAACTCATTGCCCGGGGGCGTTTTGCTTTTGACCCGCAGGGACGGGTCCACCTGGACGGCTCGCCGGTCCTAAAGGGATATGGGGAACCGACAGATTGACATAAGGAGATTCTGCCATGACTGAATTGATCCTCTGGATGGACAAGGAAATGAACAAGATGAGACGGGATATGGACCGTCTCTTCAGGGAATCATGGCCCGAAATCGGGGTCGGCCTTTTCAAGGAAAAAGTCTCGCAACATATACCCCTTGAGACTTTTATGACCGAAAAGGCCTTCATCATCCGCGCCGTACTCCCCGGCGTGGATCCCGAGAGCCTGGATATATCAATCAAGGATTACCAATTGACCATCAGGGGGGGTAAGAAAGAGGACTCGGTGGACGAAAGCGGCTACTGTAAACAGATGACCCGCAAACTGAGATCCTTTTCCCGAACCGTTCCGCTCCCTTTCAAACCTGTTTCGGAAGAGATTAAGGCCACCCTGAACCGGGACGTGTTAAAGATTCAGGTTCCCAAACCGGGTTTACGAAAAAAACGATACGTCAAAATTGAAATCGCCTGATTTTTTCAATCGAATCATAGAAGGAGATTGATCCATGCCCAGAAAAACTTCTTATGAGGAAGTACCCATCCATAAACTCCGATGGAGACTTGATCCAGCTACCCTGACCTTTAAAAACACGGACGACCTGGAACCCCTGGATGAAATTGTGGGACAGAGACGGGCGGTTGAAGCATTCAAATTCGGAATGGGCATTGACAGCCACGGATATAATGTTTTTGTGACTGGTATGCCCGGGACCGGACGGATGTCCACCGTCAGAAAAATGCTTGAAGAGATATCCGCAAAAGACCGCGTCCCGGACGATCTCTGTTATATCAACAATTTCAAGAACCCGGAAACGCCCATACTCCTGCGCCTTAAGGGAGGGGAGGGTGCGGCCTTTAAAAAGGCGGTTCATGACTTTGTGGAATTGCTCAAGAAACAGATCCCCATGCTTTTTGAAAGCCAGGATTACATCAACACCAAGAAGGAGATCATGGCGGCCTACGAGGCCAGGGGGAAAGGGTTTTTCAAGAGTCTCGATGAAAAGGTGAAAGAAGAAGGGTTTACCCTGGTGGATGTTCAGGTGGGCCAAATCAAACGGCCCGAGGTGATGCCCATGGTGGACGGGAAACCGACCCACATTGACCAGGTTGAGGCCATGGTGGAAAAAGGACGGTTTCCCAAGGACGAATTTGAAACCATGAAGGAAAAGTACGCCAGCCTCAAAGAAAGTGTTGAACAGATTTTTATTGAATTGAGAGACCTGCAAAAAGAGGTCCAGGAAAAAATCGAAGAGATGGACCGGCAGGCTTTTATGGACAATGCGTCGGATCTGGCGGCGCCGCTCATGAAAAAGTACAAGGGAAAGAAAATCAAGATATACCTTCAGAACATGCTGAAGGACATGGGCGAGAATCTGCAGATTTTCAATCCGCAGCAGCCCCAGGTTCCGGGGTTGCCCATCCCGGCGGCTTCCGCGGAAGATCGGTTCCAGCCCTATCAGGTGAATCTGCTGGTGGATAACAGTGAGCAGAGCGCACCGCCCGTCATTGTGGAGAGTTACCCCACCTACCGTAATATTTTCGGCAGCATAGAACGGATCGTGGATCGGGCCGGCGTATGGCGTACGGATTTCAGCAAGATCAAGGCCGGCTCTCTTTTGAAGGCCCTTGGCGGCTACCTGATCATCAATCTCCTGGATGCCATACAGGAACCGGGCGTGTGGCAGGCCCTCAAAAGGGCGCTTAAGAGTGAACAGCTTGAAATTCAAACCTATGATCCCTTTTACCTGTTTACCACCAGCGGCCTCAAGCCCGAGGCCATTGATCTGGACATCAAGATTGTGGTCATTGGAGATGCCTACCTCTATCATCTGCTGCTGAATTATGACCCGGATATGAAAAAGGTGTTCAAGGTTCGGGCCGATTTTGACACCGCCATGGACAAAACCGAGGAGAGCATCCAGCAGATTGCACGGTTTATCCGCATGAAAACCATGGAAGAGAAGCTGATGCCCTTTGACCGGACGGCGGTGGCGCTCCTCATGGAGCAGGCGGTCCGCATGACGGGTCGGCAGGAAAAGATTTCAACCGGCTTCCCACAACTAACCGATCTGGTGCGGGAAGCCAATTACGTGGCGGCCGAGGAAAAGAAGAAGATGGTTGATGGAAGCCATGTGGAAAAGGTTATCCAATCCCGGAAATTCAGGTCCGGCATGGTGGAAGAACACCTTCAGGACATGATTGATCGCGGAACCATCATGATCGATCTTGAAGGTGAAGTGGTGGGCCAGGTGAACGGTTTGGCGGTTTACGCCATGGGGGATTACATGTTCGGGAAACCCTCCCGCATTACCTGTTCCACCGCAATGGGCCGCGCCGGCATTATCAACATTGAACGGGAAGCGGACCTCTCAGGCAGTTCCCATAACAAGGGGGTCCTGATACTGGGAGGGTATCTCAGGAAAAAATTTGCCCAGAAAAAACCGTTGACCATGAGCGCCAGCATCGCTTTCGAACAATCCTACGGAGGTGTGGACGGCGACAGCGCCTCTTCCACGGAAATCTACGCCCTTCTGAGCAGCCTTTCCGGGATTCCCATCAAACAGTACATCGGGGTGACCGGTTCGGTGAATCAGAACGGGCAGGTGCAGGCCATCGGGGGGGTCAATGAAAAGATTGAAGGATTTTTCGACTGCTGCCTGAAAAAGGGGGCTATTAATTCCCAGGGTGTCATGATACCTGAGAGCAATGTGAAAGATCTCATGCTCAGGCAGGACGTGGTTGAGGCGGTCGGTAAGGGCCGGTTTCACATATATCCGGTAAAATCCATCGACCAGGGTATCGAGATTCTCACCGGTAAAAAGGGCGGAAAAAGAAAAGCGGACGGATCTTATCCCAAAGGTTCCATCAATAAACTGGTGGACGATAAGCTGAGGGAACTGGCGGAAGGCCTTAAGAATTTTGCCGGAGACAAGGGTGAAGAGAAAAAGGGCGGCAAGAAAGGGTGCAAGCAGTGTTCTTGAGACTTCAGTGTTGAAATGAAAAAAGAAGACTGGCAGGAGCGCGGTAAAGGCCATCGGGAACGCTTGCGGCAGCGGTTTGTGAAGGGGGGTCTTTCGCAATTTACCGATGAAGAGGTGGTGGAGTTCCTTCTGACCCTGGGAACCCCCAGGGGGGACCTGAAAAATGCGGCCCGGGATGCCATGAAAGCATTCGGCACCCTTTCGGGTGTTCTGTCAGCGCCCATGGAAAGGCTCATGGAGATCAAAGGTATCGGGCGTAATAATGCCCTTTACCTGGGGTTGGTTCATCAGACGGCCAAACGATATCTTCGGGATCGGGTTGCGGGAAACACCTTTTTCGGCTCTTCCCAAGCCGTGTTCGATTATCTTTTTCATTCCATGCGGGACCTTAAAAGGGAAGTCTTCAGGGTTTTTTTCCTGACCCGGAAAAATGAGGTGATCACGGATTGCGATATGTTTGAGGGGAGCCTCACCGGAAGCGCGGTTTATCCCCGGGAGGTCGTTACCCTCGCCCTGGAGCACAAGGCGGCGGGACTCGTATTCGTCCATAATCACCCTTCCGGAGATCCCGCTCCGTCTCCCGAGGATCAACGCCTCACAAGAGACCTGGTCTGGGCGGCCATGTTAATGGGCATTCAGGTCCTGGATCACTTGATCATTGGGAACAACCAGTATTTCAGCTTTGCGGACCAGGGCATCGTCAAGCGTTTTGCAGACGAGTATCAGCATCGGTTCGACACACCCTAAATCCTTGACAATTCCGTGTATTTGTGAATTATAGCGGCAGATGATCGGAAAACGCGAGAGTGGCGGAACTGGTAGACGCGCTGGATTTAGGATCCAGTGGGGAGACCTGTAGGGGTTCGAGTCCCCTCTCTCGCACCATCATTACAAATGAGGTTCGGAATTATGGTGAGAAACGGGGCGGAACTTGGAATGTGCCTTGAAATCAAAAAAATCATTGTTAGATTTTCACCTCACAGTGATGGGCTTTCCAGGTTGTAGCGCATACGGGTCAATCAGGTGCTCATAAATTTTAGAGTGAACTTTAAATGTGAAAAAGGATGAAGAGAACCATGAAAGCCAGCTTGGAAGACATCAGCCAGGTCAAGAAAAAGTTGTCCGTGGAGATCGACGCGAAGGAAGTCAACAAGAAACTCAACACCGCCTACGGGAAGATAGGGAAGCAGACGAAAATTCCCGGGTTCAGGCCCGGAAAGGTTCCCAGGAAAATTCTGGAGTCCTACTTCGGAAGTCAGGTAGAGGCCGATGTGGCCAGCGAGCTGGTCAATGAGTCTTTTCCGAAAGCGGTGGAAGAGACAGGTGCGTTCCCTTTGAACCAGCCTCAGCTGGAAAAGGGGGCGGTTGAACTGAACGAAAACTTTGTTTACTCGGCAACCATGGAAGTCCGGCCCAAGTTTGAAGTAAAAGACTATCTGGGCCTGGAGGCTGAGAAGGAAATAGTGTCCATTGGCGAAGATGAGGTTTTGAAAAAACTTGAACAGATCAGAGAAGGCAATGGAAAACTTGAATCCCTTGAAGCGCCCCGGCCGATCCAGGACGGTGATTTTGCCGTTATCAATTATCAGGGTTTCGAAAACGACGAACCCCTCGACGGGATCAAGGATGAGAACTTCCTGCTGAACGTGGGGAAAGGCGATTTCCATAAAAGTATTGATGAAGCCCTCATCGGACTCAACAAGGATGACAATAAGGACGTGGTCGTCGATTTTGAGGAAGATTACTTCAACGACAACCTGAAGGGAAAAACCGTTCGTTTTGAGGTTTTGGTGACGGATATCAAAGAACGAAATCTTCCGGAGCTGAATGACGAGTTTGCCAAGAATCTCGGTGCTGATTTCGAGGATCTGAAAGGGCTCAAGGAAGAAATTGAGAAAAATGTTGTTGCCCAGGAAAAAACCCGCGTGGAACAGGAACTGAAGCGGCGACTGCTCGGAAAGATCTCCGAGGGCACTGAGTTTGAAGTTCCCCAGACACTGGTGGACGCTGAAGTGGCGTTTTCCGTCAAGAGCCTCCAGGCAAATTTTGAGAGAAGCGGGGCAAGTTTTGAAAAGGCGGGCATTTCGCCCGAAATGTTGAAACAACAGTTTGGCCCTGCTTCTGAAAGTCGCGTCAAGGAAAGGCTCATTCTGGGACAGATTGCCCGGCAGGACGATATCGCCGTCAGCGATGATGAACTTACGGAAGGGCTCGAAAAAATGGCCCAGGGCATGGGGCAGGACGTAGAGACCATTAGAAAATATTACGAAGCACGCGGGGAAATGGATATTTTGCAGGAGCAGATGCTCGAGGAAAAAACATTGGACTACCTCGTGGAAAACGCCAAGGTTAAAGAGGTGGAGGCCGGCGCGCTCACGCCGGACAAAAGCGATGAAACGGAGGTTCAATAGACCCGCATGTTAATACCAATGGTGATCGAACAATCAAGCCGCGGTGAAAGGGCTTATGATATATATTCCCGATTGCTCAAAGACCGCATCATATTCATTACGGATCAGGTGGCGGACCCAATGGCCAATACCATTATTGCACAGATGCTTTTCCTGGAATCCGAAGACCCGGACAAAGACATTCATATGTACATCAATTCCCCCGGTGGTTCCGTGACGGCCGGATTGGCCATCTATGACACCATGCAGTATATCAAGCCGGATGTGGCCACCATCTGCATGGGACAGGCTTCCAGCATGGGGGCTTTGCTTCTGGCGGCGGGGGCTAAGGAGAAACGGTATGCCCTTCCCCATTGCAGAATCATGATTCACCAGCCGCTGGGGGGTGCTCAGGGACAGGCGACGGATATCGATATCCACGCCAGGGAAATTCTCAAAATCAGGGACAACCTCAATCGGATTCTTGCCGACCATACGGGTACAGATATTAAAAGGATCCGCAAAGATACGGAACGCGATTTTTTTATGGACTGCAAACAGGCCGAAAAATATGGCATTATCGACAAGGTTATCCATAAAAGGGAAATCAAAGATTCGTTAACCGACGACAAATAGGAAAGAAGGTTATGAGCAAGGACGACATTTCCAATGATGACCTGCTGTGTTCTTTTTGTGGGAAAAGCCAGGATGAGGTGAAAAAGCTCATTGCCGGCCCTTCGGTGTATATTTGTGACGAATGTATACAGTTATGCAACGAAATTATTGCGGAAGAATACAACCAGGAGGACGAAGAAGACGGGCATAAGCTTCTAAAGCCCGTGGAGATCAAGGAAACTCTGGACGAGTATGTCATAGAACAGGACAAGGCGAAGAAGGTCCTTTCCGTGGCTGTTCACAACCACTATAAGCGGATCAACACCAAAGTGGATATGGAAGGGGTCGAGATTGAAAAGAGCAATATCCTGCTCATCGGTCCCACGGGTTCAGGAAAAACCCTTTTGGCCCAGACCCTTGCCAGGATACTGAAAGTACCCTTTACCATTGCGGATGCGACGACGCTTACGGAAGCCGGCTATGTGGGTGAAGACGTTGAAAATATTATTTTAAACCTGGTCCAGATGGCGGACTACGATGTGGAGTCGGCATGTAAAGGCATCGTTTACATTGACGAAATAGACAAGATCGCACGAAAGTCCGACAGCCCCTCCATTACGCGTGATGTCTCGGGCGAGGGAGTGCAGCAGGCCCTTCTGAAAATTATTGAGGGCACGTTGGCGAATGTTCCGCCCAAGGGCGGGAGAAAGCACCCGCAGCAGGATTTCGTCAAAGTGGATACCAGCAACATTCTGTTCATCTGCGGCGGAACCTTCAACGGCATGGACCGGATCATCCGAAACCGCATCGGAAGTAAATTGATGGGATTCGAGGCGGACATCAAGGGGAAGGGCGACGTGGACATCAATAAAGTCATGGGCCTTGTCCAACCGGAAGATTTGATCAAGTTCGGCTTGATTCCCGAGTTCATCGGTCGCATCCCCATTGTAACCACTTTAAGTGAACTGAGTCTGGATGCGCTGGTCCGTATTCTCACAGAGCCCAAGAATGCTTTGACCAAACAGTATAAAAAACTGTTCGAACTGGAAGACGTGGAGTTGAAATTTACGGATGAAGTTCTGACCGCCGTGGGTGAAGCGGCGCTCGAGCGTAAATCCGGGGCCAGGGGTTTGCGGGCGGTTCTTGAGTCGATCATGCTGGAAATCATGTACGACATCCCGTCGGTCCCGGAAATTCGGGAATGCATCATCAACGAAGAGGTTATTACCAAAGGTGAACCTCCTTTGCTATTATATGAAAATCAAGCAAAATTTGGATAAAAAATGCTGAATTCTATAGAAAAAAATATTCAAGATGAAATTGGTGTTGATGAGAAATTTTACTACCCCCTTCTCCCTTTGAGGGACGTGGTGGTTTTTCCCAACGTGGTCGTGCCCCTTTTCGTGGGGCGCAAAAAATCCATTAAAGCGCTCGAATATGCGCTCTCCCATGAAAAAGAGGTTTTCCTCTCAGCCCAGGCGGATGCCGGCGTGGATGACCCCACACCCAAGGATATCTATTCCTTTGGTACATTGGGTACGGTTCTTCAGTTGCTCAAGCTGCCTGACGGCACCGTAAAAGCTCTCATTGAAGGGAAGGAACGCGGCAAGATTGATAATTTCGTGGATAAGCAGGGCTTTTTCATGGTTGAGATCAGCAAATGTGAGGAGCCCGCTGTTTCGGACCAGGAAACGGAAGCCCTGGTGCGAAGTATCGGCACCAGCTTTGAGGAGTATGCCAAACTGAACACAAAGATCGGCAAGGAAATCGTTTCCGCCGTGACCGCCATCGAAGACCCCGGACGTCTGGCCGATACCATTGCCGGTCATCTCGCATTGAAAGTTTCGGAAAAGCAGGGAATTCTCGAAACCATCGACCCCAACAAGCGGCTTGAACGGCTCTATGGTGAGCTGGAAAACGAAGTGGATATCCTCCGCCTCGAACAGCGGCTGCGGACCCGGGTCAAGAAGCAGATGGAGAAGACCCAGAAAGATTACTATCTCAATGAGCAGATTCGCGCTATCCAGAAGGAGATGGGGACCAAGGACGACTTCAAGGCTGAACTTGCCGATCTGGAAAAGAAGATCAAGCGAAAAAGAGTTTCCAAGGAGGCCCATCAGCGGATAAAGCAGGAATTCAAAAAACTTAAGATGATGTCCCCCATGTCGGCGGAAGCGGCGGTGGTGCGGAATTATATTGATTGGATCATTGATTTGCCATGGTTCGACAAGAGCCGGAAGAAATTTGACATTGCAGATGCGGAAGTCATCCTGAATGAGGACCATTACGGGCTCGAAAAACCGAAAGAGCGGATTCTGGAATATCTGGCCGTTCAGCGCCTGACCAAAAAAATGAGAGGTCCCATCCTCTGCCTGGTGGGCCCCCCCGGGGTCGGTAAAACGTCACTGGCCAAATCGGTCGCCCGGGCCACCGGAAGAAAGTATGTGCGCCTTTCCCTGGGAGGGGTTCGAGATGAGGCTGAAATCAGAGGCCACAGACGAACCTATATCGGGGCAATGCCCGGAAAGATCATTCAGTTTTTGAAAAAGGCCAAATCCAACAATCCTGTATTTTGCCTGGATGAAGTGGACAAGATGAGCACTGATTTCAGGGGTGATCCGTCGGCTGCACTGCTGGAGGTTCTTGATCCGGAGCAGAATGTGGCCTTTAATGACCATTACCTGGACCTTGATTATGATCTCTCGGACGTTTTTTTTATTACCACCGCCAATAGCCTGTATAATATCCCGATCCCCCTGCAGGACAGGATGGAAATTATCCGATTGGCCGGCTATACGGAAATTGAGAAATTAAATATCGCAAAACAGTTTCTGGTTAAGAAACAGATTGAACTAAACGGGCTTCTGCCTGAAAATATCGCTTTTACCGACAAGGCTATTTTGTCGATTATCCGAACCTATACCAGTGAGGCGGGCGTCAGGAACCTTGAACGCGAGATTTCGTCCATTTGCCGAAAAGTGGCCAAAGAAGTTGTGCTCAATGGCGAAAGTACCCGGATCAACATCAAAGCCCAGTCCATTCAGAAATATCTGGGTGTGCCCAAATACCGTTATGGCAGGACGGAGGAGAAAGATATTGTCGGGCTTACCACGGGTTTGGCATGGACGGATGTGGGGGGAGAACTGCTGCAGACTGAAGTGACGGTGATGCCGGGGAAAGGCCAGCTATCCCTCACGGGTAAATTGGGCGAGGTTATGCAGGAATCAGCTCAGGCTGCTTTAAGCTATGTTCGATCAAAGGCGAGAGCCCTCAAATTACCCGATGACTTTTATGAAAAAATCGATATCCATGTGCATGTCCCCGAAGGTGCCATCCCCAAGGACGGGCCGTCAGCAGGCGTTACGCTGGCGACTTCCATTGTATCGGCTTTAACGCGGTATCCTGTTCGTTGCAGCATCGCCATGACGGGAGAAATAACACTCCGCGGAAGGGTCCTTCCCATCGGCGGTCTCAAAGAGAAGATCATGGCCGCTCACCGGGGAGGGGTGACCAAGGTTCTGATCCCCATGGACAACAAGAAGGACATTGCCGATATCCCCAAAAAGATATTGCGGAAGGTGGAATTGGTTCCTGTTGAGCATGTGGATGAGGTTTTGAAAGAAGCTCTGATACTGGAAGATGAGCAGGAACTGTTTGCACCTGAAGGGGATATTCAGCCCTTTTGCTTCAGCGATCTCACCAAACCTGAAAAAGGAGCTGAAACGGCTGTTACCGCCCATTAAGTGAGGGTTTTTTCTTGACAGCAACATGGAAAACTGATAGCTGTATCTGACTGAGCTTTTGGTTCAGGCGGGTAGCTCAGTGGGAGAGCATCGGCCTTACAAGCCGGGGGTCACGGGTTCAAATCCCGTTCCGCCTACCACCTTTCTTCTGGTGGCATAAAAAAATGGTTTCAACCGGCTGCTTAATGGCGGTCGTTTTGGATAACACGGGGGCGTAGTTCAGTTCTGGTTAGAACGCCGGCCTGTCACGCCGGAGGTCGCGAGTTCGAGTCTCGTCGTCCCCGCCAATAAAAACAAGGGGTTAGGTCAATTTGACTTAACCCCTTTTTATTTTACGTGTCCCTTTATGTGTCTTTTTCTTTCCAGAAAGATTTGGTTTCCTTAAAAATGGGATGGGATTTCAGGCTTTCTATCTATACATAGGATCTTTACAGTTGTTGCTCTCGGAGAATATTGGCTTTACTCTTTCCTTCCCCCATATCTTGTTTCCCGCCCGTTTGGGGTGCTTCCTAAAATTTTCATTCCTCTGCTCAAAATATTTGTCGATTGCTTCCTTACAGTCACTGACTGATTCATAATCACTATTATGGATAATGGCTCTAGCCATGCCACTAAAGACTGATTCTATGACATTTAAGAATTGCGCACAAGTTGGAAGAGGGACCAATTTGACGATGGGTGATCTCACTTTTTTCTTGAATTCTTCTGAATTAATTTCATTGACTCTTTTTTGTAAATCTTTGGACATATGCCACGATGCCGCATCCCATGAGAAATAGAGTGTGCGATCTCTTCCGTACTTCTTAAAGAGCAGGTCAATTAAACGGATCATTTCAGTGGTGTTTTTTGCCGTCGAATAAAAATGAGTCATCTGGTTAGTGCTGAGTTCCAATGCTCCAGTCAGGATCAGTGACCCCTTGCTTTTTTGATACTGCGGAATTGACCGAATTTGTCCAGGAGGTGTTAGGCTACGACCTCCTATTGTTCTGACAGAAAATGGGCCAAACTCGTCTACAGAGAAAAAACGTTCATCAGGTTGGAGGCATGATAGGATAGACGTAATCTGCTGGAGCTTCTCACGATAATTTGGGTCAGTACTTGTAAGAACTTTTCGTGCTTTGCGAAATTTGTATCCAGCATTTTGGATGATCTGCCGAATGTTGGCTAGGGAAATGTCGAACCCCTTTTGGCTCATAACTTGCTTCAGGTCTGCCATTTCCCATCTCGTACGGTTGATTCCGTAAAGAGACGGGGGCTTGTGGAGAATGGAGAACAAAGTATCTATATATTCTTTTCGATCCGCCTTTTTGACAGTGCTTCTGCTGAAATCAAAGAGCCGGGATGCACCAACTTCTTGAAACTTATTGATATAACTTCGAACTGTCTTTGGCTCTGATTGGAGTATTCTGCATATGACTGAAATAGGAACCCCGTTTGCATTGGCTAAAACAGCGACAGCTCTATTGCGGGACCGAATTCCTCTATACCTGATGCAGTCAAGAAGAAGGATCACTTCTTCGTCTTTCAATTTCGACTTCAACTGCGTTTGCAGGATGCTTTTTTGAATCTTTCCCTGCATAAGACGAAGGGTCCACCGTTCTAGACGCCTGCAAATGCCAGTTTCCCTTCGCCAATCCGCAACTCTGCGTTGAAGTGTTCGGAGTTGCCCATTCGGAAACGTGCCAGGATAGTGGCGTTGTAATTCCTGGAACAATTTGCTGACTTCTGTTTTCGGATTGTCCTCCAGTTCAGATCGGATCTCTGACCAAACATTTGCAAAAGGATCTCGGCGTGTTCGCCACTGCCTATTAACTTGTCCCTTGCTGCGAGTCAAATGTTGTCCCTCGCCTGATGCTAACAAGTTACTGTACGGATTTGTAAAACATTACATTGTAAAACTATCCAGTTGAAATGTGGAGTGTGTCAGATTTGTAATAAACTAATATATGAAATTCCTTTTCATGTCAAAAGCCAAAAAACTTGCCATCACTGCTCTGGCAAATCAACTTGAAAAGTTCAGGCGCCTAAAATTGATAAATCATTTGTTGGAAGAGATCCCAGCTCTCCTGTGGTAGCACAGGATCCAAAGGCTGCATTGGAGATATAGGTGACCATCAAAAATCCCGCTGATCAATTCTTGTGTGTCCCTCCATATGTCCTTTTCTCTGCAAAAAGGTCCAACGCCCTGCGAAAAAGACACATAGAGTACACGTGAAATTTTGGTTAACCCTGACAACTTATTGTATTTTCTGAGTTTTTCTGGTGATTTCAATAATGGAACAAGCGCCTGTCACGCCGGAGGTCGCGAGTTCGAGTCTCGTCGTCCCCGCCAGTAATTTCAAGCACTTAGAGTGCTAAGCCATACCGTTCGGAGTTGCGGACACCAAACCCGGACACCAAAAAGCTCTTGGAAAGCCGTTTCCAAGAGCTTTTTTTACCCATTTTTTATCATTTCATAATAATTTAAATAAATTTACTTGCTCATCGACCTCAAGGACGCCGGCCAGTTATTCCAAGGCCGCCCCGCTATATTCCGTGAAGAGGTGAGTCCGTCCTTTTCTGATTTAACTGCTTATAATGACAAAAGAAAAGCCTTGACCTGGGATGCAATCTTGTTTAGGCTTGAATCTCGGACGATAGCGACTGCGGGAGGACACGGAGACGAAAAATGATAGAATCTCGTTTGGAGATTGCCAAGGCCTATCTTGATGATGCGATGATTCTGGCCAAGAAGAAGCGAATTAACAGCGCTGCTTCGAGAGGCTATTATGCATCCTACCAGGCCATGTGGGCGGCTCTGGGAGAACCGAAAGAGGGAAGAGTGTGGCGACATCTTGCCATCATAAAGCATTTTGTGGCGGGATATTGGTTTGAACCTGATCATGAGGAGGCGGGTCCTGGCCTGTTGGAAGAGAAACGGCTGCCATTAAGGAGGCTCTATTCTTATCGTATCATGAGTGATTATGAAGGAAAACCTGTTGATGAACATCACTTGAGCGGACTTTTGGAAATCGTAAAAAAGGTTATCCAAATTGTTGAAGAAAAGGGGAGGTGAGCAAATGCCTGAGGCGAAAACCATGGACAAGAGTCTGGCCGAAGCGGTTGCCAAGTTTGTGGATGCGCTTCATCACATCTATTCAGGAATCGATATAAGGCCCGTTTCCAATTTTGAAGATGAAGATTTTACATTCCAAATCGCGGTTCCCCGAGATCTCTCCATTGAAGAGGTCCTGGACGCATGTCATAAAGAATGCATTAAGGTGGAAGACGAGTATGATTTATTCATTCTTCCCCAGGTAATCCATGGGTGATGAAACGCCTATCTCGCTTGTTGAGGAGCCCGCTTCAGCTGTCTTGATATTTTCCTTACAGATCAACTTCCCTTAAAAGTCCCTGTGCCTCTTGCCGGGCAAATTCTTGTTTTTGCATCCGGTTCATGCGGTCAAAGGCCTCTCGTTCACCTGTAGGGTGCTGTTCGCGCCATCTCTGAATGACCAAGTCCATCTCATTGAGGAGGGCTCCGACTTTTCCATTCTTCACCACACCTTTGAAGAACCGGCGAGTTCTTCGGCCTTCCTTCCGTAGGTAGTCATTGAGATCCCTGTACATATCAATCCCCGCATTGTGATCGCGTGCTTCGTGGCTGCTCTCAGGCGGATCGGTTTGAATTCCAAGGATCACCCGCGCCGCCCTGGGATAATTGAGTGCCCCGTGAATAAATAGTGCCAGAGCATCTTCCGTACGTCCCAATTCATAGACTGCAAATCCGGCAATCAGGCCTTCCGATGGATATAAATTTATTATTTTCACTGCCGAATCGGCTGCCTGCTGGTAGTGCCCCAGGTTGAGATAGGCCGCAGCCCGGAAAGCTGTGGCGGAAATCTCGTCCATGCACTCTTTTTCAAGTCGGTCGCACAGCCTGAGGGCATCTTCATAACGGCCCAACCGGTTTAAGGCAATGGTCAGGTTTCTTAAGCCCCGCATGTAGGGGCGAGTGGAAAGATCACTCCAGTACCGCTTTCGGGAAATCTTTTTTGGGAAATGCTTTCGGCCGGTCTCAATGGTTTTGTGAAAGTGTCCAATAGCCTCTTCCAGCTTTTCCTGGTCCAGTGCAATCAGCCCCAGGTAGTTGTATCCTTCCGCATAGTCTTCAAAGCAATCGATGAGCAGGCGAAAAAGAACCTTCGCGCGTCTGTAATCACCCTTCTCATAAAAACCGGCCACCTCTTCTTCGATATCGGGCGGTACCCTGGGCCCTTGAAGCGTGAATCGCCAATAAAAAGGGTTGTCGATATTCCACTCATTAGGCTCCTGTTTGCGCAGATTCAGCCGCCACTGTATCAACTGAACCAAATACTCAAGCTCTACAGCATGCTCTTCGATCAAATGGCTTGCCGCCATGAAATCTTGGGGATCGGTCAGCATCAGCTGCCGGGCAAAGGCACAAAGATCCCCGCGAAAGCGGGAGAGAAGGCGCGTTTCTTTGTACTGGTAAAGGTCCGGCAACACATGGATATTGGATTGGATTGCGTCATTGAGTTTTGGCCAATTGAAGCGAACTTCGGGATACTGGTTTCCAAGCAATTGCTGAAACTGGAAGGCAAGATTTTCATTGCTTCGTCCGAGAATCTGTTGGGCTTCCGCTTTTGAATAAATGGTGAAGAGAATCCGTTGCGCCACTTTTTTGGTTTCCGAATCCCGTTTTCCATGAACAATGACAAGTTGTTTGCCTCTTTTCCTTACGTATGGCATCGGGCAGCTCCTTTCTATCTTTCAATTCCCTTCCCACCCTAGGATGGCTTTTTCAACCAATAGCACAAAGGAAAATGTTGTGTCAAACAAATCATTCAGACACAACATTTTTTCGATTATCAACAGAGGGCACAACTTCTGAAGCATGAATATTCAAAAGCAGAAAAACTTTCCGTTTGCTACGGGAAAAATTGGAATTGTCACAATCTGCTTTTGCAAGCCTGCTGGGTGTGAGCGTACGGACCATACAGGATTGGGAGCAGGGACGAAGGCAACCACCCTTGCATAATCATAGTGAAGACAGAATTCTAATAGACTCGACCAATTTCTTTAACGATTCTGATTTTTCATAAAGTCGCTTTTCTGCATTTTCGAGCTCTTCAGCGCTTTTTGTTATCGCAAGCGTATCCTGTTCTCGTGCTTCCCGAACCGACTTTTCTTTATCCGATTTATCAATGGCAATTTCAAGGGTCGCCAGAATTTGAGCCTCATTCAGGGGCTTCAAAATGTAACCCAGTGAATCGGCGGCTTTTGCTCGTTCAACGAACTCAGACCTTCCATAACCGGTTAGAAATACAGATGGAATACCCAACTCCTGCCTTATTAACCTTGCTGCCACAATACCATCCATTTCTCCCGGAAGCTTGATATCCATCAAAATCAGATCAGGATAATGTGTGCGGGCAATTGAAACTGCTTCCAGACCTGTGGTGGCAACGTTTATCACTTCGTAACCGTTGGAATCCAGCATTTCTTCCAATTCAAGCGCAATGGAAATCTCATCTTCAACGATCATTATTGTTGACATTGTCAGATTACTCCAGTTCGAGATAGAATTGCATCTATTTGATAAGTGTCACTGAAAATTTTACGGCAATTTTCATGTTGGGGAGTCTGAGCTCGGCCACAGTTAATGGCCGGAAATAAAGCATCACAAACGACACGCTTTTGGATAAAAAGATATAATGGGATGGCCGGCTTGCTGCCCTCAGGACAAAAGGCATATTGCTTATAACTCACCAAGGAGGCGCCCGGATAAGTAAGTCTTCGAGCCGACTGTGTGAAAAAGCGGTTCTCCTGATATTCACCCGCAATTAAAATTTATTACGCACCCCAAAATATCCAAAAATATTATATCAGATGTTTTATCCCCATAAAACCTGGTTTTCTGTGGGATTAATGGGGGTGTAAAGCCCCTATTTATTGCCGAAGCCCAATTGAAGTAATAACAGGTAGCTCCTCAGATTGATTCGTTTGTATTTGATGCTCAGTTTCGATCTCAGTTGTCTTCGGTAATCTTCAACCAGACGATAAAAATTGAATATTCTGCCCCTTTTATTCCTTTTACTTCCTTTTACCTTTGTAAAAACCCTTGCGCTGAAAACGGCAAAAGGGTTACCATCCACCCGAGAGCCTGGTTCAGAGGGGTTGTTGAGAAGATATTCAATCATCATGAGAAATCGCAAAAGGAATGCAGTAAATGGACATTCTCGATAAGATATACGGGGAATTTATTGGAGCCGAAATCGCTTTAACGATCAAGCATGGAAACGTTTCAGTTCTATATGGGAAGACACGCAGGAAAATGCTAGATGAAATTCAAATGACCTGTAACATACATGGTGTTCAATCTGGTTGTATATTCTTAATAAAAAATTTCCGAAGATATACCGTGAAAACAAAGGGCAATGCTGCGAAGATAAAACAGCCATTAATGAATGCTGTGAATTTATGTTGAAGAGGATCGTAGGGGCCTCCGCGTATCCCACAAAATAACTATTGCTCAACCCGCTTCAGTTCTTTGCTTCTATCCTTTGAAAGATCCACGGATTTCAACGCCTCCCGGCCCTCAGGCAGAATCAACACAAATTGGCTGCATATGTCAACCGCACACTGGCCTTTCTCCATTTCAAACCCCAGCAGGTGACCGCCGAATTTTTTGGAATCGCTCAGAAAGTGCAGGTGATATCCCGGCACGTTGATCCCTTTCACGAAGGGGGGACACCGGAATCCCACGATGGTTCCGTTGATGTTTGCTGCCATGAATTCCGGTTGATGGGCTGTGACCCTGGCAAGGGGTGGATAGGGCTTTTTCTGGCTCGGCACGCTCCGGGTATGGACGCTTTTAAAGTGCCCGTGAATTTTGATGGCACAGAACAGATTCTGGTTGGGGACCTGTTTGTCGAGTATTTTTTTTATGCCGTCATAGGTTGCCGGACTTCCAAGGCCAAAGGTTTCATCTGCTGAAAACCAGCAGGCAGCTGCAAATGGCGTGGTGAGCGACATCTCAGGTTTGTAGACTTTTCCGTCGGATTTTACCTGGTAGAGGGCGCCATCCAGCAGGATCATTTCGCCGTCCAGATGATCAAAGGTGCCGATCCCCAGGTTGCCGTATTCCATGAGTTGCGCGCAGGACATCTGGCCGTCGTATACTCCCGCCAGCAGGGCATCGATGGTGGATGCCTGGGTGATGGTGTTCTGCGAATACGTTCTTGTGCAGCCGCTGAAAAGCAACACAACCATAGAAAAAATAAGAAGTTGTTTCTTGATGACAAAGCCCCCTATTATTGCTTGACATGATGAAGAATGCACAGTTATATGAATGACTATCATATACATAAATGATATTTATTGCAAGGTGAAGCGGTGGGTATAGCGGAGCGACGGGAGCGTGAGCGGGTTCTTCAGCAGAAGATGCGCCGCCGGCAGATCTTGGACGCCGCGAAACGGCTTTTTCATGCAAAAGGATTCAGCTCTGCCACCATGGAGGATATTGCGCAAGAGGCGGAATTAAGCCCGGCCGCATTATATCTCTATTTCAAAAATAAAGACGATCTCTATGTTTCCCTCAATCTTCAACTTCTGGAATACCTCTCTCAAGAACTGGAAAGACTTCATGTGCGGGAAGACCTGGATGCAGATGAAAAAGTTGAATCCTTAAAAGACCTCCTTTACGATGTCTATAATTTCGATCCGCTGATTCTCATAAACCTGTTCCATCTCCAGGCCAGTGACGGCCTCAGGAACCTGCCTCCGGACCGGCTTTCCCAGTTAAATGAACTGGCAGGTAAAAGCCTCAGAAGCCTTGCTGCCATATTTGATCAGGGAAAGGCGGAAGGGCGGTACAAGGACTACCATTCCACGGCTCTCGCCGACATTGTCTGGATGATCTTTACAGGTACGGTACTGTGGGAAGAGAGCAAACGGATGGCAAATCCCCATAAGGATTACCTGAAAAGTACCCTCGATCTTGCCATCGATATCATAAGGCGGGGGATACGGAAAAATGTTGAATGACGATGGTATCGGGATATTCGCGCCTCCAGCATATATGCGGGCACCACTGAAATCATGAAAACCATCATCGCCAAGGGCCTGGGGTTTTAGCCTTTGGGCGGAGGACTGTTTTAAGGCGGGGAAAGTGATTGCAGAGTACACCCATGAACTGAACAGGGAAATCCGTTCCATTTCCGGAGGGTATGAACTGGTAATGGAGGGGAAGTTTGAAATAAATGGAAAAGAGGTCTTCTATGTGGTGGGAAATGCTGTCGTGGACTCGTCGTGCTGCGGCGTCGGGGGATGCCGGTACGCCCATGTTCCAGGCTATGTGAGGCAGTATAAAACGCGACAGGATGAAGAAGGCCTGTGGGTTTCGGAGGTGGAACCGATTATTGACCAGGCCACCCGCCGGGAGATTACACAGATCCTCAAAGAGAAGGAAATGGTTCAACAGGTGCAATTTCAGGGAGGATAATATGTCAGGGATTGTTTCATACGGCGTCTATATACCGAGGTACAGGATAGATCGAAAACTGATTTACAAGGCCATGGGATGGCTCAATCCCGGACCCTGAACCCTTGAACGCCTGCAAAAAACTGTAAACCGCGAACCGGCAACCGACAGCCGTGCGAAAGGAAACAGTTGGAATTTCTGCAAGTACTCATTACGGGATTGGGACAGGGGTGTCTCTACGGCCTTATCGCTCTGGGTTTCGTTCTGATCTACAAGGCAACGGAGATTGTAAACTTCGCTCAGGGTGATCTGTTAATGCTGGGCGCTTTTTTTGCCGTGACCTATGTGGGGATTTTTGCCTTACCCTTTTGGC
Organism: Desulfobacteraceae bacterium; assembly: GCA_016844935.1. Classification (GTDB taxonomy): domain Bacteria; phylum Desulfobacterota; class DSM-4660; order Desulfatiglandales; family Desulfatiglandaceae; genus NaphS2. The sequence goes on along the minus strand of JAERTK010000255.1, from coordinate 949 downwards.
TCGGTTTCCTGCTGGCGATTATTTCCATGGCCGTTTTCGGCTATCTGCTGGACATGTTGGTCATTCGCTCGATGATCGGCGAATCCCCGTTCTCCATTATCATCTTGACCATCAGCATCGGTTTTATTCTGCGCGCGGCGGCCGGTGGGATCTGGGGATCAGACATCCTTTCCCTGGAAACACCCTATTCGGGGAAAATGGCGGATATTGCCGGTCTGGTCATCAGTCAGGAATATCTCGTGGTCATTGCTGGAACGCTCATCCTTTCCATCATCCTGTTTCTCTTCTTTAAATTTTCCAGCCTGGGAGTCGCCATGCAGGCGTCATCTCAAAATCAGTTGGCCGCTTATTATATGGGGGTGCCCGTAAAGAGAATTTTTTCTCTGATCTGGGCCATCAGCGCCCTGGTGGCCGCTGTGGCGGGAACATTGATGGCGCCCATTTCCCTGGTGAGCCCGCAAATGGGTTTTATCGGCATCAAAGCGTTTGCCGCCGCGGTCATCGGCGGCTTCGGCAGCCTTCCCGGCGCATTGGTCGGGGGTCTCATAATCGGTACTTCGGAGCAGTTGGCCGGAACATACCTCCCAACCGGGTTCCAGGAAATCACGGCTTATTTGATCATGTTTTTGGTATTAACCTTACGCCCCCAGGGCCTTTTCGCGCAGATTCAACAAAAAAAAGTCTAACACAATATGCGAATACTCTTCAAAACCTCCTATCTTCAAGATATCAAGCTCCTGAAACATAACGGGTATATTTTCTGGTACGGCCTTCTTCTGCTTGCCGTATTCATTGCGCCCGGGGTTCTGGACGAGTTTTATATCGGTGAAATGGCCTTCATCTTTATCTATGCCATTGCCGGACTGGGGTTGATGATCCCGGTGGGGTTCACGGGGCTTCCCAGTCTGGGTCATGCCGCCTTTATGGCTGTCGGCGCTTATGCCAATGG
>JAERTK010000254.1 GCA_016844935.1 Desulfobacteraceae bacterium | reverse complement strand
ATTTTTCCGGAATAATGCAAGAAAATAGTAGGATACCTCCACTTTTGTAAAATCATATACTTTACAGATTGATAACTGATGGATTTTTAAATCTATAATTAAGAAGGGTTGTGTTATGCCAACTGCCATTTGCGGTCATAGAAATGATCGCAGAATCAAAAATTGATAGGCCTCGGAGACCGAGGCGTAATCCAAGAGTTGTGAAAGTAAAAATGTCTAATTTCAAACGAAAGCGCAGTAACGACAAATCAGAATGCACGAATTTCATGCGGGATGTGGAAATCCTATACAAGAAAGCAGCATGAATATCATTCATTCACGGGTATTGGATCTAAGCCGGGGTAATATTTCATCAAATATGAGTTAGTTATGAATGGCTCTTTTTGATTCTGAAAAGAGCCATTTTTTTTAAAAAGGCGCCATAACGCAATCCTTGTTGAATTGCCTAGAGCGTCGGGAAATTTTTCCAGAATTCTTTTTCTTTTGCCTGCCAGTCGGGTCCGAATTTTCTTTCCCATACGGAGGCCAGCCTGTCAACCCAACGCCACCATGTGCTTTTTCCTTTCTCCTTTGCTTCTAAAATATCTTCCAGGAAAACCGCGATATTGGCCATCTCATCTTTGGGCAGATAAGAAGCGGCGCCCATTTTATAAGAGCGAATGATATGGTCCGGACTCAAGGCATGGGCCGTGAGCATTACCGGAATCACATCATGTTCCTTGGCGATATCCAGCAGCTTGTAGCCGTCAACCCCCATTATGTCCAGGATGGCTATGTCAAAAGTCTGATTTTCAAGAAGGAATTTGCCCTTTTCAAAACTTTCGGCCTTTGTGATTTCGCATGTTGAGAGGAGTTCAGTCAGAACTTCAAGTACATCAGTCTCGTCGTCCGCAATGAGAATTTTTTTATGGTCCAAGAATGTCGTGCCTGTCATTAAATGCCCCGTCATCAACCTAATCTGCTACTATTTTTCTGCCGACGCCTTTCCAGTGTTTATCTCTCAGCAGCTTTTTGTAAATTTTTCCCGAACCCGTCTTGGGAAGCTCATCCATGAATTCAACGACTTTGGGCTTTTTGTAGCCGGCCAGTTTATCCTTGCAGAAATCGATAATGTCTTCTTCACTGACATCCTCCCCTTTTCTCAGCGCGATGAAAGCCTTTACGGACTCCCCCCACTTTTGGTTGGGGATACCGATAACCGCCGCCTCACGAACAGCGGGATGGGTATATAGGATTTCCTCGATTTCACGGGGGTAGATGTTCTCGCCGCCGCTGATGATCATATCTTTTTTCCGATCAACGATGAACAGGAAACCGTCTTCATCCATATATCCCATATCCCCGGTATGCACCCAGCCGTCCTCGATCGTTTGCCGGGTGAGTTCCGGTTTATTCCAGTATCCCTTCATGGTCCAAGCATGCTTCGCCAGGATCTCGCCGATTTCATGGGCGCCAAGATCTGTTCCCTGCTCGTCAATAATCCTTACGTCCACATCGATGGCGGGCTGGCCGCAGGATGCCAGACGGTTGATTTCCTTCGGGTCTCCGTACGGATTGTGGTATTCACGGCAGAAACAACAAATCAGAGGTCCCGTTTCGGTTTGTCCAAACCCCTGAACAAAGATCTTGCCGAATCGTTCGATGCTCCTTTTCAGGAGCGCCACGGGCATTGCCATTGCCGCATAGAAAATCGTATGAAGGCTTGAGGTATCGAACTTTTCATGGTCCGGCAGATCCAGAATCATGGCGATTTGAGTGGGAACGAGTTCCGTGGTGGTGATTTTCTCTTCCTGAATGATTTCCAAGAATCGCCGGGGATCAAAACGCTCAACCAGATAGTTGGTGCAGCCCCGGTGGAACACCGGGAACAAGAATGAACGCGGTCCAATGTGAAAAAGCATCATCCCTTCAAGATGCTTTTCAATCCGCCGGACAGGAACTTCGATGGCCATGCTGCGAGAACATTCCCACTGGCCCCGGTGGGTGATCATGGCGCCGTTGGGTTGTCCCGTTGTTCCGCTGGTGTAGATAATATAGACCGTGTCGTCGGGTTTTATGTTCACATCGGGTTCCGCGGGTGAGCTTTCGTCTAGAACTTCCTCGTAACCCGCCATGTTTTCAGCATCCCCGTCAATGCAGAAATAGTGCTCAACGGGTATCCGGTCGCGAATTTCATTGACGGTTTCCAGGAAAGGCGATTGTACGATAAGCGCCTTTGCCCCGGAATCATTAAATTGATAAGCCAGCTCATCGCCTTTTAAGCGCCAGTTAATGGGGACCGTAATGAGGCCGCCCTTTTCGGCAACGCCGAAAACTTCCATGTATTCCGGCCGGGTGTAAGAAAGGACGGCAACCCGGTCCCCTTGGTTGAGTCCCCTGGCCCTTAAGGCATTGTAGAGGCGGTTGACCCTCTCATTGAATGAGCGGAAGGAAATCTGTCGGGTTTCGGACATATAGGCAATTTTGTCCGGGAATAGGGCGGCGTTTCTCTTAATAATTCTTCCTAGGTTCATAACTTCCCCTTCTCCTTTCAATGAGCGATAATTTCTGTTAGTTTCATAGAGATTGGCGGATAATACGTGATGAGCAACAATGCGAAAATCATCAATAAAAGGAACGGAACGGTGCTCCTGGCAACGGACACGAGATTCGTTTTTGTAATGGCCGATGCCACAAAAAGATTGAGCCCTAGGGGCGGTGTCAAAAATCCGATTTCACAGTTCACAATCATGATGATGCCGAAGTGAAGCGGATCAATGTTGAACTTGACCAGCATCGGCAAAAGGATGGGGCCCAAGATCAGCATGGCTGAGACGAGATCAACGAAACAGCCGAGAAAAAGCAAAAAAATGTTGCAGATGATGAGGAAAATCCACCGTTGCTGAATGACCTCCGCCATAAACTCAGCGGCATGGACGGGAACCTGCATGAAACTCAAATACCAGGAGAGGGTGGAAGCCGTTGAAATGATAAAGATCAGCGCGGAACCCACCAGGACGGAATTGAGGATTACTTTGGGAAGGTCTTGGAATGTCAGGGATCGATGAATAAAGAGTTCAATGACCAATGCATAAACCACGGCGACGGCGGAGGCCTCCGTGGGTGTAAAGACGCCTGCATAGATGCCTCCGAGCACTATGACGGGCAGGCTCAATCCCCATATGCCTTGCTTTAAGGCCTGGAAGACTTCCTTACTGCTGAATTTGCTGGAGCCTTTCCATCCGTTGACCCTTGCCAAATAGTAGCTGTACCCGATGAAAATGGCGCCAATGAGAATACCCGGTCCCACACCCGCAATGAACTGTTTGGTGATGGAAACGTTCATTACCAGCGCCCATATGATCATGGGTACCGAGGGCGGAATGAGGATGCCCAGAGAACCGGCTGAAGTGATAAGCCCTGTTGAAAAATTTTGATGGTATCCGCTTTTTGTAAGTGCGGGAATCATGATGCCCCCTACGGCAATAACCGTTGCCGTAGAGGATCCGGAAATGGCCGCAAAAAACATGCAAGCCAGGACGCCTGCCACCGCCAGACCTCCTCGCTGCCACCCCAGGAGGGTTTTGCCCACATTGACCAGCCGTTTGGCAAGCACACCCTCGCTCATAATGTTTCCCGCAAAGATAAAGAAAAGGACCGCGAGCAAGAGGGTCGTATCAATGCCCGAAAACATCACCTGGGGAAGGGCAAGGAGGGGAATCTGCGCCACGAACTTGATCAACAAAATGGCGGTCAGGCCCACTACCACCGCGATGGGAACCCCGCAAAAAAGCAACAAGAACATGACGATAACAATCAGTGCGGACATGGGTCTCTACTTACCCTTTTTCCAGTTCACATTACGTTTGAGGCGCCTCGGATGGTGATGTTGGGTATGATATAAATTGTCGCAGTTCACCAATGAAATAAGCCGCCGACCGAACGCACATGAACAATCCACCCAGGGGAATGGGAAGATAAATATAGAATTTTGGTATTCTTGTGGCTGCCGTGATTTGTCCCGTGGCGGCGACCTTTAAGACCATTGACAGTCCGTAGTATCCAAAGATGAAACAAAAAACGAAAACCATCAAGAACACAAAGGCGTTTAAAAGGGGCTTCATCCTATCGGGGATTAACAGGTTCAGGATCTCAGCCTTCAGGTGAGCGCCGTAGCGGAATCCGATATCCGCGCCGATGAAGGCAACAAAACAGAGTTGATACCGCAACAGTTCCTCTGCCCAGGTGATGGACGTTCCAAAAACATATCGCATAATCACCTGAACAAAGGTCAGAATAGACATTTCAAGGAGGGCAAAGCAAACGACCAACTCTTCTACTCTGTTAAGGATGTGGATCACTTTTTTCAAAGTCTCTCTCCAAAGTCGCCGTTGTTATTCCGGCTCCTCCTAAATGTATAATGGCTTGTTGGCGCAGGGAGATTATTCCGCTGTTTTTCTGCTCTCCTTCACGATTTTAGCCGCTCGATCATAAAGATCGGCACCGATAATCTTCTTCCATTTTGTATAGACGGGGGTCATCTTTTCCCTGAACGGAACGAGTTCTTCCTGTGTGATGGTATAAACTTCGCCGCCGTTTTGTTTCCATTTTTCAACCGCGGAAAGTGTTCCTACCATGATATGGGCAAGATTGACTCTTGCGCTCTCGTACGCGCCCTCTTTAACGACCTGTTTCAGATCGTCGGGCAGCCGATCAAAAAAGGCTTTATTGATGAGGGTCATGATGCCGGAATTGGGCCAACCGTTGGAAATTGTGAGATATTTTGTGGTTTCATAAAATTTGATCATTTCAAGGGCTATTACCGGCAGATCAAGTCCATCGATCACTTTTTGCTGTGTTGCGGAAAAAACTTCCGGCCAAGGCATGGTGATGGGATCCAGGCCCAATGCCTTGTAGGAATCGATGTAGATGGGCGCTTCCGTACATCTCAGTTTCATTCCCTTCATATCTTTTGGAGAATGAATGAGACGTTTGGAGTTGGCCCAGTCCCTGAAACCGTTGCTGGACCAAGCCAGGCAATACATGCCGGTTTTCCCGAACTTCCCCATGATTTCGTTGCCGATATCACCCGACCACACCCGGTCGAGCTCTTCGAAGTTTTCGTAGAAAAACGGCAGTGAAAAAAGCCCCATTTGAGGAACGAAATTGGTGAGGACCTCGGAGGTGATGGAGGCCATTTCCTGTGTTCCAAGGGTCACGGCTTCGGTCTGCGCAACCTCTCCTCCCAACTGGCCCAGCGGATGAACGGAAACTGAAATTCGACCGCCGGATTTTCTCTCCACGTAGTCCTTGAAGAACAGGGCCGCTTTGTTTTGAGGGTGCGGCGGAGGCGCCACATGCCCGAAGCGGATTTTGAATGTTTTGTCTGCGCCGAAAGTTAAGGATGTCCATGCCATGGTCAAAACCAGAATCGCCAGAATTAATGCCGTCGCTTTCTTCATTTCAAACCCTCCTTAAAGTTAATAAAGTTGACTTAAACAGGTTTCGGCGTAGCGCCCTCCAAAACCTTCCCTTATCACCCTAGAGCCTCCAGAATTACCGCTACGCCCTGTCCTCCGCCCGTGCAGGCGGCGGAAAGTCCGTATCTCTTCTTTCTCCTCCGGAGCTCAAGTGCAAGCGTGTATGTCAATCTTGTCCCACTCATCCCCAAGGGGTGCCCCAATGCGATGGCACCGCCATTGACATTTACTTTCGTCAAATCCAGATCCAGCTCTCTTTGCACGGCAAGGCACTGGCACGAAAAGGCCTCATTGATCTCAAAGAGGTCCATGTCGTCCAGGCGCAAACCTCCCTTTTCGAGGGTCCTTCGGGCGGCTGTGGCAGCCCCGATCCCCATGATGGTCGGATCAACCCCCACAATGCCCCAAGAGACCAGCCTTGCCATCGGCTCACAACCGTATTCAAGGGCTTTATCTTTCGAACAGATCATTACGGCGGCTGCGCCGTCCACAATGGCACTGGCGTTTCCGCCGGTCACAATGCTCTCTTTTCCAAATGCGGGTGGTATCTTTGCCAGGATTTCGGGGGTGGTATCCGGCCGGATATGATCGTCATAGTCCACAATGCTCGACCCTTTTCTTGTTTTTACCGCCACAGGGACAATTTCATCTTTAAACCGGCCATCCTTCATGGCGGCAGCGGCCTTCATCTGGCTTTCGTATGCAAACTGATCCGATTCCTCCCGGGTGACGCCATACATCCCGGCCAATTTGTCGGCCGTTTGGGCCATGTTCATGTTGCAGTAAGAATCGAAGAGGGATGTCATCAGATAATCTTCAATTGTTTGGTCTCCCATTCGAAACCCCTCACGGGCGCCTCGCAGCACATAGGGGACTTGGCTCATGTTTTCCATGCCGCCGGCAATAACGCAATCGGATTCCCCAAGCAGAATGTCTTTGGCGCCGGTAATGATGGACTGAAATCCGGACCCGCAGGTTCTACCCACGGTCAGGGCGGGAACCGTATGTGGAAGGCCGGCAAAAAGAGAAACATGCCTTGCGCCGTAACCACCGTCGGCGCTGGACTGCATGCCGTATCCGAAAATAACTTCATCAATACTTTCGGGAGATACATGGGATTTTTCCAGGACCGCTTTTGTCGCGACGGCGCCCAGTTCGATGGCGGAGATATCTTTGAGTTTGCCGCCCCCGGGCGCTCCGACAAAGTCTGCCATCGGGGTTCTGGCCCCCGCGATAATTACGACTTCTTTGTTTTTCATTGATGCCCTCCAAACGCCTTTTCCTGATGCTCCTTTAACTCATGGGCGATAATGAGCCGCTGTATTTCCGAAGATCCCGCTGCAACCGTCAAAACCTTGGCATCCCTGAAATACCGCTCAACGGCGTAGTCCTTCGTATACCCGGCGCCGCCGTATATTTGAACGGCATCGCCGGAGATTTTGACGGCGGCCTCGGCCGAGAAGAGTTTGGCTGAAGAGGCTTCAATACGCGCCTGCTTGCCATGATCCAGAAGGTTGGCCGCGTTGTAGGTCAGCAGTCTTGCCGCCTGCAGGGTGACGGCCATGTCGGCCATTGCCCCTTGAATCATCTGAAATGATGCAATCGGTTTTCCGAACTGTTTTCTTCGCCTTGCGTAGTTCATCGTATTTTCGAATGACGCTTGAGCGATGCCCAGGGCAATGGAAGCCCAGCTCACCCTCTCCGCGTCCATGCCGGCCAGCAACTGCTCATATCCTTTGCCTTCCGTTCCTCCGAGAAGGTTTGCCTCGGATGCCTCGCAGTTTTTTAAATAAATTCTCCCGGTCGGCGATCCGCGCATCCCCATTTTGTCAAAGACCTTGCCCGTCTTGAATCCCGGATATCCCTTTTCCAGGATAAATGCGGAGATGCCCTCAGGTCCTCTTCCCGCCGATGTTCTGGCGAAAACAAGATAGATCTCGGCAAAGGGTGCATTGGTGACGAAGGTTTTGGCCCCCTTGAGGACATACCCCCCTTTGGATTTACTCGCCTTTGTCCGAATGGAAAGGATGTCGGAGCCGGCGGATACCTCGGCAAGGGCCATGGCGCCCCACTTTTTCCCCGATGCAAGGATGGGAAGATAACGCTCTTTCTGGGATTGGGTTCCGGACAGGTAGACATTGTGGGCGCAAAGCATTGCATGGGGAAACAATGCCACCGGAACCGAGGCTGAAACCCGTGCCAGTTCCTCACCGATCAAGACCACCGCAAGATAGTCGGAAAAGGAACCCTGATATTCAGGCGGGATGCCCGTGCCGGCATACCCAAGTTGAGCCAACCGCTGAAACAATCCGGAAGGGAACTCCTGATTCATATCCATGCGTTTTGCCAAGGGTGAAATTTCTTTCTTGGCTAGGTCTCTGACGGTATTTCTCAACCGGATATGCGCCTCATCCAATTGGAAGTTGGTTGCATTGTCTAGTGCTGCCATAAGCCCACTTCCTCAAACCTTCAGTTCAAAGCCCTTTTTTTTGATGTGGAAAGAGAAGGGGTTAATATCTGTAAAACCCTACGGAACTTTTCTTCCCCAAGTGGCTTGCCGCTACCTTTCTTTTTAACAGGGGCGCCGGCAGAAAGCGTTCCCCAAATTGCTCATGATATCCGACCGTTCGATTCAGGAGATGGTCGAGGCCCAGGTCGTCCGCCCAGCGTAGCGGCCCGGTTGGCAATCCCGCGCCCAGAACCATCGCCTGGTCTATGTCTTCCTTTGTGGACACGCTCTCATCAAAGCATCGAATCCCTTCATTGATTAGAGCTGCCAAAAGCCTGAATGAGACCTCCTCAGTCGGTTCAACCTTTTCTTCAATTGTTTTGAGGGGTCTGCCCGCCTCATAAGCGTAAATCCCTTTGCCGGTTTTGGCGCCCCACCGCTTTGTTTTAAAGAGTTCCCCAAGAAGTTTCGGCAAACGAAATCTGCCGCCGTATTCTTGGTAAAGGGTCATGTTGGCATGGTGGATCGTATCCCATCCCACCATGTCCCCAAGCGCAACAGGTCCCATGGGCATTCCCAGGTCCATGGCCGAAGCATCGATCATCTCGGGCGCATGGCCTTGTTGGACAAGATGTAGGGCTTCATTGACATAGCTTCCAAGCATACGATTCACCAAAAAACCCGCACACTCCTTTACCTTTACGGGTATCTTTCCCAGATGAGCACAGAATTTTAAGAGGGAATCGATCGTCTCCGGAGCTGTTTCCAGCCCGGGAACAATCTCTATGAGCTTCATGATGTGAGGAGGATTGAACCAGTGCATCCCTATGACGCTGGAAGCGCGCCCGGTGAACCCGCCCAATTGGGAAATGGAAAGGGAAGATGTGTTGGAGGCAAGGATTGCATGAGGGGGACAGACTTGATCCAACGTTTCAAAAACCGCTTGTTTCACTTCAAGGTTTTCCGGGACCGCTTCAATCAGCAAATCGGCATTGGACAATGAATCGTAATGGGTCCCCACTTGAAACCGGGCCAAACGATGCGTCATTTCATTCCCGGATAAGTGCCCTTTCATACGCATTTTATCAAACATACGGTGCACTTTTTCCGCTGACCGGTCCGCCAGGTCCTTATCAATTTCCTTTAGAAAAACATTGAGCCCTCCATTTAGGAGGGTAAAGGCAATGCCCGCCCCCATCAGTCCGCCGCCGACGACACCGATCTCTTTGAAATTGTATATTTCCATTTCTCTATTGCACCTCAAACGGCCTTTCCGGCCTCAAAGGCTTCCATATTGACGTCCCGGTGCTTTTGGGGAACGAGTTTATTGATGACGTTTTTCCATTCCTCCGTTGTGAATTCCAGAAGATTGCTTAACGCACCCAACAGAACCGTGCTCACGACCAAAGGATTGCCAAGCTTGTTGGCAATTTCCAGGGCATCCACCTCAATGGCGTCAATTTCGTGCTGTCGAAGGATCTCCGGTATGTTTTCCGGGTAGGTGTCCATCCCCGAACTCACCCGTGGCGGATATATTCGCTGCCGGTTGAGAATCATTTTCCCTTCGGGTTTCAGAAAATGGGCGAAACGAAGACCTTCCAACTCTTCAAACGCCAGAACCATGTCGGCTTCGCCGCGGGTAATGATGGGAACATAGACTTTCTTTCCGTAACGAATATGGCTGGGAACCGTTCCACCCCGTTGGGATTGCCCGTGTGCTTCGTTCTTTTTCACGTCAAAGCCCCGGGTCATGGCCACTTCGGAAAGTGCATTGCTTGCCAATATAACGCCTTGACCGCCGACACCCACGACCAGGATATTTTTTGTACTATCGGTCATTTTGTCCTCCTTCTTCGGATATAATGGCGTTTGTGGGACATATCTGGGCGCAGAAAGAGCAGCCCACGCACACGAAAGGATCAATGTCTGTTTTGGGTTTTCCTTTCTTTGTTTTCTCGCCGGATAAAATGATCCCGGGGCAATAGATGCCGAGGCACATTTCGCACCCCGTGCAAAGACTGGCGTCAACCTTATAAACAGGCATCTTTATTTTTCGAGGAAACATTCGGCAGGGGCCGGTGGCAATGATGACGGATACCCCTTCATAATCGATGGCGCCTCTCACGGCCTGGGATGTTCCCTTGAGATCATAGGAGTCCACTTCGTAAATATCATCAGGGCCGAGGGTTCTTACGATTTCGGGAATTTTCACCGGGGGATGACTGTCTCCATGCAGCGTCACACCGGTTCCCGCGTGCTCCTGGCCTCCCGTCATGGCAGTGGTTCGATTGTCGGCGAGCACCAGGGTCATGTTGCTTTTGTTGTACACTGAATTTAAAAGGGCCGGCATGCCCGCATGGAGGAAGGTGCCGTCTCCGATGTACGCTAAAACGGCCTTGCCGGATGGGTCCTCAAGAGCATGGGTGAACCCGTGGGCGGCGCTAATGCCTGATCCCATGGCAAAGGCGCAGGAGAGCATATTGTGGGGGGCGGCGATGCCCAGAGAATAACAACCGATATCGCCGATGATAACGATTTCCTTCTCCTTCAGCTTTTTCTGCGCATGCCGAATGGAGTAGTAAATGGCCAGATGGGGACACCCTGCACACAGGGTTGGAAATCGCATGATCAGGCCGGGAAGCGGATCTGGGCGTTCGGGAACTCTCTTTCCGTATTTTGCCAGAAGATCTTTCAAGGTTTCGCTGAGGGTTTCCAGGGAAAGCGGACCGACAGCGGGCCTGAATTCTTGTCCTTTAACGGGTATGCCGAAAGCTTTGATCTGCTCCTCAAGAAAGGGTTCAAGCTCTTCAAATACATAAAGATCGTCCACCTCTTCGGCGAAGTTTCGAATGAGGGCTTCGGGCAAGGGATAGGTCATCCCCAATTTCAAGAAAGATGCCTCCGGAAGCATTTCTTTGAGGTACTGATAGGGGGTGCCGCTGGTGATGATTCCCACGCTTTTATCACCCCACTCAATGCGATTGAGGCTTGTCTCATTGGCAAATGCTTCGAGCCGGTCCAGTCGGTCATGGGCGTTTTGGTGCATCACCGTCGGGTGAACGCCGCCCTGGGGTCGAAATTTGGGAGAGCTTTTATCGAAAGGTTCTTTTCGTTCTTCGATCCGTTGTGAGAATTCGACGATTCCATTGGAATGGGAGACGCCATTGGTTGTTCGGAGAAATACCGGAGCGTCAAATTTTTCACTGATTTCAAAGGATTGGTTTACAAAATCCTTGGCTTCCTGACTGTCGCTGGGTTCCAGCATGGGAATATGAAAAAGCTTAGCGTAAATCCGGGTATCCTGTTCCGTGGGTGAACTGGTCGCTCCCACATCATCGGAGCAGATGAGGACGAGGCCGCCGTTGACTCCCATAAAGGAGATGGGATAGAAGGGATCCGTGGCAACGTTCAGACCGGCATGCTTCATCACCACGATTGTTCTCGCCCCCCCCAGTGAACTCCCGATGGCCACGTCCATGGCGACTTTCTCATTCACAGACCATTCGCAATAAACGTCATCGTATTGCCTGACAAACTGCAGGATTTCCGTGCTTGGTGTTCCCGGGTAGCCGACGGCAACGTTCACGCCGGCTTCATAAGCGCCTCGGGCAATGGCATGATTGCCCAGCATGATTTCTTTCATAGTTCTGCCTCCATACCTTGGGGGGAAAATATGTTAAGTTACCAGCTTGAGGTCCCGTATGGCACGTTCCCGGAGCGCAAAGCGTTGAATTTTTCCGGACGTCGTCATGGGGAACTCGTTTGTAAAAAGTATGTATCTGGGAATTTTGAACTTTGCCAACCGACCTTGGCAGTACTCGATGATCTCGCGATCCGAGGCTGTTTCACCAACCTTCAGTTCCACAAATGCAGCGCCCACTTCACCCAGATCCTCGTCGGGTACGCCCAGCACGGAAAGCTGTTTTATTTTTGGGTACGTGAAAAGAACCTCTTCGACTTCCTCCGGCGAGACATTGAGTCCTCCGGGCATATAAATATCTTTCAGCCTTCCGGTGATTCGAATATTTCCCGAACCATCGATAACCGCCAGGTCTCCGGTGTGAAACCATCCCTCATTGTCGATGAGCTTGGCGGTCTCCTCCGCCATTTTGTAATACCCCTTCATGATCAACGGTCCACGGGTACAAAGCTCCCCTTCTTTCCCCTCTGGAAGGGTTTCTCCCGTCGCCACATCCACCACCTGGATTTCGTAGTCCGGCCACAAGGGCTTCCCCACGGTTTCGGAGAGGATTTCGGGTGGATCTTCCGGTCTGGTCATTGAGGTTCCAACACTGTTTTCCGTCATGCCGAACCCATTGACCAGTATCCCGATGCCCATCCTGTCTTTGATTTCATTGATGAGGGAGACCGGCGCAGGCGCCGCGGCGATGAGCCCCGCGCGCAGAGAGGATAAATCGTAGGCGGAAAAATCTTCATCTCTGAGCATCCTGATATACATGGTCGGGCTCCCCGCAAAAAACGTGCATCTTTCCTTCTCGATCAGTTTGAGACACTGTTTTGCGTTGAAGCTTTCAATGAGAACGGATGCGGCGCCGCAGAAAGCCGGCGTCAGAATTCCTTGGGAATTGCCGAAGTTATGACTGAAAGGTGGGGCTACGAGCAAGCGGTCTCGCTCGGTAAATCCGCCAATGCCGTTGATAAAGCCCAGGTTGAACCGGATATACTGATGATGGGTCGTCATCACCCCTTTGGGTTTTCCCGTGGTGCCGGATGTATAAGGGAGATGAGCGACGTCCTCGCCTTTGATTTGCAGCTGAATCTTCTGCAGCGTTGCAAGGCTTTGGTCGCTATTCGGCGCCATGAGAACGTCGAAATCGAAGGTCCCTTTGCATCCGGTCGGGCTGCTGACAATGATGTTTTTCAAGAAAGGGAGCCGGTCGCATTTCAAGTGCCCCGGCGCGCAGTTTTCAAGGCCGGGGCAGAGCGTTTTCAGCAGTTTGATATAGTCCTGTCCGTGAGACCGATCCATCATGAGGATCGTGGTGGCATCGGAGTGATGGAGGATGTGGCATAGTTCATCACGGGAGTAGCGGGTATTGATGGGAACGACGACTCCGCCGATTTTGTCAATGGCAAATTCCGCGTAGGACCATTGGGGCAGGTTGGTGAACAGAACCGCCACCTTATCTCCCTTCTCCACGCCAAGCCGCAGTAAGGCCTTCGCCAATCGGTTGGCCCGATTTCGAAGCACTTCATACGTAATTCTCTCGCCCTGATAGACAATGGCTTCATTTGCGGGCCAGGTTGCCGCCGCGCGATCAATCAGTTCTCCAAGGGTGCCGATATCCGTTATCATTTTATAAACCTGCCGTGTTTTCCGTCTTTCGGGTAATGGGGGTATTCTGTCCGCTCAAAAAGAGACTCATTTTTTCCTTTATCAAGGTTAAGGGAACTTCCCTAAGATGCTCTATTTCCCTCATGTTCGGGCCTCAGCGTTCATTGATAACATTCAGGAGAGGGTCTCCCGCCATAAACCGCTCAAGATTGTCGCCGAATAGTTGCGCGGTCCGTTCGATATATCGGTCCGTTCCGGTAGCGTTATGGGCCGTGATGAAGAGGTTGTCCAAGTCCCACAACTCGTCCGCTTCGTCTAGGACAGCTTCCTTTGTGGGATCTCCCCAAAACACGTCGATGGCGCCCCCTGCGATCCAATTCTCCTTGAGAGCGAGGGAAAAAGCGTCTTTGTCCAAGATCTCGCCCCGAGCGATGTTGATCAAATATGCCGTGGATTTCATTTGTTTGAGCTCCGACTCACCCATCATTCCGTGGGTCTCGGGGGTATAGGGCAAGGAAATGACCACAAAGTCCTGGGATCCCAGCGTCTGAGAAAGCAAGTCAGGGGTAATGATTTGATCGGCGTACTTAAATTGGGTCACATACTTGTCCACACCCAATATGTTCATGTTGAATCCCAGCTTCGCCTTCTTGGCAATTTCCTTTCCGAGGTGCCCCAAACCCAGAACACACAGATTGCGGTCGTGCAGTTCTCTCATCTGGCCAAGCATACGGTCCATTTTGTGCTTTTTCTGATTCTCCAAAGAAGCCCTCTGCTTTTTAACGAAAAAAAGCAAATAGCCCATCACCGCTTCGGCAACCGGAATGGAAACGGAACCGGCGGATGTTGTTAAAGAAACGTCTTTTGAGATCAGGTTTGTTTCAAGGATATGCTCGTAACCGGTCATTAGGATATGGAACCACTTGAGATGTTCTATTTTGGGAATGGCGTAAGGATATGCGTTGAAGGAAGCGACAATATCCACCTTCTCTATTCCCTCGGGAATTTGATTTGAATCGGATTCCGCCAAAATTGGATATGGCAAAATGTTAAGTTTAGGAAATCGTGCTTGAATGAAGTTTACGTATTCTTGAACCATGAAACCCAGACCGCCAATGAGAACCGTCAAATCTCCCTCTTTCATTATTTTCCATGCTCCTTTCCGGCAATTTACCGCCCTGTTTCCAATATTTCGAAATAGTTGGCCAATCCCTTCTCGATTTGCTCTCTTGAACAAAACCTCGGGTCCCCGTGATCGCCTTCCAAGATGAAGCCCGGCACGCCGGTTTTTTCCTGAACAATCCGTTTGATCTGAGGTATCGCCATTGAAAACATTTTACAGCTGCGGTCGTTGTGATATATGAATCCATTCAAGTGGTAGCGTTTTTTCTGGCGAAGAATCAGGTCGACCCTGCGGTTCAGATGCCAGTCGAAATAGTGCAGGTATTCTTCAGTCCAACTGTCGAAGGGGTTTTCAGGGTCCAAGCGAAATTCCGCCCAGGGAAGGGTATAGATCGTCGAGACGAGACAGGCGCCGAAGGAGTCGAGAAGATCCGAAAGCCACTTGAGATCATGCCATAACGGCAGGCTGTCCCAATAAAGCCTGTGTTTTTCATGGGGCATGGCGCCAAGTCCATTTTCAACACGCTCCAACACCTCCGTCTTTAATTTTCTGTAAAACTCAAGGGCCACTGTTGATCCGCGTTGCGCAACAATCGGCGCCATGCTGAAGAATTGATCGAATACGGAAATGGGTGCGGGAATCGCAGCCGCGGCATCCAGAATGTCTGCCCAAAGAGCGGTGGTTTGGTTCGACATCTCAATGACCCGTGCGAGCCGGTCTCTATCGAGTGATTTTCCGCATATCTCTTCAAGAAAGCCCACGAGGTCTCTCAATTGGGACTGTATATATGCATTGCAATGATTATTGGGAGATTTGTCGCCTGTAAACGGCACATCGATCAGGTAAAGGGGCACTTCGAAAAACTCGCTCATTCGTTCAAACCACTTGGTGAGCGTCCCGCACTGGGCGTTGGTGGTGAGAAAAAAATCTGGTTTGGGAAGTCCTCCCACGGGGCTTATTCCCGTAAAAGCGGATCCTAAGTCGCAGAGAGCGTAGCTGCAAAGACCGGGGGTGTAGCCCAAACGTTCCGGTTCTGCCGTGATGTCGGAAGTCATCTTCCTGGCTTGGAGAAAGACGGCGTGGTTTTCCGGATAGATGGGGATAATGTCCATGGCATAGAACAGTTCGGTAGGGGCAAACACATTGACAAAGCCTACCCGTTTGCCCAGTTCCGCGGCGTTTCTAGCTTCTTCATAATACTTCTCGTTAAGGCCGCGAAGGAGCTTGAGGGTTTGGATGGAGGTATCAGATGATTTCACTTTTTCGTCCTCTGAGTATTTCAGAAAAAGCCTCAATCCTCATTTCGATTTGCGCTATGGAATCGGAAACCTCATCCGTTTCGATAAGGATCAGAGGGATGTCGTTTTCATCAAGGACCGCTTTGATCATGGGGTAGTCGAACTGGAGCACTTCACAATGTTTCGGAATCAGATAAACCACCCCGTCGATATGGTTTTGGATAATTTTTTCTCCAATGTACCGTCTCCAATCCTCTTTTGAGCAGTGATAGCAGCTCATGGGATCCCTTCGGAAATGCCGAGCGACAAGGTTGTCAATAGGGTCTCCCTCTTCCTCGACATCATCACTGAAATAGCGGAGGCCGTTATACAAATTGTCTTCGACCACTGCCATTTTCGTCCTGTCAATACATTGAAATATTTTGTAATTTTCGCAAACCGTTCCAAACAGGAATATTCGCATGAATTCATGATCGGGAGCTTTCTTGTTTCCGGTTGCTTTCTTGAGGGAATCAAGCAGTTCAACCAGTCGGTCGCTGTGTTCTTCTTTGGGCATACAGGTGGACGCCTTTACGATTGTCATGAAGTCAGCGTTTGAAAGAAAAGAAGGCTTTTCTGATCGATACGAATTGAGCGTCCTCAACATGCGTCTGTTTCGGTTGTAAACCCTTATGCTCTTTAGGATATCTTGATTCGAAATGCGTTTGCCGGTGAAACGCGTTAATGCATCCTTCATTCGCAACAGCTCTTGTTTGAAAAAGGCCCTCGGCTCTGTTCCGCCTGTTTTTTTTGGCAGCCAAAAGGTATGGTTGAAAAGATGGGGGAAGGTCTCTTCCCATACTTGGGAGAATGCCCGCATAGAGTCGCAGGCATAGGGGATGATCAATCCGTCGATACCGCTCAAGTCCCCTGTCAAGGCAGATTCAAGGGGGCCAACATTTGGCGCGCACGCAAAAGAAGGCAGATAGGCATGCGCGTGTTTGACGCTTCCCACGCTTCCGGATATGGAAACAGGCAGGATTCCAAAGGCATGAATCATTTCTTCGGGCACATCCGGAAATAGGAATCCCATGACTTTCGAATGGCGCAAAGACGGCGCCCCGTTTATCCAAATGTAAGGATCGGTCCGAACAAACATGAAAGGTTCGAGTGGGTTTTTAGGTTCCATTGGTGTTGTCCCTCATGAGAAATATCAAGAAAAATTAACGTCTTCTGTAAGGGTAAAAAACGATTAACACCTTTGCCATTTTATCCCCTAGGCTTCTACCCGTATGTGGAATATGGGAATCAAAATAGGCTGAATCCCCTTGGCTGAGTTCGTACCGTTCGGTGCCGTAAAGAAATTCAATTGTTCCCTCCAGCACGTAGAAGAATTCCTCTCCTTCGTGCTGAAGGAATTCCCCCGGATCAAAATCGGGCGTAAGAATGTGGGGTTGCATGCTCTTGCCACGCTTCTCGGAGCCAAGGGAGTCAAAATGATATCTGTGCAGGGGAGCGTTTGAGGAAAGTTTCGTTGTTGGAATCTTGTCGCTGTCCTCTTTTCTGCTGATGACAATGCTGGGATTGTCTTCTTCGATTCCGTTCCCCCCCAAAAGAAGGTAGGAAACATCAATGTCCAAGCCTTGGGCAATGCGGGTTAAGGTGGAAATGGGAGGAGCGCTGGTGGCATTGGTAATGCGGGAAAGGTAGCCTTCGGTTAGTCCTGTTTTGGCGGCTAAGGCCTTGAGGGTGATATTCTTATTGTTCCTGATCCGTCCAATTCTATCGATAATCGCTTTTTCGTCCAAAATAACCTCTCTGAATTTCCTTATAGGCAATATATCTTGAAGAGAACTTTACAAAAAGGAAAGATATCTGTCAATAGAAAAATAGCATATAGTTTCAAATATTTTTTTAATAATGTAGAAATGCCTGATATATCATAATATTATAAATGCTTGACGATGTATATGAATAAATTATCCCATAAATGGATATTGCTGAATATGCAAACATAGATAATATGTAATTGCCTTTTTGGAAATAGTCTCCGGGTTGTAGTGGGAGGCAGCCGAAAAGATAGATATGGTTATAAATGGGGCGTAGGATTCATTAAAAGAA
This sequence comes from Desulfobacteraceae bacterium, assembly GCA_016844935.1. Lineage (GTDB taxonomy): Bacteria > Desulfobacterota > DSM-4660 > Desulfatiglandales > Desulfatiglandaceae > NaphS2. The sequence goes on along the minus strand of JAERTK010000254.1, from coordinate 990 downwards.
GGGGGCAGGGCCTTTTTTGGAAAAGAGAAAGCCGAAATTTCAGGGTTCGTAACGGTGGCCTATTTTCCCCTGATCTGTTCCATAACCTTGGTGACGGCCAGAAAATGTTCGTGCTCCTTCTGGCAGTCCTGAAAAACCGCTTTTTCTTCCTCAAGGGTTTCACGGAGGTTTAGATCCATGGCCCGGCGCAGGAGTTTTTTGGCGGAAAGGATTGCCAGCTCCGGCATGGCGGCCATGGCGCGTGCCATTTTCAGTGCTTCATCAACCACGTCCACACCGGGATCGAACAATTGGCTGATCAACCCGGTGGAGAGGGCTTCTTGTGCTTTTATCATCCTGCTGGTGAGAATCCATTCGGCGGATTTGGCGTAACCCACCAGACGGGGCAGAAAATAGGTGCTGCCGAATTCGGGTGTGAGCCCGATTCGGGTAAAGGGGCAGCCGAAAGATGCCGATTCCGATGCCAGGCGGATATCACAGGCAAGGGCCATGGTCATGCCCACGCCCACAGCCGGACCGTTTATGGCGGCAATAATGGGTTTTTTAAAGAAGGCCATGAGCTTGGGCAGGGAGAGGTCGTAGAAGCGGGAGGGTTCCCCGGTCTCTTTATAATGCTCAAAGTCGTGTGCAAATCGTTTAAGGTCCGCACCCGCGCAAAAAGCACAGCCCGCTCCCGATAGAATGACCACACGGACCATCTCATCATTTGCTGCCTTTGAGAGTGCCCCCTTTAAACTGTCTCTCATTTCCACGTTCATGGCGTTAAGGGCATCGGGTCGATTGAGGGTAATGATGACAATGTTTTCCCGAGTGTCGTAACGGATGGTTTCGGATCCCATAAAAACCTTTCTGAGTATTCCGATCAATCCGGACACTGATTCCAATAATTTACGGACACCCATTCCAATCCAAAGCGGACACTCGTTCCGAAGCAAAGCGGACACCCCCCAATTGGAGCGAAGCGACGCTGGAAAATTTGTAAATGCCAGC
>JAERTK010000253.1 GCA_016844935.1 Desulfobacteraceae bacterium | reverse complement strand
CCGGGTTTCGCGTCCGAAACAGTTCCGTCCGGTAGGCTTCAAGCAGGGCCTCAAAAAAAAATTCCGAAGACCACCCCGCCTCAAATCCCTTTAACTGTTTCTGGATGGTGGCCATGATGTTGCGGGGCTTTGCCGGCATCTCCGCCACGGGGAGCCGGGCATAGGCCAGGGTGGCCTGGTTTCGGGAAAGATCAACCCCCACCGTAAAGGGCGGCAGGGAAAATTCCATGGGGTCGCCTGTGATCAGCCGGCAGGTCATGTTTTCCGCCTGAGCTGCTTCGTTCAGTTCTTTTCCAAATGCCAGTCTGCGGGTTTTCGCCCGCTCCCGCTGATCTTCAGCCACTGCTTCCAGAAGTTCGGAAAGATCCAGGTTCAGTCCAAACGCTTTCGGGTCAAACGCTTTCAAGACCAGGGCCGCGGCATCCACCTTGTCCGGGGAGTCCAGGGTACTGGGAGAACAGAGGCTTTTGAGAACCTTTTGAACCTGGGTTAACGCCTTTACTTTTTCCGATACGGGGTCCAGCAGCGTGGCGGCCCGTTCCGTTACAGGGGTGTCATGCATCTGTTATGCTCCTTTTTGAATGCTCAGTTGTCTGAAAACCCCTTGAACCGTTTGAGGTGGCTTTTGACCCCGGCAGCCTTCCCTGACGTGGTGTTCCACTATTTCTTGTTGATTTGTTGATCAGGCTCCATTCTTCACGGATTTCGAGAGAGTGGATAAATGATAATCATATGCCTGGATTTCGCAGGTTGTCAAGGTGTATTCCGCAAGAAGATGACCCTCCCCATTGCCCTTTAATGTTTCCCTATTTTCTAAATGATTCTCCTTGACATTTTCGGGGTGTCAAGTATTATCCCTGACACATCGCTTTTAAACCGAATGATGTGGTTTTAATCAAAATCAGCCGGGCTCTGGACCGAGATCCCCGGTCTGTTCAGGACATGGGTATAGATCATGGTGGTGGAGACATCCGCATGGCCCAGGAGTTCTTGCACCGTACGGATGTCGTAACGTGCTTCCAGGAGATGGGTGGCAAATGAATGTCTGAGCGTGTGACAACTGATCTTCCGGGTTATTCCCGCCCGAGAGACTGCCTTTTTGACGGCCTTCTGTACAAGGGTTTCGCTCATATGATGCCGTCTGACCGTACCGCTTCGAGGATCTACGGAAAGTCCCTTGGCAGGAAACACATACTGCCACCGCCATTCAGATGCCGCTTTTGGATATTTGCGGGCCAGCGCCGGCCAGATAAAAACCCCGGGGATCCCCTTTGCCCGGTCCTTTCCATACATAACTTTCACCCTGGCCAAATGGTCTTTCAATTGAGGCACAAACCGCTCCGGGAGCATGGTTACCCTGTCCTTTTGACCCTTGCCGTCACGCACCATAATCTGATGGCGGGCAAAGTCAACATCCTTGACCCTGAGCCGCAAACACTCCATAAGCCGGAGACCGCCGCCATACATCAGCCCAGCCATCAGGGCGCTCACGCCTTCCATCTCACTGAGAAGAGCCTGAACTTCATCCCGGGTCATCACTTCAGGCAGCCGTTGAGGACGTTTGGCCCTAACAAACCCACCCATGTCTCCAAAGGGCATTTTCAATGCATGCGCATAAAAAAACACCAGGGCATTGAGCGCTTGGTTCTGGGTACTGGCCGCCACCTCCCTCTCTGTCGCAAGGTATTCCAGATACTTCTTCACCGCGCCGGCCGCATCGATCCGCCTCGGGTCGGCATATTCCTGAAAAGCGATGAAACGCCTGACCCAATCGGCATAGGCCGTCTCCGTACGAATAGAGTAATGGCGGCTGCGAATCTCGGACTTCAGGGCATCTATCAAGGGAGCGAAAAGCCGCTCAACCTCACCGGGAACGGCCCGGTCGCGAAAGCGCCCTGCCCTCTTGACCGGAAAACATGCGGCAGTTTTCTTTTCTTCCGTCTTTGTAGCCGGATCGGCCGCGGTTTCTGGAGCATAATTGGGAAGAAACGTCTCATAAAGAATCTTCACGGCATACTCGGCCTGTCGAACCTGCCAATCCTTGATGCCGGGGCGTTTGCTCAGTTCTGCAAGGAAACCCTCAATGTCCTGCCGGGATCGTTCACGCAATCGTTTTCCAGGCTGAAAATTAACAAAGCGCTGCGCCCATTTGACGTAGAAGGTCGAAACATCAGGCCTCACCCGGTTCTCCTCCACACGGGCCTTAAATGCATCCCAAAACCGTTGAGCGGCTATCGACTGATCTTGACTTTTATTGTCCATAAAACCTTTTCAGCTCAATTAGTTAGCCCATTATTTACGCCCTATGCTATACGGAATTATTATATTATCGGGAAAAACCATATCACAACCTTTTCATTTTGTTAACTGTTTTCCTGGAAGGAGTGATGTCTATGTATTAGGTGGTTGATATGAGTGGATAATTTCTTACATCAATTATGGATAATATATTTTTTCCGTCCAATATATGTTCGCATGCGGCACGATGTCGCATAGTTTGGGTGTATTCATTTGATTCTTTGTTGTCCCTTTGCACTCGTTCACCACGCTCTGAGCAGGAAGCCGTCTGGGAGAGCAATAAAATTCTATTTATGGGGTGATAAAATGAAAAATACAATTATGGTCCTGGTGATTTCAATGTCATTATTTGGCTGTACTAGCGCAAGGATTTCCTCTAACCTGGCAAGTGGGGCTATCGGTTGCCGCCCTGATGAAATCACCATCTTAAATGAAACGGCCACTTTTGTCGGATCAATGCATAACTTTGAAGCCATATGCAAGGGAAAGCGCTTCATTTGCAGTTATCAGCCAACTACCGGAATAAATTGCAAGGAAGCTCTCGTTTCCAAGAATGTAACATATGAGGTTCTTGAAAATGGTATCATAAAGGATACTCAGATGGGGCTCGAATGGGTCTTGGGTTCGAACGAGGATATCACCTGGATTCAAGCAAAGGCTTGGGCGCAAGGCCTCAGACTTGATGGTGGTGGATGGCGGATGCCGACAGAGGTTGAGCTAGAACGTTTGTATCATAAAGGGGTAAAGCCTAGGAATATTACAGCGTTGATAATATTTGATGGCTATCCGTTTTGGACAGCAGAAACTAAAGGGCCAGATGGCAGGTTCATTTACTTTGCCGACCCTACCAGTGGCGATTGGTACACGCAGGATGGGAGTTCCGGTATGCGGACGATTGCAGTACGTCCTCTGAGCAAATAGATAAATGTTTCATTTAGCCGTTGAGTCTCACTTAGTTTAGTTCAGCATTGGCTATTGAATGAAGAGGCTGCAATATCGATATATTCAAATAAGAAAAGGAGATGGCACATGGAAGGATTATCAGAAAAGATATATGAACAAGCGATCAATCTTCCAGTAGATGAACGGCTTATACTTATAGATAAGTTGCTGATCAGTACCAATTTACCGACTCAAAAAGATATTGATGATGCATGGTCAGCCGAAGTTGAACGACGTTGTCAAGCACTTGACCGTGAAGAAGCAAAACTTATTTCCGGAGATGAAGTTTTCGAAAAAATTCGGAAGCGATTTTCAAAATGAAATTTAGCTTTCATGAAATTGCTGAAAAAGAATTCTTTGATGCAATTGAATATTACGAGGAATGTCAGGCAGGTTTAGGCTTGAGATTTTCTGAGGAAGTCTTTGCCGCAATTCAACGAATATGTGAGCATCCATATGCCTGGACAGGTATCGATGCAAAAACAAGGCGTTGTCTCACAAACAAGTTTCCGTACGGAATTCTTTATCGAATCGTTAATGACCATATCAGGATCATGGCAGTGATGCACCTGCATAGAAAGCCAGGTTACTGGCAAAACAGATAAATACCCCAAAATAAAAATAATTGAGGACAGACCAAGTCTTATTCAGATTATAGACTACGAAATCGCGAACCAAACGCTTCACCGGACCCCTGGACGCGGCGGGGGTATTGGCGACTTATGGTGCTGGGGGCCGGTGAGCTTGTCGTTGACCGGGACACCCAGGAGCGGGGTATACAATTGTCTGATTTTATGCTACCGCAGAAGCGTTGCATTCGCTGCTGCATAACAGCGTTATGACAGGCGAAGCGATGCAACGCTTCTGCGGTAGTTAAGGAGAATTCTCCCCCCACTTCCTTGGGGCCTATCAACCAACCACTTCACGTGGACAA
>JAERTK010000252.1 GCA_016844935.1 Desulfobacteraceae bacterium | reverse complement strand
TTTTCCGGAATAATGCAAGAAAATAGTAGGATACCTCCACTTTTGTAAAATCATATACTTTACAGATTGATAACTGATGGATTTTTAAATCTATAATTAAGAAGGGTTGTGTTATGCCAACTGCCATTTGCGGTCATAGGCTGTGATGAACATAAAGTGAGCGGTACTTGCCCGAAATGCGGGCAGAACAAAGGATGGGATAACCTTGATGAATATGGCAAACGGTACCGATGTGTGGCCTGTGACCATGAAATAGCCGTTTCGGGTTTGCACAAACACTGTCTTGATGCCGATGGCGCCAACAGGGGCACTGAAATTAATAAGCCTAAAGATTTCACTCTTAGAAAGGACACGCTTTCCAACCATGGCAAAGTTCCATTTGACGACATACCTTTTTAATGGGAACTTCCCACCGGTCATTTCCCATGAGATCAAAGACGACAACGAGAACCTTCTGATTGTCTTTGACCTTCATAATTGCCTTTCACATCTCAGATCGGCGCTCGATGGATATGACGAAGTCTTGGACATTCACCTCCTCGAAACCATCCTTTACCTTGGGAAATATCATAGGAAATATTTTGAAAACGGACGGGTCTTTCCAACCTATGGACTACGGAAACACATATCGGAATTTTCGGCAAACCACACAACAGTTGAAGCGTCTGGGGCATACGGCATACCCCTGGATTTCTGGCCACGACTCGTAACCTACGCAAGAAAGCTCCAGAAACGTGCAATGGCAGGGGGAATCTGGAAGCATTATCAAGACATTGAGATTCCATTTTCGCGGGCTTTATATGAACTGACGAAAAATGGGGTCACGCTTGATTCTACCGCATTACAAAAGATACGCCAAATGGCTGAAAAAGCCCGCCAGGAAATCCTCTACGCCTTGGATATCAATAAAGTAAGTGGGCCTGAAATCAATGATCTGAATGATTGGGTCAGGGAGTACAGATTCAATGTATTTTTTCCTGCTGGCCGGGATAAAATCTCAATAAAGGATCTGTCCCTGCTGGAGGACCAGCACCAGGTTTTCAAGATCTTTCAAAGACTGAACAAACTGAAACGGATCATAAGCCTCCTGGACAACATCGGCGAACAACGGAAGATCCGGCCATCATATAAGACCATGGGGGCGGTTACCGGGAGGTGTACATCAACAAATCCAAACATCATGGGGATTCCCAAAATCTTCAGGCCTGTTGTGATTCCAAGCAGGCCGGATTTTGGCATTGTCGAATGCGACTACTCACAAATGGAGGTTGGGGTGGCTGCTGCTCTTTCCAACGACGGAAACCTAATTGCTGATTTCAATACGGCAGACGTTTATGAAAAAACAGGAGAATTGTTGTTCGGAGGATCAAGCGGCGGCTCCCGCTCAAAAGCCAAAGTAATTTTTCTCGGTATCCAGTACGGACTTTCCCGCAAAACAATAGCCAAACTGCTTGAAACCGGTGTGAAAGAGATTTCCAATATTCTGGATCGCCTTTACGCAAGGTACAGTGGTCTTTCAAGATATCTAAATGAGCTTGAAAAATCTGGTCAGGAGACCGGATATGTAGAGAGCATCTCAGGTCTTAAACGTTATCGGCTTTATCCAAGGCGAACACCCAATTATTGGGAGAGGAACTGGTTCAAGAATTTTCCGATTCAGTCAAGCGCTGCCGCCATCTTTAAAGGAGCCATCATCAAGATTTACAAGAAATTGAAATATGAGCAGTTCAATCTCTTGGTACCGCTATATGATTCCGTGATTTTTGAGTGTCCCCTTGATTGTCTAATACAAACGACAAGAGTCGTTGAGCACTGCATGATTGACAGTATGAGAGAGTATTTTCCAAAGCTAAAGCCCAAAGTATCCATTAATGATTCGCATCCCAGTTGTTGGAATTCTGAGGGAAAAGGTAAGAGTATTGAAGAGTTCCTGAACAATCCTCTTTTTGATATCGATATCAGAGAAAAGTCCTGCAACAATGTGGACTGGTCGAATTATCTGTGACTCTATCATAAGGATTCGAGCAGAAAAGCCACTATAGAAAAAAGGACTCGAAAGAAATTTCCCAGCTGATGCTGAGCCCTTGAGATAATAACAATGGAAGAAACTGCAAAGAAATTGCTTCGAACCGCCCTTAATAATCCTTCGGCCAAATTCAGAAGTAGCCAATGGGATTGCATCAAGGCGTTGCTGAGCAAGCGCCGGATGCTGGTGGTTCAGCGAACCGGCTGGGGGAAGAGCATGGTCTATTTTCTGGTCACCCGTATGTTGCGGGATGCTGGATATGGGCTTACATTGCTCATTTCTCCTCTGCTGTCGCTCATGCGGAACCAGATTCAGGCAGCGGAACGTATAGGCATTCGGGCTGAAACCATCAATTCCACCAACCCTGACGAATGGATGACCGTTCAGGAAAAATTACTCCGAAATGAAGTGGATATCCTGTTGATATCGCCTGAACGACTGGCAAACGATCAATTCAGGGAAGACATTTTGATTCCTGTAGCTGAACGTATTGGATTGTTCGTGGTGGATGAGGCCCACTGCATTTCCGACTGGGGTCATGATTTCCGACCCGATTATCGACGGATCATGCGCATACTTCAAGCCCTTCCGAAAAATATCCCAGTACTGGCGACCACCGCCACGGCCAATAACCGTGTGGTAAATGACGTGGCGGCCCAGCTGGGTGATCTTCAAATTGAACGGGGACCGCTGACGCGCCGTTCCCTCAAATTGCAAAACATTGAACTCCCCAGTCAGGCCTCCCGTTTGGCCTGGCTGGCTGAAAACCTGCCTCGAATGAAAGGGAGTGGGATCGTTTATACATTAACGAAACGCGATGCGGAAGGGGTTGCCGAATGGCTCAGGCAAAATGGCATCGACGCACGGGCTTATCACGCGGATGTGGTGGACAGGGAGGCTTTGGAAGAACTGTTGCTCGGCAACCAGATCAAAGCATTGGTAGCAACGGTGGCCCTGGGAATGGGATTTGATAAACCGGATCTGGGGTTTGTGGTTCACTACCAGAGGCCGGCCTCCGTGGTTCATTACTATCAGCAAGTGGGCCGCGCCGGCCGGGCCGTAGATGAAGCCTATGGAATTCTTCTCAGTGGCCATGAAGATGAGGACATTACTGATTATTTCATTCGAACAGCATTCCCACCACAAAGCAATGTGGAGTCGGTGCTCAAAGCCTTGAAGCAATCTGAAGACGGGTTATCTGTGCCCATGATAGAAAGCGAACTGAATCTTAGTCGTGGTCAGATTGCCAAGACCTTGAAATACCTTTCAGTAGAATCCCCATCACCAATTATCAAGGAGGGCTCACATTGGTACGCATTGCCCGTGGATTACCAACCCGATCGGGAAATAATCGAAAAACTCTGCACACTTCGCCGGGCCGAGCAGGAGGAGATGCGTCGGTACATGAAAACTGGTGAATGCCTGATGCAGTTTTTGTCCTGTGCGCTGGATGACCCCCTGGCAGAACCCTGCGGTCGCTGCGCCGGTTGCTATTGCTCGCCTTTGTTATCCGAAGAAATCGATACGGAACTGGCAAAAACGGCAGGGATCTTCTTGAAGAACAGCCACCAGCCGATTCATCCAAGAAAAATGTGGGTTTCGGGAGCATTTCCTAAATATGGGTACAAAGGTCGCATTTCACCAAAACAAATGGCGGAACAGGGTCGTGCTCTCTCAATGTGGGGTGACGTAGGCTGGGGCCATATGGTGCGTGATGGAAAATACCGTGATCAACGTTTCCATGATGACCTTATTGAAGGATGTCAAAAGATGCTCGATGTCTGGTCACTCTCCCCAAAACCAACCTGGATGACCAGTGTGCCGTCATTGACCCATCCGAATCTGGTTCCTGATTTTGGAAAACGTCTTGCCGAAAAGCTTGCTATTCCGTTTGTTCCGGTGGTAAAAAAAGCTTTGCAAAACCGCCCACAAAAAGAAATGCAGAACAGTTATCAGCAGGCGCACAACCTGGACGGCGCATTTCTGGTGGACCGGCACCCAATGCCGGAAGGAGCCGTACTTCTCATAGACGATCTGGTCGATTCACGGTGGACATTCACCGTTGTGGCTGCCCTGCTGCGCGACGCCGGATGTCCGGCTGTTTTCCCACTCGCCCTTGCCATGAGTTCACCGGGAAGTATATGAAAGGAAATTATGAACCCTGTGGAACTGAGTGATGAGGCCAAGGCAGTCCTCCTTTTCTGCGGACGATTTCAAAAGGGGAATGATCCAAAACTGCCGAAGCCCCTGAACCTAAGAGAATACAATCTTCTGGCTCAATGGTTGCACAATTCAGGGTTGAGACCCAAATCACTTCTTACCGAGGAAGGATTGCATATCCTCAAGAAAACCCCTCCGGATATTAATATAACGCGTATTCAGGGCCTCATTGCAAGAGGCGGTGTCATGGCGCTTTCCATTGAAAAATGGCACAATGCAGGTATTTGGGTGGTCTGTCGAAGCGACCCGGACTACCCTGCCCGTCTCAAACGACATTTGAACAGACAGGCACCCCCGGTTCTGTACGGAATCGGTGATATTCAAATCCTAAGCCGTGGTGGGCTGGCCATTGTGGGATCCCGAAATGTTGATGAAAAAGGTGAAGCATTTACCCAAACCGTCGCCCAGTCTTGCGCTCAACAAAATATTCAGGTGGTTTCGGGTGGTGCCCGGGGAGTGGACCAGATCGCCATGCTGGCAGCTTTGAACCATGGGGGATTTGTTGCAGGCGCCCTTGCCGACAGTCTTCTGAAATCAGCGGTGGCCAAGAAATACCGAGATTTCATCCAGGAAAAACGCCTCTGCCTGGTATCGGCCTTTGCCCCTGACAGCCCTTTCCATGTGGGAAATGCCATGGGGCGGAATAAACATATTTATGGTTTGGCAGATTTCGCCCTGATCATCAGTGCTGAAAAGAACAAAGGAGGAACCTGGGCCGGGGCTACTGAAGAACTCAAACGAAAAAATTCAAATCCTGTTTTCGTGCGCAATGCAGTGGATTCACCCTCCGGAAATCATGCGTTTCTGAAATTGGGCGCCCACCCTTTTCCATCGCCACCATGGGATAAAAACCTTGAAAAAACACTCAAGAATTCAAAAAGGGGTGGCAGGCAATCCAAAATACCGGAGCAACGATCTCTTTTCCCTGACATGCACCAAACACCATTTCCGACGACTGCAATCAGAGAAGCGACCAATGCCTACCAGAACGATCCAATTCGACAAGAAGTACCCTCAGACATTTTTGGAGCCGCACTACCGCTTATATTGAATGCTTTGAAAGACTGGCGAACGCCAAAAAATCTTTCTGAAATTCTTGAGATTCGAAAGCCGCAATTGGATGACTGGTTGAAAAGGGCAAGAATGGAAGGATGGATTGAGAGAAAAATCAAACCTGTCCGTTATCGACGGGCAAAAAGCTGAAAAGAACCTATTTCTCCAATTCTTCCTTAACCGCCATACCCAGTTTTTCGAGGACATACGGTTTTTTTAAATATGTTCCGGCCCCTAAAGCCTGGGCCGTTTTCACCTCTTCGGTTTTTGCATAACCGCTTGCAATGATAGCCTTTTGCCCGGGATAAAGCTTGATGATCTCTTCAAAGGTCTTGCGTCCGTTCATACCGTTGGGCATGACCATGTCCAGGACAATGAGGTCAAAGGGCTCTCTGGTAACGTACTCAATGGCGGCTTCGCCACTGGATACGGTGGCGGTATGATAGTTGAGTTCCGTCAGAAGCCTGAATGCAATATCTCTCTGCTGCGCCTCATCATCAACAACGAGAATCTTTTCTCCATTTCCAGTATATTCCTTCAGGGAAATCGGTTCCTGGGCGACGGCCATCCCCATCCTCTCCACAGGGAAGTAAAGTTCAAACACGGTTCCCTCCCGGCTGCTTGTGACGTCCTTGTATCCCTGATGGTCCTGGAGCGTATTCCAAACCACTGCCAGCCCCAGGCCGCTGCCGCTCCTGCCCATCTTCTTTTTGGTATAAAACGGTTCGAATATCCTTTCCAGGTCTTCGGAAGCAATCCCCGGACCATCATCCGAAACACTGAGCACGGCATATTCCCCCGTGCGAACCTGCCCATAACCGATAAGCGACTCATCCAGATACCGGTTCTTGGTTGAGATGGTAACAGTGCCTGATGCGCCATTTGGCGCTTCTGATGCGTTGATAACAAGATTCATGAGGGCCTTTGTGATGTGTATTTTAGAGCAACTGACATTCAGAAGATCAGGATCGAGTACATGGTTGAATTTGATAAATGAATGTGTTTGTTGGACTTGATGGTGTTCCGCCGAAGCCAAATATTCTTCGACAATAATATTCAGATTGGACGTTTCTTTGCTGATGGCAACACCCCTGGCGATGGTCAATAAATCTGCGACGACTTCTGCCGCCCGCAAGCCCGATTCCTGGATCGCTTTAATGGGTTTTTTTAACGGACTGTCTTCGGGCAAATGGAGCAAGATCAATTCCGGATAACTGACAATGCCTGAAAGGATGTTGTTGAGATCATGCGCCACCCCACCGGCGAGTCCTCCCACCACCTCCATTTTTTGCGCTTTCTGAAGTTGGCCCTGCAAATGCCTCTTTTCTTCATCAGCGAGCCGGATGTCCGTGAAGTCCCGTATGATGATCAGTTTCCCCAGCTGAATCCCATAATCTTCGATGGTCGATTGGGAGACTGAAAGGAAACGGCTCTTTCCCTTGCGCGCAATTTTGATTTCTCGATTCTGGTAAGTTTCCGTAAAGTCATGGCCGGCGAGCAGATCGGGAATCTTAAGATGCTTCAGCTCAGAATCCTGCACATAAAACATGGCCTTTGCTGATTCATTCAGCTGAAGAATATCGCCTGCGGGACTTACAACAATGATGCCATCCAGGATATTTTCGAACAGGTTTTTGGCTGCCTTTTCCACCCCTACGGACAGAAAGTTGTATTTGATAACAGCCAGGAACGCGCAAAGGGAGATGACCCCGCAGCCGGAAGAACCCATGCGGATGAAATCGCGAACCTTCAAAACATCGGGAATAACCACATCGCAGATCAGCCCAATGGACAATGATATTGTGACCCCCAACAGCAGCAACATGAGTTGCTTTTTTTGATTCACATCGTTGGTTTCCAGGACTTTCCTGAACGTGAGGTAGTAGGCATAAAGCGTTGATGGTGTGATCAGAATCAGGATAATCGGCACGAATAGAATCCCGGGAACCGCCATTCCGCCCCAGTAGGTCCGCTCATGCCCTTTGATGGTCAAATCCGTTAATAAAGATACGAGGATGGCAATGATACAGGCGGTCAGCATAATCTTGTAGAAAATGTCTTTTTGTTTTTCCAAGAATGCATAGGTGAAATTGAGGAACAGAAACCCGGATGGTATCCAGAAAATGCAGGCAATTCTAAAAATGGGAACTTTCGAGGATGGCGGTGTCGGCATCCAGACAGCAAAATCACAGAAAACCCATCCCAGAAGGCTCGCCAGGAAAATCAGGCAGGTTTTATTAACTGCGGTGTGATGTTTCTGTGCATAGATGTAAGACCACGCGAAGACATTGATCAGAATGGATCCAAACGGTAAAAGCAGATAATAATTCATCTCTCTTCCATTTTCACTGCGGGTGATCGGCGGTCGATCTCATTAAGATGGGACTGATTTTATATAAAGATTTCGAGTTCAAAAAGGGCTATTCAATCACTATTGGAAGAAATATATTATATACTTTGACTTTATGGAAGTATTATTTTTGATTTTAATGAATAGTGATCAAAAACATGCGCATGAATCAGATGCTGATCCCGTTTTGTTGAATTCACACTTGGGCTATTGATTTCATCCCCTTTTTTCACGGTTTCGTCGCATCTCCTTTGAAAAACCACATATCCTCTTCTACCCTTGTGACCATGTAGTTCCGTAGCTTCAACTGAGTCAGGAATTTTCTTTGTTTGACCATGAAAGGAGGATAAAATTGTTCAATCATAAAATTTCACGACGTTCTTTCCTATCCGTCTCCGCCATGACAGCGGACACCCTGCCCTGGACTGGCGGAAAATTTCCGCTCACGCATCGACCATGGGGAACAAAACTAAAAACCTACAAACCGAGTATTTCCTCCTTCATCGTGTGGTTGGGATTAAACCGGGAATTACGAGGCGAAATTCATGGCTTAGGGATCCACGTGGCTTCGGGTAAAGGGCCCCAGGCGGACTATGAATCCTGTCAGAAGAAAGAAATCCAACACCACCTTTCTTTCTCTGGATTTGCGGTGTATACTGAAAACCTTAAGATAGCGAAGCCGCAACCAAAAAAGTCTCACGCAAAGCCGCCAAGACGCAAAGTTTTAAAAACAGTTCTTTTGCGATTTCTTTGTGGACTAAACACAGGGGAGTTTTTCAGGGTGCGATAATAAGGATTGAATCCGTTAATGTAAAGGCAAGTCCTCGCGTTTTGTATGGCCCCAAAAAGCAGGGGCCACGGAAGCGACCCCGCGCCCCAGGTCGAAACCGTGGGGGTAGTTAACTCAATGCGATCTATGTGGGATTTATATGTCATATATGTCATTTGTTGCGAAAAATCCATCATCTAAGGGAAACGGCCTACCTAACTCCCTAACCCAGCGCGCCTTTCGTGGAGAACTCTAATGACCACCCTCTCCCTTTTCAGCAGCGGCAACCCTCAAATCCTCGGCACCACCTCCTGGTATCTCGCCGATCTGGGTGAGTTTCGCGGCAAGCAGGAACTTTACACCCACCAGGCGCCGCAGCGCCTGAAAACCCTTCTGGAACACGCCCTGATTGAAAGCGCGGTCTCCAGTAACCGCCTCGAAGGGGTGGAGGTCGATCCCAAACGCGTCCGCAACCTGCTCGCTTCCCCCAAGCCCCTTTTCCATGACCGGGATGAGGAAGAGGTGCGGGGTTACCGGGATGCCCTCCGTATGATCCATGAAGAAGGCGCTGATCTGGCTTTCACGGAGGAAACCATTTGTTTGCTGCACCGGCTAACCCGTGGCCAAATCTGGGATGCCGGTTGTTACAAATCCAGGGACAGCGATATCATCGAACGATACGCGAACGGCCGGGAACGCATCCGCTTCCGCACCGTACCGGCATCGGCAACACCGGGGGCCATGAAAAATCTGCTGGATGAATGGCAGCGCTGCCTGGAAGAACGCTGGGTGCACCCACTCATCGCCATGGCCGCCTTCAACCTGGATTTCCTCTGCATTCACCCCTTCCGCGACGGGAACGGCCGGGTTTCCAGATTGCTTTTGCTGCTTCAATGCCTGCAACAGGGGTTTGAGGTGGGCCGCTACATCAGCCTGGAACGGTTGATCGAGCAGGAAAAGGACCGCTATTACGAAACCCTGGAACAGAGTTCCCAAAACTGGCATGAAGGCGCGCACGATCCTTGGCCTTACATCAATTTCACCCTCTCCATGCTAAAAATAGCCTATCAGGAATTCGTGGAACGGGTCGGTCACATCAAGGCCCCCCGCGGCGCCAAAACCGAAATGATCCTGGCAGCCCTTGCCCGCCTGCCCCGCGAGTTCACCGTGGCCCAGCTCGAACAGTCGACACCGGGCGTCAGCCGGGAGATGCTGCGGCGTGTTTTGCGCCAGCAAAAAGGCAAAAGTGTCGAGTGCATTGGGCGCGGCCCCGGCGCAAAATGGATCAAGAAAGGGTAATATCCCTTAAATAGGGGTAATAAAGAGGGTAATACGCGAGGCCCCAAAAAAAGCAGGGGCCGCCGAAGCGACCCCGCGCCCCAGGTCGAAACCGTGGGGGTAGTGAACTTGTCCTATCCCTAAAAGAATTACCTGCCAATTGTTAAGGGAAAGACATCCTTTAGACGTGTCCGGCAGCCGCAATCTCTTCCCTGATGATTTTGCGAAGGGCTTTTTCAAGCCTGTTTTGACTTGTAACATCAGACGTTATGACTTCCTTCAGGGTTTCGTTCATAAGAGTCTGGTAACCGCGTTTTCCGGCTTTGGCTTTAAAATAACGGATAACCCCGGGATCGAGCATGATTGTGATGCGTTGCTTTTTTTCGACAGGAGTAAGCCCTTTGCGTAAAACCGCACGGTCAAAATCCGCCTGGGTCACTTCCGGGTATTCATCCCCGGAGGTTTTTGAAATAGAGTTCTTGTTCATGCTTATTGGCCCTCCGCATGGAAATGATACGGATTTCCTCCGCTGTTTCGGTATGCACGATGATGACCACTACACCGTCAAGCAGACCGATTGTGATAAAACGTTGCTCGCCGTAGTCAAACCGAATATCTTCAAACGTGAAGGTTTCCCCGGCAAAAACATGCGATGCCTCGGCAAAGTCAAGACCATGCTTTCGAAGATTGCTTTGTCGTTTTTCTTCGTGCCAGGTGAACTTCATGCCTCAACTATACATATAAAAATGCATATAATCAAGAACGTTATTAAGGTAGCGAAGCCGCTACCAAAAAAGTCTCACGCAAAGCCGCCAAGACGCAAAGTTTTAAAAACAGTTTTTTTGGGATTTCGGTTCATCGCGATTAGCGTGAATTTGTCATGTTTGGTTTATACCCCGGAGGGATATGGGCAAATAGCCGGTGGTTTCAACCACCGGTAGGATACATTTATGAATGAGTCCTGAAGGGACGAAGTTGAAGAATACGCCGTCCTTTCAGGACTTTAAAATTTTGATTCGTATTCCGGTGGTTAAAACCACCGGCTATACGACTTTACCCCTCCGGGGTGGTTTTTACGTTAATCCGATAGCCGGGATTTCTTTGCGTCTTGGCGGCTTTGCGTGATAAATATTTTTCCCGGGTCTATGTTGGAACGCAGAAATTCGCGTGTAACCATGAGCGTTCCCTGCCCGAAGTAGAGGCACAGGCGCAGCCTCGCGGTTCCGGACCGACGGAGGATTTTCTTGTTCCCACACACACCCATGGGCAACATGATGCTGGATCGAAGACGGTTTTTTAAATCCCTTCTGATCACCGCCCTGTTCAATACCATCATTGCCCTTTTCCTCACCGTTCTTAAATACGGTGATGGTTTTGCCATCAATTTTATCTTTTCCCAATGCATCGGCCTGTCCATCTGTACGTCCATCCTCACGGGTCATCTTTTTCTCAAAAACCCCACCGCCCTGCAGCATTTCATCATGATTTTGATCACCTTAACCCTGGGAGCCGTCTTGGGTTCTTTTTTGGGGGCCTTTATTCTGGGCATGTCATTTGCGGGCATCTTTCAGGGAACGCCGGTTTCGCTTTTCCAACTGTTGGGAATTGGAATCCTTTTCGGATCGGTCATTACCTATTTTTTCTTCTCCCAGGAAAGGATCGCACAGAGCAAAGTAGAGATGCAGGAAGAACGGATCAAACGGCTGGACAGTGAGAAGAGCGCCCTTGAAACCCATCTCAAAATGCTTCAGGCTCAGATTGAACCTCATTTTTTGTTCAACAGTCTTTCCACGGTACTGACCCTGATGGATACCGACCGAAAAAAGCTGGCAAAATGTTGACGGACCTGATCCAGTTCCTGCGAATATCCCTTTCGAAAACCAGGGCCGAAACCACCACCATCGGCCATGAAATGGAAATGGCCCGGGCTTACCTGAACATCTATCAGATTCGGATGGGGGACCGGCTGCAATACCACATTCAAGCGGAGGAGGACTTGAAAAAAAAGTCCATTCCCCCTATGCTGGTCCAACCGCTGGTTGAAAACGCCATAAAACATGGGCTGGAAACCGCTGTAACAGGCGGTCTGATCACCATCGAAGCCCATAAGGACAACCACCGAATCAGGATAACCGTAAAGGATACGGGGAAAGGCCTTGATGAAACGGGGAATGGCGGATTCGGCCTGACGAACATTCGAGAGCGTCTTCATTCCCTGTACGGGCAGGACGGAAAGTTGATTCTGGTGGAAAACCGCGCCGGCGGGGTGACGGCAACCATCGAAATTCCCAATGGATAATATTACAGCCATTATCGCAGAGGATGAAGCACCCTTGCGAAACCACCTTCGTTTGGAGCTCATGAAGGCCTGGCCCGAGCTTCAGGTTGTGGGCGAAGCGGAAAACGGGGAAGAAGCGCTTGCGCTCATGGGGCAACACCGCCCCCATATCGCTTTTCTTGATATTCGAATGCCGGGCCTTTCCGGAATGGATGTGGCCCAAAGGGTGCCCCGCTCCTGTCGGATCGTCTTTGTCACCGCCTACGATGAATACGCTGTAAAGGCATTTGAAAACGAAGCGCTGGATTACCTGCTCAAACCCGTAACCCCTGAAAGGCTGGCAAAAACCGTCAGAAGATTGAAGCGCATCTTTTCCGCTCCAGAATCCGCCACCCTTGAAAATTTGAAAGGCGTGGAGCGGGTTCTGGCAGGGCTCAAGAAACACGAAGCCTTCGAACCACTTCGTTGGATTCGTGTTCAGCGGGGAGACCGGCTTCAGCTCATTTCAGTGGACGAAATCCGGTATTTCAAATCCAGCGACAAATATACGGTGGTCCGCACCGAAACCGATGAACATCTCATTCGAAAGCCCATCAGGGCCTTGATTGAGGAACTGGATTCAAACTGCTTCTGGCAGATCCACAGGGGATGCGTGGTAAATGTCAGCTGCATTGCAGGCGTGAGCCGTTCGCTCACAGGTAAGGGGACTCTCCGTCTCAAGAACATTCCGGAGACCCTCGGTGTAAGTCAGACGTATATGCACCTTTTCAAGCAGATGTAGGCTTTTTTTCGGGAAATTCACGCCGTAGTGGAGAAAAAGCGGAGATAAGATCATGATTTCAATGTTTGATAAGAAAAAAAACCGATCTAAAAATATATTGATTCTGGGGCTTGGCGGCGTCGGTCTATACCTGGCCAAAAGGCTGGTGCATGAAGGTCATGCGGTGACCGCCATAGAGCCCAACGGAGATTTACTTCGAAATGCCGACGGACAGATGGACGCCCGGCTGATTCAAGGGACCGCAATGAGTATCGATTGCTGGAAAGAGGCGGACGCGGAGGAGATCGATCTGCTCATCGCGGTTACGGACAATGACGCCATTAATATGCTGGCTTCCATGATCGCGGACCGTTTCGCCATACCCCTTAAAATCGCCCGGGTGCGATCTCTGGAATTCGGCATCCGGCACTCTGTTCTCACCGCCGATGACCTGAAAATCAATCTAATTATTCATCCGGAGGAATTGGCCGCCCAGGAAATTGTGAGGCTCATTAAACTGACGGCGGGAAATGAAATTATCGATATCGCTGATGGGCAAATGCAGGTCATGGCAACCCATATAGACAACGATTCGCCACTGGCCTTTAAAAAATTAAAGGAAATCTCTCAAGCTTATCACGAATTCCATTTTCGCGTGGTGGCTATTGCACGGGGCATCACCACCAGCATACCCGGCGGCGAGCATGAAATCCTGCCCCAGGACCAGGTGTTTATCATGGCCGCCAGTGAAGACCTTCCTCGCCTGATGGAACTTACAGGCGTCAGAGAGCAGCGCCGTCAACGGGTCATGATCCTGGGTGGCGGTCTGGTGGGAAGCCGCATTGCCGAGCTTCTTGAAAGAACTGTCCAGGTCAAACTCATTGAAAAGGATGAAAAAAGAGCAGAGGAACTTTCATTTATGCTGAAGCATACGGAGGTGTTGAACGGGGACGGCACGGAGCTGGACGTACTTCAATCCGCCGGTCTTATGGATGTGGACACCTTCATCGCCGCCACCGGCAAAAATGAGACCAATATTCTGAGCAGCCTCATGGCCAAGCGTCTCACGGAATCCCGAAATGGGAATTCCCATGAAAACCAGACCAAGACCATTACCCTGTGTACCAAGGAACAGTACATGGTTCTGGCGGCCACCAGTGGATCGGATATTGCCCTTAATAATAAAATTCTGGCGGGAAACGAGATCCTGAAATTCATCCGAAGGGGGGAACTGCTATCCGTGGTCCACCTCCATGGCTTTGACGCCGAAGTGGTTGAACTGGTGGCCGCCCCCGACTCCTCCATTACACGCCGCCCCCTTTCAAAGCTGGACCCCTCATTCTACGGAAAAATCCTCATCGGCGGCATCTTTCGAGACGGAAAATGGCGAACCGCCGTGGGCGATACCCACATCCGGGCCAACGAACGGGTGATCGTCGTCTGTATATCTTTCAACCTGAAAGATGTTCAGAAACTATTTCTGGAATGAGACTTCGGTAGAGAGGCCATAACAGCCTGGATCAAAGCCCTATTTGGGGGTTTTCCAATCCGGACGCCGTCTGCCTCACGATTTGAGATTGACCCCTTCTGAGTACATCTTGAAAAACCGCTTTTCCGCATTATCGGCGCCAATCATAATAAGCTCATCCTTTTCACGAAAACAAACAGAGGGGTCAGGGTTAATAACCATTTTACCGTCTTGGTTTATGGCGATAACGCTGCAGTCTGTTTGCACGCGAATCTGACTTTCAGCCAGGGACTTCCCCAAAAGAGCGGCATGCACGCCAACACGAAATACATTTAATCCCTCGGCAAGCATTAACACTTCATCGGGTTTGAGAACATTGAGTATGGTATTGGCCGCCAGGGAAGCATATGACATCACCAGGTCGGCCCCGGCCGTGTGCAGCTTTGAGATACTTCTATCAAGGGTAGCCCGGCTGATAATCTGGATGTCGGGTCGCAGTCTCCGGCAGTAAATGGTCAGGTAGATATTTGTGGGATCATCGTGGGTGGTGATAATAACCGAAGGCGCCTCCTGGATCCCTGCCCGTGTCAGGATATCGATGTCCGCAGCACTTCCATAGATATACCGGTCATCTTCGATGAGCCGTTTATTTTTTTCAATGATCCGATAATCAACGCCCCCCTCCTCCAGCGCCTCTGCGGCAGCACGGCCAACCCGGCCGCCTCCCAAAACAAGGACCGGTGCCGGGGATTTTTGATAACCCCCGAAATGTTCATCGTAGCTTTTCAGTTGTTCCGCTGATCCGGCCAATAGAAAAACGGTCGTGGAATTGATCACTGTTGTGGCGTTGGGTATTTCAAATGTACCCCTTTCCCAAACACCCACAACCGTAATGCCGATTGTCTCCCGCAGCCTGCTTTCCTTTAGAGTCCTGCCTACCAGAGGCGTTCTCATGGCGGGGGCCTCAGCAATGAGAAGGGATTCGATGCTTCCAATGACGTTTGCCCGGGTGCTCGTCCCGATCACTCTTCTAGACAATGATTGGCCCAATAGCTTCATGAATTGGAAAACGTACGTACTTCCAGCCAACTGTAAAATGTCCACAGAATCATCCAGATCGGCATTTGCGGCTATGGGGACCTCTTTAGAAATCTCCCGGATTGTGAAGGCAATGTTGGTATTCATCATGTCGTTACTATTGGCAACCACCAGAGCAGCCTTTTGTGCCCTGAGACGTCTGTAAGTTTCCGGGTTACCCAACTCACCTGCCACCACTTCATAGTCCAGATCGATCAGCTCCAGCGCTTTGGGTATATCCTCCGCAACAATGACATATTCATACTGATACTGTCTCAGCCTGTCCACAAGATTCATGGTGATGGGATCGTAGCTTGTCAGAATGACATGACCTTTCGTGTCCTCGGGCAATTCTCGAGGCGCCCTGGCTCTGGTCTGCGCCTCAAGCCACGGTGCATAAAAGAATTGAATGAAAGTGAAGGGAAGCATGATGAGAAGCAATATGATACCGGACAGGAGCACGACCATACAGAACAGTCTCCCTATGTCCGAGGTGAAGGTAATATCGCCGAAGCCGAGGGTGCTCATGACCGTAAGGGTCCAATAAAAGCCTGTAATCCAGCTGAATTCTCTGTTTTCCAGTACCATCAGGAAGTGAAACAAAACGCTGTAGACAGTAATCAAAGCTAACAGGATAAGAAAAAACTTCAGCAATATCTTGACGTTTCTCTCTTGTCTTTTCCCGAAAGCGTAGACTAATTGCCCCATTAGAAATTTCATAAAAAACATCCCCCTGCCCACCTGTCCCATGACCCTTAAGGATCATGAGGACATTGGCACATAAAATACCCATCCCCCGAGGTACTTATCAGCGCTTTTCCGCTATTTCCTCAAAGCGTTCTATCTGGCTTTCAAGCCCTATGGCACCGGTTACATCTACCACAAACGCGATACCCGTACCCGGTTCTTTAAATCGTCCGGCCTCATAAATGGCGCCCAGCACCGGGTCCACAAGCCTCTCTTCCAGGAGGAAGAGGACCACGTCGGTCTGCGCCTCAAGGGTCAGGCCGAAGAAGGTCTTTGCCTCGTGTATGCCGGTACCGCGAGCCGGAATGATGGTGGCCCCTGTGCCGCCGGAAGCCTTGGCGGCATCTATGATTCGATCGGTTTCCGTGGTCTTTACCATTGAGACAATCAACTTTAATTTCATGTCATTCCTCCCTAGCGGCTCTTAGACTCCGCAACTCCAGCCAGTGTGCCAACTGAGCGTACCCCATCACGGTCATGATGGGAAAGACGCTTGCAAAAGCGATCAATCCGAATCCGTCCAGTGCAGGATCGCGACCCGGAATCGTTTCCGCCAGGCCCAGGCCCAGGGCAGCAACCAGCGGCACGGTCACGGTCGAGGTCGTGACCCCGCCTGAATCATAAGCAATGGCGATAATCTCCCGTGGCGCGAATACTGTCTGGATCACGACAATCACGTATCCTGCAATGATATAAATATAGAGCGGCGTTCCCGTCACGATGCGAAACGTGCCGATGCCTATTCCGATGGCAACCCCAATTGCAACAGCCAATCTCAGCCCCCACTGGCTCAGACTGCCTCTCGAAGCCTCGTGCGCTTTGTAGCATACTGCGATCAGCGCCGGCTCGGCAACCGTCGTGGAAAATCCGATCAAAATACCGAAGACATACACCCATATATAGGCATGCCAGGGAGCGCCTGCCGGGGCGGCTTCGGAGCCAAAAACAAATTCGGGTGATGACAATTGTTTCGCCATGATCTTACCAATGGGAAACAGAGCGGTCTCCAGTCCGTCCAAAAAAAGGGCCAGGCCCACCAGGACGAATACAAAGCCCACCACCACGCGTTTCCAGTTCGGTATGGGCCGCCGCAGAACCACGAGCTGAAAAAACATCAGCAAGGCCAGAACCGGCAAGACGTCTCTAACCGTCAGTGCGAGCGTATAACCGAATGTGATCAACAGCTCCATCCCTGTACCTTTGCTCAGCTAAAAAGAATAATACCGTAACCCATAACGAACACGATGGGCAATAATGAAGCAAACGCAATAAGCCCAAAGCCATCCACCAGCGGATTACGCCCACGGATGGCGGAGGCCAGCCCCACGCCGAGGGCTGTTACCAGCGGGACAGTCACCGTCGAGGTTGTGACCCCGCCTGAATCATAGGCAACACCCACAATTTCTTTCGGCGCAAAGCCGGTCATGATCATAACGGCAATGTAGCCGCCGATGATCAGGTAGTGAACAGGCCATCCCTTAAGGATTCGTATGAGGCCCATCAAGATAGCAGCGCCTACCGAAAATGCCACGGTGAGTCGGAGTCCCAGGGCATAGGACTCCATGGATGCCGGATCAGAGTTGATGAGTGCCCCTTTGGCTGCCACCTCTGAAGCCTCTTCCGCCACCGCGATGAGAGCAGGCTCCGCGATGGTCGTGGAAAACCCAAGTCCGAATCCGAACAGGAGCAACCAGAAAAGGCTTCCCTTGCGGGCAAAGGCCTCCGCCATGGCCTCCCCAATGGGAAAGAGCCCTATCTCCAGCCCCACAACAAAAAGGGCTAACCCTAAAATGACGAAAATAAGTCCGACCAATACATTCAAAACATCAGGAAAAGGCTGGCGTACCACGGCCAATTGAAAGATCAAAATAACGAGGATGATCGGTAGGAGATCTCGGCAGGCCCCCACGATATTCAGGCCGAATCTCCTGAGGGGATTGACAATATGTTCCAGCAGTTCACTTTTTCCGGCCATCTTATGCCCCAGGTGAGTGAGCAGCGCGTGAAAGACATCTCACAATGGGATGTTGTTTCTAAATTCAAGGATATGGCGCAACATCTGTCGGATTTCGAATCTATACATACTCGTCCGCTTTAGCAACCGCTTTCTTTACAACTTTTTCCGGTTCTTCGCATTTGGAACAACTGAGTATACCTCAACACACCTTTGAGAAATGATCTTGAGACCCATTCTGAATGCCAAACCTGTAAATGTTGCGGTTTCCTCGGGAACAAACATTCTTCGACAATATTGTCGACCCGAAACGCCGATTGTCGAACCCTCTCCTGCCCTATCTCATATAACTGCTGGTTTTTGTTGAAAAAGGAGTTTTGGCACAGTCTTTGTATATATACTTGGGAAAACGGCTTAACGGTAAACATAATATTTATCAAGCAGGAGATCAGCAATGGATAAAGTTTCACAAAAATCAGTCGTACGAAAAGGGATTAAGCGCATGGTCGTTTTGGGATTGGGGCTTACGGTCGCAGTCGGATTCTCCCCGGTGACGAGCTGGGCAGGTTTCCAGGGTTCGGCCAAACAAACCTCTCACTTCAACGCCCAATCGCGGGATGGTAATAGTCATCTCATGCGGGTTTCTGAGGGTGAAAAGATTATCATGGCCCGCGGAGGGAACCGATCTGGTGGCGGCGGTGGAATGGGACAGAGAGGGGGTGGCAGTTCAGAGAGTGGGTATAAGTATGGTCCCGGAGATGGATCCGGCACGGGAGAAAGACTTCGTGACGGCAGCGGATACGGGGCCAAAAAAGGTGGTGGTGGAACGGGAACCGGGGACTGTGACGGCACAGGCCAGGGGAAGGGCCGTGGCAATCGAACAAATTAAGAGAATTTGAATATTTTTTCAGAAATCATAAACCAATTGAAAGGAGAATACAGAGATGAAAAAGATTTTAGCAAGTAGCGTAATGGTTTTAATGGTACTTTTTTTAAGTGCAGGTTTGGGTTTGGCTAAGGGACCCGGCGGTGGCAGTGGTGTCGGGGGCGGAGACGGAAGTTGCGGAGGTACGGGCACATCCGTTATTTGTACTGGCGAAGATGTAACACTTGAAGGTATAGTAACCGATGCTAATACAGGCAGCGGGTTAGAGATATCTGGGACAGATACCGTTTACGGTATCGGTCCCTACTGGTTTTGGGAAAATGCAGGTATGATCCGACCCGTGATCGGTGATGAGGTAAGTGTCAATGCAAAAGAGGTTACATTCAATGAGACGACGATCAGGATAATTGCCATGTCCATAACCGTGAACGGAAATGAGCTTCAACTGCGTGAACCGTGTGTTGGAGATGTCGGCGGGTGGCCCTTGTGGAGCGGTGGTAGATATAACAACTGATTCCACATAGAGATATATCCATCTTTCCTCGTGAAAAAAGAAAGTCCTCCTCCGGGGGGACTTTTTTTTTGGCGGGTAAAGTGTATACTGTGAATATTGTCAGGAGTGAGGGACATACAGAGTTACCAGAACGAGACCGGATTCATGGTTGTGTTTTCAAAAAACTCAGAATTTCTCTTACGTCCAGGGAAAAAGCGTGCATGCTCTTTTTACACACAAATCCTCTCTGGTTGTTTGTTCCTGGCGGTATGTTTCTGCTCACAGCTACTCTACGCCCCATGTGGAAGGGCCATGGAATTTTTCGTGGATGGATCGGTGGGATATGATTCCAATCCCGCACTCGCGGGCGAGGCCGAAAGTTCGTGGTTTGCGGCTTACAGCGCGGGGCTCGCCAAGCAATTCCTCCTGACGGACGCTCTGATATTGGATACGGTGCTGGATGCCACCTATCAGGATTACTGGCAGGTTAAGGACAACTACAACGGCCAGGGCAAAGTCATCCTCTCCTATCCTCTGGCAAACGGGATGATCTTACCCTCTATCCTGGGCGGGGTGGCGGCATATCGTGATCATTTTATAGAGGCGGAAGAACGTAACGAGGCCCTGGCGGGCATCGATGTGAGTATGGTTCTGTCAAAGCGCTTAACCCTGGGCTTTGAACATACCTGGAAATGGCAGGGCTACCTTAACTGGGCAAAGCCTTTCTCAGGCCGGGGTCAGGGCAGGAACCCGCAGAATGGGAACCAATCGGGTCAGAAGAAAACGTCGGAACCGGAAGCAGCAACTGCATGGAAGGGAAGCTCCTTCGATGGGGGAGAAAACGGGCAAGGGGGCGGAGGAGGCAGAGGCTTCCTCAACCAAGAGCAACCGCCCCGGAACAACCGCCTGATGCACACGGGACTGGGCTTAGATGTATTTCTGATGCCGTCATTGACAGGCTCTCTGCTTGTGGCTTATGCAGATTTGGACTCGTCATTGGATATGGAGTCTTATAAACAAATCCAGGTGGGGATCGCCTTAATCTGGGAACCTTTCGAAAAGTGGCGCATGGAGGCCCAGGCCGAATGGTATCGAACCGAATACGACAAAGTTCCTGAAAGTATGACCTGTATCAGAACAACAAATCAAGCACGTTCAATCGGGATTCAGCTAAGCCGCTTCTGGGGGCCTGTTGAGCTTTACGGGCAGGTTCAGTTCCAGAGCGGTGAAGCTCCACTGGACTATGAATCTTACACCCGGCAGGTGGTGCAATGCGGATTTTCCTGGTATTTCTAATACTATTGTTTTTG
>JAERTK010000251.1 GCA_016844935.1 Desulfobacteraceae bacterium | reverse complement strand
ATATTAGCCCAGGGCAACGCCCTGGGTGAGGATTTAACAACAATATCAGCCCTGAAAGGGCGTTACATAAATCATTCTAGGCGATAGCTTATTTGTATAATGTCAATCCCTTACAGGGCTCAACGATCCTTGCAACCTTTTCCCAGGGCGTTGCCCTGGGCTGGTATGTCACGGCCCTTCAGGCCTGAGATACATACAGTATTAAAATACCCCTCACTTTTTCAAATTGAACTTTTTTCGTTCCTCAGTCTAAGCGTGGGCGAAGTTAGGACCAAGCCCGGAATCTGATATCAGCGAAGCTCTCGATATTCTCATTTCAAGAGAATCAAGTACTTATATCGCCATGTGGGAGGGGTTGACCCGTAAGCAAAAAAACCTCATGGTTGCCTTGGCAAAGGAAGAATCTCTTGAAGTATTTAGTAAAAAGTTTTTAGAAAAATACCGGCTTGGCCCTTCTTCATCTATTCAAAAAGCGCTGAAAAACTTGTTAAAAAAGGAACTCGCTCAACAGGAAAACGGCAGTTATATGGTTTATGATCTTTTCTTTAAAAAGTGGATTCGGCGTACTTGGAATTAGAGGTGAAGGGTCAAAGGTGCAAGCGTTACGCTATCAGCGTAACGCTGGTGGCGTATTGTGAGGGGGGGGACGGAGGGCAAAGGGCCAGATGAAGGACGGAGGACATTTATTTTGTGGCTGCGTCTAATTCCTTCTTGATACCCTCAGCAAGCCAGTGCCTCATCAGTGTTTCATAGGGCATCGCCTTCATGGTAGCGAGTTTCTTAATTGCCTGAACATGAAGCGGATCCACCTTAATCGAGATATTTTTGAGTTTTCTACTCCGTTTCCCTGAGAGTATTCCCTGGCGAAGGTCTTCTCGCAGGCTAAAGGTCACAGGTTCGTGCAGGATCTCATCCAGAATATTCTCCCTATCGTAATACTCAGCCAATTTTTCTGTTTGCTGGGTTTCCATGGCTATTTCCTTCGTTTTCTGTAATATTGAATTTCCGCACGGGACATGTCCCAACCTGTGAATGGCCGTGTAATGCCTTTGGGTTTCGGTTGGAATATAATTGTCAGATAGCGCCCTTCAAGTGTGGGTCCAAAAGCCGTATAATGCCCTCTTTTTGTTTTCCGGAACGTGGAAGGGGGTCAGGCTTTCCTTATTGTCGTTATTTGGAGCCAGAAGATTTTTTGGCACGGATTTCACGGATTGCGCGGTTTGGTTAAGGGCTTTTTTTGGCACGTGTAACATGAGGGGACATCTTAACTTTTAAACATTTCTTCGCCCTCAAAGAGCATTTAGATCCTTTACAATGTTTGCTCTCAGTGGATTCAAATGGATGTAGCGAAGCTACTCCAGAAAGTATGGCTGTTCATCGCAGAGTATAGATCTAAGGCGGCAAGCCGCAGTTATCAGCTGACAGTTGTCAGGACTGGTGGTTATTTTGAAAGCAGAAGGCATCGAACGGCATTCAAGAAAAGGTAAAGTGGACCCTCTTGATTTACGACTGAGTACATTATGATCCTCACACCGGCTATCAGCCTGCCATAGGTCATAGTTTTTCTGCAGGTTGAGCCACAAATCCGGTGTTGTGTTGAAATCATGAGCGATCTGAGCGCCATATCCGGTGGGAGTATTCATAATTCTGTGTCACATTTTGATACCAACTATACCGCCCAACGGATGATGCGTTTCGCGTTTTTTTTGCTGTTAGGCGCAAGCCTTCTCTGAAAGCCATTCATTTATGAGTACCTCTTCGGGTTTTCTTAGCATTTTTGCCTTGGTTTGGCGGTGGGGGTCAGGCTTTCCTTATTGTGGTTATTGGGGGTGAAAGATGGGAGGTCAAAGGTGAAAGCTGAAGGGACAGACGACAGACGACTGAGGGCGCCCCGGTTGAACACCCCAGAGGGGATCCCGGTTCAACCCCGGTACGACAACAGCCTAAGGGCCAGGCGGGGCAGGGAGTGCGGAGGTTATTGGGCCAGTGTGGAAATTTTACATAAGGTAACGAAGGAAATAGAGGTGAATCTCTTGACAAGCGCAGTCGAAATGACTACAAAAGAGTCAAATGAAGGGGGGCGTCATAATGCAGCTTACAGTCAGAATGCCTGATGAGTACAGGGAGAAAATTGAAATACTGGCCGAGGAAATGGGATTGAAACTATCTGATATTGCCCGTTTGGCCCTGAAACGATTTATCGAAGAAAACATGAATATGAATGAGATATCTCCATACCGGAAGGTAAAACATCTGCTAGGAACGGCTGAGAGTGGTATAAAAGACCTGGGCCAGCGTCACAGAGAGCACCTCATCGATAAAATTCGAAAGTCGGATTAATGCGAATTTTGATGGACACAGGTCCCTGGATCGCTTTGATCGACAAAAGCGAGGGCAGGCACAGAGAATGTGTAGCATGGTTTTCGCATTTCAGAGGCGATATTTTCAGTACGGAAGCTGTTTTGACCGAGGTCCTTTACCTGCTCAATTTCTCTTTTAAGGCCCAGGCCGCTGCTATGGATTTTGTCCTTCAAGGTGCCATAACGTTGATTCCCACAAGCCCTGAAAGCTTAAAATATGTCAGAAAGATAATGAAAAAATATCAGGATCTTCCAATGGATTTTGCTGATGCAACGCTGGTCTCCGTCGCTCGGGATTCGGGCATATTTCATATTGCCACCCTTGACAGGAAAGATTTTGGCATTTACCGGGTGGGCAGGAAGTCTTTCTCCAACGCTATATAGGATGGGGTCAGGCTTTCCTTATTGTCGTT
>JAERTK010000250.1 GCA_016844935.1 Desulfobacteraceae bacterium | reverse complement strand
GTATTATACTTGACCATTAACCTTGTGAGGTCCCCCAGCGGCCGGGCATTTGTCGCCATTCGGGATTCGGAAATATCCGCTGAGAGCATGGGGATCAACCTGTCGGTCTATAAAATAAAGTCATTTGCCATAAGTGGGTGTTTCACGGGCCTGGCGGGCGCTTTGTTTGCCCACAGATTGTCCTATCTGACACCGGACGCGTTCAACTTTCTTCTTTCCATCCAACTCCTGATGATGGTTGTTGTGGGCGGTCTGGGAACGGTTCACGGCGCCATTTTCGGCGCGGTGTTCGTGGGACTGCTGCCCCAGGCAATTGCCATCGGCAAGGACCATCTGCCACCCGCCATCGGCCAGTTTCCGGGCCTGGAGCCCGGGCTTTTCGGAATCATCATGGTCCTGTTCATTATTTTTGAGCCCATGGGACTGTACGGCAGATGGGTGAAATTCAAGCTTTTCCTGGAGATGTTTCCGCTCTACCGCAAAGCAACCTTTAAACGTCAAAAAACCTATCTGAAAACGGAGCGCGTGAAATGACGTTTTTTAAGGCGGAAAACATTTCAATTGATTTTGGCGGCATCAGAGCCGTAAATGATGTCAGCTTTCATGTGGAAAAGGGGACGATTTTCACCATTGTGGGGCCAAACGGGGCGGGGAAAACAACAATTTTTAATATTATCAGCAGGATATACAACTTGACCGAAGGCCGGATTACCTTTGAAGATGAAGATATCACCCATTTACCGGCTCACCGGGTCGTCAACCTGGGAATCGCCAGAACGTTTCAGAATATTGAACTGTTCGAGCGCGCCACGGTTCTCCACAATTTGCTTGTGGGCCGGCATATTTACTGCCGGTCCTCTTTTTTTTCAGATCTGCTGTTTCTTCCATCGGTCAGGCGGATGGAATTAGAACACCGGAAAAAGGTTGAAGATGTGATCGATTTTCTGGATTTGCAGCACTACAGAGACCAATTGATCCAAAACCTTCCCTATGGCGTTCGAAAGATTGTTGAGCTCGGGAGAGCGCTCTGCACCGAACCGAAACTCCTCCTGCTGGACGAACCCGCATCCGGTTTGAACGTGGATGAAACGGAAGACATGTCATTCTGGATAGACGATATTAAGAAACTCCTGGGCATTACCGTGATTATGGTGGAACACAATATGAATCTGGTGTCACGGGTGTCGGATCGTGTTCTTGCCATCAATTACGGCCGGGCGCTGGCGGCGGGAACGCCCGGGGAGGTCCAGGAGGATCCCCAAGTCATCAAGGCATACCTGGGAGAAGACAAAGGTGTCTGAAAACATATTGACCTTGAGGAATATCGAGACCTACTACGGCCCCATACTGGCGATCAAGGGGATCAGCCTCGACGTTCACGACGGCCTGATTGTCACCATTCTGGGCGCAAATGGTGCGGGTAAAACCACCATTTTGAAAACCATATCCGGCGCCATGGACCCCCAGAAAGGGAAGATCGTTTTTTTGGGAAAAGAGATTCAAAAACGCAATCCCGACTGGGTTGCTCGAAGAGGAATAGCGCATGTTCCCGAGGGACGGGAGGTCTTTCCCCTGCTATCCATTCATGAAAATCTGTTGATGGGCGCTTATGGTCGAAAAGACAAGAGCAGGATTCATGAGGATTTGGCAGTTGTTTATGAATATTTCCCCATATTAAAAGCGCGCAACAAACAGAAATCAGGGCTTTTATCCGGGGGGCAGCAGCAGATGCTGGTGCTGGGTCGCGCCATGATGGCCCGCCCCAGGCTGATGCTGCTGGACGAGCCTTCCCTTGGACTGTCCCCTCTTTTCGTTCAAGATATTTTTAGCATCATCAGACGTTTAAACACCACGGAGAAAATGACCATGTTGCTGGTGGAGCAAAATGCCAACATGGCGCTTCGAAACAGCGCCTATGGCTACGTGCTGGAAAACGGACGGATCGTGATGGAGGATACGTGTCTGAACCTGATGGAAAGCAATGACATAAAAGAGTTTTACATGGGGATAAAAGAAGAGGGTATAAGGGGTAAACGCCGATGGAAAAAGAGAAAAACCTGGCGGTAGGATTCCATATGTCCCATTGATACAAATTCGCCCGGCTCCCGTGCCATGCCGCGGGAACGGGAACCAGAAAAGACAAGTCCATGGCCACAGAAAAATACAATCCGATTCTCGTTGAAGGTTGCGATACCCTTGTAAAGCTTTTTCGACATCGCGTCGGGCAGCTGGGCCGTAAAGTCGCCATGAGAGAAAAAAACTTAGGGATATGGGAGTCCTTTACCTGGTCTGATTACGGCGAGAAAGCCAGGGAAATCGGCATGGGGCTCCTCAGGTTGGGATTAAACCGGGGAGATGTCTGCTCAATTATCAGCGATAACAATAAGGAATGGTTATTTACCGATATGGGCATCCTTTGCGGCGGCGGCGTCACGAGCGGGGTCTACACCACCGATTCGAGTCAGCAACTGGAATATCTGGCAACGGATTCCCGCACCCGGTTCCTGTTTGTCCAAAATGAAGAACAGTTGGACAAGTATCTGGAGGTAAGGGAAAATACGCAGACCATCAAGAAAGTTATTGTGTTTGACCCGGAAGGCCTGCATGAATTCGCCGATGATCGCGTCATGATGCTGGAAGACCTGTATGAGCTGGGCCGGGCCCATTACAGGGAGCACCCGGATCTCTGGGACCGCGAAATTGAAAAAGCAAAACCGGAGGATCTCATGGTGCTCATATACACATCCGGCACCACCGGGCCGCCCAAAGGGGCTATGATCAGTCACCTTAATGCCATGTACCAGATTGAAACCTTCGAAAAGATTCTGGAAATCAATGATAAAGATGAGCAGCTTTCTTTCCTGCCCCTGTGTCACATACTGGAAAGACTTCTTTCAATCCTGGTGCCCCTCAAATCCTGCGGCACTGTCAATTTTGTGGAAGGACCCGATACCGTCCCGGAAAATATCAGGGAGCTGTCGCCGACCATATTCATCGCTGTTCCGCGAATCTGGGAAAAATTCTACGCCGCTATTCAACTACAGGTCAAAGATGCAACCCGTTTTGGCAAATGGGCGTACCGTACGGCTGTCAAAATCGGAAAAGAGGCATCCGCTTACAAAGTCAGGCGAGAGCCGATCCCGCCGCTTCTATCCGCTGTTTACTGGATTGCCAAAAAAGCGGTCCTGAACAATATCCTTCGTATGATGGGGCTGGACAGGCTCAGATGGGCCGGGACGGGTGCCGCGCCCATCTCACCCGATTTAATAAGGTGGTACCTGTCCATGGGTGTGGAAATGTTTGAAGCTTACGGACAAACCGAGTGCTGCGGAGTTGCCACCGCCAATATCATTGGAAACTCCAAACTGGGCACCATAGGTCAGGCCATCCCGGGGACCGACATCAAGATTTCTTATGAAGGGGAAATCCTGCTGAAGAGCCCCAGTGCCTTTCTCGGCTATTTGAATCAACCCGACAAAACCGAAGAAACGGTCGTTAGGGGGTGGTTGCACACGGGCGATGTGGGAAAAATGGATGACGAGGGGTTTGTCACCATCACGGATCGTTTGAAAGATATCATCATTACCGCCGGTGGAAAAAACATCTCCCCCAGTGAGATTGAAAACCAGCTGAAATTTTCACCCTATATCACCGATGCCGTTGTCATTGGCGATGCCAAAAAATACTTAACCTGTCTGATTCTGATTGACCAGGAAAACGTTGAGAAGCACGCCCAAGACAACGATATCCCCTATACCAATTATGCCAGCTTGTGCAAAGCCAAAGAGATTACAGAACTGATATGGGAAGAAACGGTAAAAGTAAACAAACAATTCGCCCGGGTGGAACAAATCAAGAAGATACGATTGATCGATCAACTCTTAACGGCGGAAGATGATGAACTCACACCCACCATGAAACTGAAACGAAGTTTCGTCAATAAAAAGTATGAGGATTTAATTACGTCAATGTATCTATAGAAAAGGAGGAAGAGGTGATGAAAGGTAAAAAACTTTTGAAAATGTTGTTGAGTGTCGTTATTTTGCTGGGAATGGTCGTCGCGGTTCAAGCCGGAACCCGGGGTGTCTCGAAAAACCAAATTGTCGTTGGGACTCATACGGCTCTTAGTGGGCCCGTTGCCGGTTGGGGCATTGACGCAACCAACGGCGTCAGAATGCGCTTTGATGAAGCCAACGAAGCCGGTGGAATCTATGGACGAAAGATCAAATATATTGTGGAAGATTCACAATACAGAGTGCCCATCGCCGTTCAAAAAGCCAACAAACTGGTCAACCGGGATAAAGCCTTTTTCCTCATCGCCAGCATCGGCACGCCCATGAACAATGCCATTTTTCCGATGTTGAAAAAGAAAAACGTACCGAATCTATTTCCTTTCACAGCGGCGCGGTCCATGTACGAACCCCTTGACAAACTGAAATTTGCCAACCTGGCACCGTACTATGGTAATGTTAGAGCAGGATTAAAGTATTTTGTGGAAAAAAAAGGCAAAGAACGTGTTTGCATGATGTATCAGGATACCGATTTTGGGCTTGAAACTGCCGAGGCCGTTAAAGATCAGTTAAGAGAAATGGATATGACGCTCGTTGCTGAAACAACTCACAAGGCTTCAGAAACCAATTTTGTCGGAGCCATTAACAAATTGAGGGACGCAAAATGTGATGTGGTCATGTTGGGCACCATCATTAAAGACACGATCATTGCTGTTTCAACCGCACGAAAAATGGGATGGAATGTTGACATGGTCGGTCAGACCGCCGCCTGTAACTATGTCATTCCGCTGAAAGGCAAGAAAGGCGTCGAAGGGCTGTACGCTGTAACGTCAATTCCGATTATGTATGAAGAGCAAGCAACCGGGAAAGCAAAAGTGTTCTTCGAGAACTATAAAAAGCGATTTGGCAAAATGCCGTCCGAAGTGGCGCAACAAGGCTATTTCAGTGCGGATCTTGCGGTTATTGCCCTTGAAAAAGCCGGAAAGAAACTGACCCTGAATAATTTCCTCAAAGGTCTTGAAAGCATTACAGGATATCAGCATCCTTTTGGTGGACCTATTATCAGTTTCGGACCCAAAAAGCACCTTGGGTCTGATGAATCCATATTACTTCAGGTCAAAGATGGAAAATGGGTTTCTCCAACCGGACAAAAGAAGGTTGTGGGTTATTAATCGGCGCAAAACGCCTGATCCCCGAATCATTGCGGGGTCAGGCTATTTAAGGGGCCCGAAATGAACACTGAATCAAGACCTGCTCCCGGGCAAGCTTCAGCCGTGCTTCAAAAAGAGGGAGATTTGTGCACCGTGGTCTTGAACCGCCCGGCTGTCATGAACGCCATTGGCTCGGATATGGTAAAGGCGCTGCGGAAAGCTTTTCGGACCATAGGGGCAGACGAAGAAATACGGGTGGTGATCCTCGAAGGTTCGGGAGGAAATTTCTCCAGCGGAGGGGACATTAATTTTCTGGGTGCAGGAAGATCCGCCCCGGAATACCTGGCAATCATGAGACCCGTCAGCCAAATGATAAAGAGTATCCGCGAGATCCCGCAGCCCGTTTTGTGCAAGGTACGGGGCGTTGCCGTAGGCGCCGGGGCTAACCTTGCTCTGGCCGGTGATTTTGTTGTGGCCTCCCACAATGCGCGGTTTCAGGAGGCCTTTGTCCACCTGGGCTTAGGTCTGGATGCAGGGGGCACATTTTTTCTTCCCCGGCTGGTGGGCCTGGCCAAGGCAAGGGAACTCGCCATGCTCGGCGAAGCGATTGACGGAGAAACCGCCGCTTCCATGGGTCTTATCTACAAATCCGTTCGCGATGAAGCGCTCGATGGAGAAGTTGCCGACCTGGCCAAAACGCTGGCCGAAAAGTCTCCCAGGGCGCTGTCCTCTATCAAGCAGGGGTTGGACGCGAGCCTGGACATGAACCTGTCTGAAGTCCTGGAGCGGGAGGCAGTGCATCAATCCATATTGTTTCAGACAATTGAACATGAACAGGCTGTCGAGCGCTTCCTGGAATCTCGAAGGAAGCAAGACTGAGGAAACAGTTAAAGGAGGACCACATGTCAGAAGACACCGTCACGAAGGAGGCTTCAAAACCCCAGGAAGGGGCTTTGAGCCTTGAGCATTTAAGCGAACAGATCGAAGAGATCAAAGGACAGCTGCAAGCCATTGCCAGTGGCGGTCAAGAAGACAAACTTTCGCTTATCGTATTCAGCGGCGACCTGGATAAGGTCCTCGCATCCTTTGTTATTGCCACGGGAGCAACGGCCATGGGACTCGATGTGGTCATGTTTTTCACCTTCTGGGGCACCCCCGTCCTGAGAGACAAAGGAAAGAGCGCAGGAGGGAAAGACGTCATGGGCAAAATGTTCGGAACCATGCTGCCCAAAGGCGCGGGAGGTGTGAAGCTTTCCAAGATGAACATGGGGGGAATGGGAACCTCCATGATGCGCTCCCTTATGAAAAAGAAGAATGTAGCCTCTCTGGACGAGCTCATGGAATTGGCTGCAGAATTCGGGGTCAGGATTTTTGTCTGTGAGATGTCCATGGATCTGATGGGTTTCAAACGGGAAGAAATGATCGACTATCCGGGCATGACCTATTGCGGCGTAGCAAAATTTCTGGAGGAGGCTGTTGAGAGCAAGATTCAGCTCTTTATATAGTTAGTGCCCGGTCCCCCCCTGACGTCACCGAATTTTCCGATGTAGGCCTCGATGACCGCCTCGTTGGTGACCACCTCTTCGGGTGTGCCCTCCGCAATCTGGACCCCGTAATTGAGCACCACGACCCGTTCACATAACGCCATGACCACTTTCAGGATATGTTCGATCATGATGACGGTGATGCCGCCTTTCTGAATCTGCTGTATGGTTTGTATGGTTTGACTGACTTCGGTGGAGTTAAGGCCTGAAACCACTTCGTCCAACAGCAGAATTTCCGGTGCGGTGGCAAGCGCCCGCGCGATCTCCAGGTGTTTCTTTTCCACCAGGGTAAGGCTTTCGGCAACATGGTTGATTTTGTGTCCCAGCCCCACAAACTGCAGAATCTTCATGGCTTCGGCCACGCGTTTATTCCTGGGAAGGGTCGTGGTTCTCCCGAACCCCAGACCGATCAGGACATTTTCCATGGTGCTCAGGGAATTGAAAGGGCGAACCAGTTGGTAGGTGCGGGCAATGCCTAAGCGGCACACCCGGGCCGGACCCTTCCCCGAAATCCTTTTTCCCTTGAAGATCACGTCTCCGGCCGTGGGACGTAAGGCTCCCGATATGATGTTGAAGAGTGTTGTCTTGCCGGCGCCATTGGGGCCGATAACCCCGGTCAGGCTGTTGGCCTCTACCGAGAGGTTCACATGGGTCAAAGCCTCGATTCCGCCAAAGGTCTTTGATATCTTCTTGCACTCCAAAAAGGGGACCGTCATTGGTCAGGGAATCCTTTCGGCGTCTGCGTTCTTGAAATAATCAACCGCTTCTCCCAGGCCCAGCCATTGGATAACCGGCTTGACCCAGCGGGTCCGAACGAGCCCCCCCGGCATGAACAGCCCTATCAGAACCAGGACCGTTCCGTACATGGCCAGATGAAAATACGGGACCTTGGTCCACAGAAATTCCTGTACCAGTGTGATAAACACGGCGCCCACCAGGGGCCCGATCATAATGCCGGTCCCCCCCAGCATGGCCATGATGATGGGGCTCAAAGCGATCTCAAGGCCGAACCCGGAGTTGGGGCTGATGTAGGTCATATTCCAGACATAGATACCGCCCACAAGGCTTGCGGGTGCCGAACTGATGATGAGCGCCAGAGATTTGTAAAGGGTTGTGGGAACGCCAAAAGCCGCCGCCACTTCTTCATCTTCACGGATACTGAAAAGGGCCAGGCCGAATTTGCTTCGTGCCACGAAATGGCTCAGCACCATGGTGCCGCCGGCCACTGCCAGCACCAGATAGTATGAAGGGACCATATGGTTGCCGGGTGGTGTGGAGATACCGCCGGATCCCCCGGTAAGATCCCGAAAATTGGTTGTCAGCACCTCCATCAGGCTGATTAATCCGAAAGTGGCCAGTGCAAAATAGGCTCCTCTGAGCCTGAACAGGGGATAGCTCACCGCGGCGGCAAACACGGCGGCCAAGAGGAGTGCCGCCAGAAGCGCCGCAAACAGGTTCACTCCCTGGTTGAGCAAAATGGCGGTGGTGTAGGCCCCCAGGCCGAAAAACGTGGAATGGCCCAGATTCATATAGCCCATGTATCCACCCACAATGTCGTAGCTCAAGGCCAGGGTGAAATAGACCGCCAGAAGAAAAATCCAGACAATACCGTAGGAAAATCCTACCCAGGGAAGCGCCGCCAGGACGGCACACAATAGAAGGACAACCAGATAAAAGAGATTTTTTCCCCTACGGTTCATTTTTTCGCCCCGAAAAGACCTTCAGGTTTGATAATCAGTATGAGAATTAAAAGGATAAATGCGATGGTGGGAGACCATTCCGCCCCGCAATAGTAAGCCGTGAGTGTCTCCGCAACCCCCAGGATGAGGCCACCAAAGATCGACCCCACAATACTTCCCAATCCCCCCAAAACCACCACGCAAAGGTATTTGATGGTGAGCGGTATCCCCATGATCGGTGTTACCGTAAAGAGCGTTACGTAAAAAGCGCCGGCGGATGCGGCAAGGGCCATGCCGATGCTGAAAGCCAGCGCCGATATACGGGATATGGGGATTCCCGCCACTTTGGCCCCCTCACGGCACTGAACAATGGCC
The DNA here is from genome assembly GCA_016844935.1 of Desulfobacteraceae bacterium. Classification (GTDB taxonomy): domain Bacteria; phylum Desulfobacterota; class DSM-4660; order Desulfatiglandales; family Desulfatiglandaceae; genus NaphS2. Next base: position 5,195 of record JAERTK010000250.1, on the reverse strand, counting down.
CTGATGCTTTTTCCCACAAAGGTTTTTTTCAGAAAAATCTGCATCCCGCAGGCAAGGGCGAAAATAAACAGAAGTATCAGGAGGCGCGTGGATGAGATCACCACGCCGGCAAGCTCCATGGGGGGCAGTGAATAAGAAATGCCGGTGACCGGGCGCTCCCAGAAAAACGCGGTCACGTCTTCAATAAAAAGCGATGCTCCCAGGGTCACCAGAATAGAGGCCACCAGGAGTTGGTGCGGCGGCTTGTCCATGATGGGTTTGAGCAGAGCCAAGTAAAAACCGACCCCCAGCAGCATGAAAACCGGGATCACCAGGACGGCCGCGATGAAGGGATTCAGACCCAGCCCCATGAAAATTCCATAGCTTAGGAGGGACCCCAGCATCAGAAACTCCCCATGGGCCAGATTGAGGACGTTCAAGACCCCGAAGGTGATGGAAAGCCCGAATGCAGCCAGGCCGTAGATACCACCTAACAGGATCCCTCCCACCAGTAGCTGGATAAAATCCGCAGACACGTCAATCCTTCCTAATAAGTTTTGCGTTATTTCCAGGCTGGCCGCGGATAGATATGTTTTCCGGTCGCCACGCTGGGAGGATAAATCACCTTGTATACGCCGCCCTGGATCTGAGACGGATAGGTATTGATGGAGCCGTAACCGGTTTTGGCAAAAACCTCCTCACCCAGCACCGTTTCCATCTTTATTTTTTTCAGATTCTCCATCACCTTCTTGTTGTCGAGGGTTCCCGCATTTTCGATGGCCTTCTGAAGAACCTGAAATGCGGCCACATACGCCGGGGACCACGGATACATGGGTTCGCTGATTTTGGCTTTTTTGAGCACATCGTTAATGAGCCGGGTATCCCCCAGCTTCATTCCCTCAACCCAGTAGGACTGGCCGATGACGTCATTGGCGGCACTTCCCAAGGCATCCCTGAAAATCCCGCTGTGATGAATACAATGGTATTCCTTGGGGTTCAGTTTCATCTCTTTGGCCTGTTTCATGAAGTTGATGACAAAGGGGATGTTGGAAGATACATAGATGATATCGGGGGTTTCTTTTTTTAGCTTGGTGATAATCGGCGTAAAATCCCGGGTTTTGGCCGGCACGATATCGCTGGTCATCACTTTCAGACCGGCCTCTTCAGCCAGATTTTTAGACCCTTTATAAACACTCAACGGATGGATAGTGTCTTCCACCACGAAGGAGACACTTTTGGCCTTGCCTTCCTTCCGGATCATTTCCCAGTAGCGGTAGGTGTAGCGGGGACCCAGATCGATGGTGCCCACAATCCAGTTGAAACCGCGGGTGTAAATTTTGGGTGAATTGGCGCAGATGGCAATAAAGGGGATCTGGTGATTCTCGCCCGCCGTACTGGCCGCAAAGGTGAGCGGACTGCTGTAAGGCCCCAGCATGAGGTTGACCCTGTCAACCGTCGCCAGCCGCTCGTAATACTTCTTGACGGTGGCCTGGTCGCTTCTGTCATCGTAGATGGTGAATTTCACCGGCAGTTTCTTGCCATATTCCTTGACCATGATGCCGCCTTTTTCGTTCACAATGTCGGCCCAGGCATTCATGAGCCGCTTGAACGGCCCGATTTCCGATGAAAAGTGGCCCGTCTGGGAAACCGTGGCCCCGATGTGTATGGCATCGGGCGCGGCCATGGCCGCAAGAGGCATTCCAATAAATATGGCTGAAATTAGACAAATAAACAGGGCTTTCTTCTTCATTACATTCTCCTAAAAAATTTGGGGTTAATGCTTTATTTCCAATCAGCAACCTCTACTTCCGGTGTAAATGTGATCCTGAATTTAAATTCTTCCATGAATTGATCGAGCGCTTCCCGCATGTCTGTTGAAGACACCCGGCTTGATGCGGGTTCCACGCGGATTTAAGGCGTTTTCCGCTCCCCATGGCGGGCACGACAATCTGATATTCATTTGAGAAGCAGTCCACTTTACGGATAACATTTTCGATGGCGGATGGAAACACATTTACGCCTGCGAACTGGAACATGTCGTCGGAGCGGCCCAGTATGCCGCCATCCAGTCTCAGAAATGTTTCAAGCCCTTCAGGCTGATGATCACTTCCGGGGAACAAAGGCCGTATTTCATTCTGGGGAAAAGTTCCGTTCCCCCTGCCACAAGATGACTGTTTTCTTTTACCTTCAGCAGTGTGGCCGCTTCTTCGGGGGATTTAGGCCTCCCATTCATAAGCTTGGGCAGATACATTCTCCTCGATACCCACCTTATGGGCCACTTCACACCCCACCATGCCGCCGTTGCCCCCAAAGGCGAATAAGGTGTAATCCTCAGGGCTTTTTCCCCGGCGGGAAATGACGTTTGAGATTTCCTTCGCAATCATCCCGGTAGCCAGATCAGCAATTTCATAGGCCGCATAATGGGGTTCCAAACCTAAGGGTTCCGCTTTGCAACCGAAACCATAACATAAATGCAACTGCGAATGGACTATTGCTTTCATTTTAAGCAGTTATATAATTGCAAAACGGTCATGGGAAACGCTGTATTTCAACAGGGAGCCGATTTCGCGATTGCCGAAACGACGGGTATTATCGGAGGAGGCGCTGGTGAACTTGCCGTTCGTATCAATATAATATATAATATTGGTTGATATTAGGTATAAAAATAATATAGAATTTATACTATTATGCAATTTGAATTTGATAGGCGAAAAAGCAAAATCAATAAGAAAAAACACGGAATCGATTTTACCGAAGCACAAGATTTATGGGATGACCCAGATCGAATTGAAATTCCAGCAAGAACCATTGATGAATCCAGGTTCCTTGTGATCGGTAAAATTTCTAAAAAGTACTGGTCCACGATCATTACTTACCGTGAACACAATATCAGAATTATTTCCGTGCGCCGATCCCGGAAAGAGGAGGTTGAAATTTATGAAAGCTAAAGATTTAGATGAAAAATTTGATTCCGGGGAAGACATTACCAAATTTCTTGATATTTCAAAAGCCAAGAGACATGGCCAGGACCAGAAAAGAGTCAATGTGGATTTTCCTGTATGGATGATTCATAGCTTAGATAAAGAAGCTAAAAGACTTGGTGTCCCTCGACAGTCTATAATAAAAATCTGGATCGCTGAAAGGCTAAAAGGTTCATCCAGCCAAATCTGACTCGAACAAATTATTTAACTCAGACAGGCTACTATCTTTCCGAATCAATCTTTTAAGGTTGGCGATATCAGGCTTCAAATATTACAGAAAAATCTCAGGTTCTTTTCTTTCCCGGCAAAGGTCGTACAAATGATTGATGGCCTGATTAAAATTGCCGTCCTTCATCTGTCTGGCACCCGTGGGGCAATGCTCCACACATTTTCATCTTTCGGAAAACGGAAAATCTTCGTTTGCATCCAAAATGACCCCATGGTAGGCTCTCATTGAGTGGGCCCTTAACGGGGCATTTAATGGGAGGGATGACGATGGATGGAACGTGGTTTGAACGCATGCCATCGGTTCTATTGCCCTGGGTTTTTTCAGCGGTGACAGTAATTTTCCTGCTTCGGCACAACCGCAAGAACAAGAACCCGCTGGAATGGAGCCGTGTCGATCGCTGCCTCCTCATAATTGCACTGTTCAGCTTTGTAGGCGGGGCGAGCAACCTGGTGATGGGTACTGCGGTGACCCTCTATTTTGAGCGTCTGGCATGGATCAACTGGGATTTTGCTCAAACCTATTATCACATAAACCGCAATCTGGGGACCCCCTGGCTCTTCCTTTTGGCTTTCGGTTTCTGGCTGCGCCGGCGTTCTCCCGACAACCGTCCTTTTACACACGTCGTTATTCAATACAATGCCGTTCATGTGGCTGTTGCCTGCTATGTTTTCGGCCCGGTCACCCACCCTGGGCCCTTCCTCCTGGCAATGGCGCTTGGGACGCTCAATTTTCTCCTTTTTGAACTGAAACTGGCCCTGCCATGGCTGTTCACCTTCACGGTCCTGACGGTTGTGGTTTCAGTTGCCACCTGGGCTGGGCTTATTCCCTACGCTCCTGCCTTTTCCGGTTCCGCTTTCAGCGGCGGTAAAATCGATACATACTATTTTGTGGGCACCATGATCCTTGTGATGACGGTTTTTCTTCTCATGCTTTTTCTGGTGGCCTATATATTTGCCCGGTGGCGGGATCGCGAAACCAAAGTGACCGAAATGACCGACCTGCTCAAAAAGATGTTTGGCCGGTATCTTTCCACTGAAGTCATGAACTCAATGATCGAGAACCCCCTTGCCCTTGAAATGGGAGGAGAACGCCGAAGCGTCACCATCATGATGACCGATTTGCGGGGCTTTACCGCGTTATCGGAGCGTCTGGAACCGGAGCGGGTGGTTCAGCTTCTGAATTCCTATTTTGAAGTGATGGTGGAAGAAATTCTCAAATATAACGGTACCATCAATGAAATCATCGGCGATGCACTGCTGGTTATTTTCGGTGCACCCCAGGATATGCCGGACCGGGCCGAACAGGCCATTGCCTGTGCCATTGCCATGCAGAACGCCATGGGGCGTGTCAATGCCGAGAATCGCCAGAACGGACTTCCCGAGCTTGAAATGGGAATCGGGCTCAATGAGGCCGAAGTCATTGTTGGAAACATCGGGTCCAGCAAGCGCAGCAAGTACGCCGTGGTGGGCAGCGGTGTCAATATGGCGAGCCGCATTGAGTCTTATACGGTGGGAGGGCAGATTCTAATTTCAGATTCGGTCCGGAGGGAGGCGGGAGAAATTCTGCGTATGGACGCACAGCGGGAGGTGCTTCCCAAAGGGGCTGAAACGCCGCTGAAGATTTATGAAGTGGGAGGGATTGCCGGCCGCTTCAATCTGGCCCTGGAAGAGGCAGAATTAAAGATGGTTTTTCTGGCACGTCACATTCCGTTGCGGTACACGCTCCTTGAAGGGAAGCATGTGGGGAAAAAAGCGACAAAAGGTGTCATTACCCGGCTTTCCAGAAAAGGTGCTGAAATGACCTTCCAGGAACCGATCGGATTGTTGAGCAATTTGAAAATGAATCTCCTGGAAGTGGATCAGGAGCTTGTATCCAAGGATTTCTACGGCAAGATCATCGGAGAGCCGAAAGAGATCCGCCATTCACACGTGGTTCGGTTCACCTCGTTGCCTGCGGAGGTCCGTTCCTATTTTCAGGCCCACCAGCAGTATGCAATGGGTACCGCT
>JAERTK010000249.1 GCA_016844935.1 Desulfobacteraceae bacterium | reverse complement strand
CAAAGCTCTTTCAACTAACGGCAGTTTCATGGCTTCTTTCTCAATTAAAACCGATTCCATTACTTACCTCCATTTTTTAAATTGGTGTCCGACAATTGAAGGTGAAAAAAGGTCAAGGGTGAAAGGTGAAAGGTGAAAGCTGGTACGTTTCCGAGTTATAGATGTTGGGAAGGAGAGGGAGCCTTTTAGGGGAGCTCTTATCTCGTTCCCAACTCTATAACTCGGGGCATCATTGAACATTTTTCTGACTATAAAAGAAAAAGTTCATTGAATTTTGACAATTTTTTGGTGAAGCTCCATTTTCATAATAAGCCATCCTGAATAAACAGGTGGCACACAAAAAGCAGTCTAATCAGCTGCGAATGAAAGGAGGAGCCTCACCATGGAAAAGAGAAACATTTATCTGAACCAAAGTCAAGAATTGCTCAGTCTTTTTGAAGACGCCGGAAACAATTCAAAAGTCATGTGTGTTCCAATGGATTACGCCAAAAAAGACCATATTGTTATGTTTTGTGACGGCAATGGCCGTATCCTTAGAAAACCGTTTTCCGTCAGAAACAATCCTGAGGGGGTTGAATACCTCACCGACCAGGTAACCCGGTCTTGTCATCGTCGTCAAATAGACCATAAACATGTTTTCTTTGGCGGGGAAGACGTCGGTTCATATGCCGAGAATTTTGTCAACACCTTACGATCCGGCGGATGGGTTGTTGCCGGTGTCAATGCCCACGATGCAAAAAAGCAACGTGCAAACCTGCAAGCCAGCACGGACCGCGTAGACTTAATGGGTATCGCGTCAATGCTGCTTAACCGCCGGGGAAACTGTTCTCCTGCTCAATCTGGTATCTATCGTAATCTCCGCACATTAGTCCGCCACAGAAGAAAGCTTGTTGCCATTTCAACGGAAGAAAAAAACCGCATGCATTCCGTTGTTGACCGGCTATTTCCAGGATTTTTGAATGAGAAAAAGAGCGGCATTTGTCCATTTTCAGAAGCCTCTTTATACCTCATGGAAGACCGGTTCAGCCCTCGCCAGATCCGTCGTCGAAAACAGCCTAAACTGATTGAAATCCTTCATCGCTGTGGCACAAATAAACCGGAAGATACCGCAAAAAAGCTTCAAGGATATGCTGGCTGTGTCCTCAGTACGCCAAGCGAATATATCACTACTTTTCAGCTTTCATTGACTCAGCATGTCAAGCATTTCAGGTGCTTGAGAGACAGCATTGAACAATTGGCACATGAAATGGCCGTATGGCTGGCCCAAACAGAGGGCGCATTTCTCACAAGCATTCGCGGCATCGGCATTGTACTGGCTGCAGGCATGGCCTGCGAAATTGGTAATCCGCACAATCAAAAGCCCGTGAATAACCTGGTTTCATATTCGGGAATTATTCCCAGGGTCAAACAGACCGGCGGAACCCAGGGCAAAACCCGCACGGGTAAGGTCGCAAAACGCTGTAACCGCATTCTTAAAGACTATGTCGTGCAATCCGCCAATCAAATGGGATTACATGGCCCGGAAGACTTGATGACCGATTACAAGCGGCGGGAGGCAAACGGACAAAATGCTGATTTTGGCATTGCCCGCAGATATATCCGCACAGCCATGTGTCTTATGCGAAAGCCCCAGATATATTTACCTCCAGAATTTCGTAGTGCAGAAACAAAGCCTGAAGAGCGAGCCGGTTATTATCTTATGGCCTGGCCCGCCCTTCGGGATAAATGGAAAAAAGCAGGCGCTATCGAAACTGCTTTTGACGATAATCATTTTTTAGGCCGTTGGCGAAACATGGTACAGGAGCTATATGAAATAAAGCTTAAACTGTAAGCATAATCCATCTGAACATAACGGTTTTGCTTGCGGTTTTCGCGGTTTCGGCGGACAGGATGGCTAACTTGTTAGCTGCCGCAATAATCCTGTTTTAAGAGGATACCATTGACGGCTCCTTTGAGAATGCGAACCCTGTCCGTCCGAACCCTTTAATTATGGCTCCAAGGTGCTCTGATCCTTCAATAAAAGAAAGAGATCTAGTCATACCAGCTTGCCAAATCGGACAACATGGACGGGGCCTTTTCACCTGTAACGCCGAAATGCGAAAAACGAAAAGTGCAATTGTTATGTTCAGACAATATCATTTTCAAAAAACGGCGATTAGCCGAATGGGGGAGTTTTGCCTAAAAAAATGTCAAATTTTTCCTTGACTTTTTCCTGGTGCTCTCAAAGGTGAAAGGAGAAAGGGGAAACCGTGAGCCGTGAGCCGTGAACAGTTAGCAGAAGAGGTGAAAGGGGAAGGGACGGAGGGCAGAGTTAATGACGTGTTTTACTTTTTGTTTGCTGTCAGGTATGTGGCTTTCAGTTTTTCACGGAGGTAGGTAAATTTTTGAGATATATAGTATTGCCGAACATCCTCTTCCAAAATCGAGCCTAGTTTGACTTTATAATCTGCCTGATTGAAACGCTTCAGTTTGTTCAGGAATTGTTTTGCGGTCGTCTTATTCAGAGGGGGCAACGCTATGTTCCGGCGCAACAGAAACTCGATA
>JAERTK010000248.1 GCA_016844935.1 Desulfobacteraceae bacterium | reverse complement strand
TAAAAACCCAATCTCGCCCGAATGCCGAAGACCCAGATGGCATTCTCGTCCGGGTTGAGGGCCGGGTTGATGAGGAGCTGTACATCCGGCGTGATGGCCAGTTCCTTGGTGAGCTGTATGCGGCAGTAGGCCTCGGCTGTAACCTGATCGTCCGGATTGTCCCCAAACAGGTTTTCGTTGGGTCGGCCCCAATTGGCACCGACGCCGACCATGTGTCCCACGCCGGGCGTTTTGATGCCGCCCGGCGCATAGCCGCCGCCGATGCTCAGGGACCTTGTGAGAAGGCTGCCGCCGTCCTCCGCAAATCCGCCCCTGGCGAACATGAGCCACTTGCCGCCGAAGGTATGGGAAAAGGACAGAAATCCGCCCCACCCCGCATCAATGTTGATTTCGTCCCGTTCGTCCGCATGCCACAGGGTCAGGTGCAGGTTGTCCAGATAGTACTGCTCTCTGGCGGAAGTGCTCCAGCCGATTTCCAGATGCTTGAAAAATTCGTGATCGTTCCAGAAGGAGTTGAAGCCATTAAAGGGATCGGTGGGATCGGAATTCAGGTCCTCAAAACCGCCGATGACATAGATGGATTTATTCAGCCACGCGCCGGCGCCGAATCCCAAAGCGGCATCGTCCGGAAGATCAAAGGTGGCGGCACCGATGCTGAAAACAAAGTTGTAGAAATCCGACCAGGGACTGGTGAGGGCCCACACATCCACCCAGTCGGTCACATCCAGGAATCCCGCTGCAAGACCGATTTCGCCATCGTTCCATTCCTGATTCCAGTAAAAGTTGGTCAGGTGCCACCCGTCGTCCCCAAAGGGGATTTCCATAAACCCCGCCTGCCCCAGATTCTGAAGGGCAAATGCGGCCGGCAGCGTATCCGTATACCCGTGCCGGTGTTCAACCAGATAAACCAGGGTGCCGGTATTTTTCGTACCGCGGCCCAGAAGCTGCCAGAACCCGGAGAAGCGAAATACGGCGCTTGCGGCGTCATCATCACGGTTTGGAAGGGCCTGTGTGGCTTTGAGAGCCACCGGATAGTAATCCACGGCGAACAGATAGCCGTATTTTTCAAAGAGTTGTTCCTTCCATTTGTACCAGGGGTTCATGAATGCCGTGTCAAAGAGATACTCTTTTTCAAAAAGATCGGATTCAATCCGTTTCGGCACCGTATCCGGCCCTCCGAAACTTCGGTATTCCTTTTCAGCCGGCGGTGGCGACGATGAATCTTCAACCGCATGAACCGGGCTGTATGATAAAATCACCGACAGGATTAGAATCAACCATATGCAACCGGAAAGCAGTCGTTTATCATTGGTTTTCATGGGGATTCTCATTTGGGTGTTTTTCGCACCGGTATTGCCCGGTTTCCGGGAAGCCGGTATCTCAATATCTACGACGTCCCCGGGCCCGGACCGGCGGGGCCAACCCACCCGCCGGTGCTCCTTTTGATCATGTGAGTCCGGCGGCAAAGGGGCCTATGCCTCTTTCACATTTGCTCGCACATCGAAGCTTTCAGAACCAAACCAGTCCAGCATCCGTACGTTGACATCATCCGGGTGATCCAACATGGACCAATGGCCGCCTTGAATGAATTCAATACGGCACTCAGCATCCACACGTGAAGGCGTATCAATGGCCTGGGTCGGCCACAAGAACATATCTTGCTCAGGGTAAATCACCATGACCGGCACCTTGACGTTCGGATAGTAGTTACGATCTTTGGCCGTTGCCAGGTAGTCCATGACCATAGGGTTGGCTATGTCATAGTTTAGCCATTCGATATGGCCGGTTTGTTTGATTGCGGCCTTGACCTCTTCTTTCTCAGGATGCGAACAGAAGAAAAGATCGAAGTATTGGAAGTCGTTCGTCATGTAGAGTTCTTCCATACCTTCTTGAGTGTGATGGTACGTAAACCAGTGGGTCTTAACGGATTCGAGCATGCGCAAGGGGGTGCCTCGTTCCTGAGTCATTTCGTGGGCCTGGCCGAACACACAGCCCAAGTGGCCAACTGACAAGGAGCAGTATTTTCTGAACATCTCCGGTTTCTGCATGATCATGGGCCAGGTAATGCCAGAACCCCAGTCATGCCCCACTAGGTTGATATTATCTTTAAGCCCCAGTTTTTCGATAATCTCAAACATATGGCTAATGAGGTTATCAACTTTGTAATGCTCAACTTCACGTGGACGGTCAGTAAGACCATAACCCAGCGTATCTGGGACAATACAGCGGTAACCCGCGTTTACTAATGCCGGTACTTGATATTTCCAGCAGCTGCCGTCGTCGGGCATGCCGTGCACGAGCATGACGACTTTGTCGCTCTCGCCCACATCACCGACGTGATAGTTCCAACCACCAATTTTCATGCTTTTTCCGGGTAAGCTCATAATGTCTCCTCCTTTTCTGGTCTTCATTTTTGTTTTTAGATTTCAGTACATCGGTTCACTTTTAAGCTGTGAAGCTTTGTTTAGCTTCATTGAGAAAAATCATCACCTCCCTTCTTCGAAAATTTCCATTGAAAGCTCTTTCTCCCCAAGGAT
>JAERTK010000247.1 GCA_016844935.1 Desulfobacteraceae bacterium | reverse complement strand
TCGATCTCTCTGGATACGTCCTCGGGAAGAAGTCCTCTATCCTCAGCAATCATCCGGCCCACCGAAAAAATATCGGCCCATCGTCGTTTGCGCTGGATGTATGTCCTCGCAGCCTCACGAAGGAACTCGGAGCGGTTGCGCGACTCTTCCCTGGCAACCTCATCAATCTCCCGAAGGAGGTCTTCCTGGAATGCAATATTCACAGTGCATGTGCCCATATTATTTCCCCCATAGACCATGCGACGCAATATACAATGATTGTATATTGCCTGTCAAGGGCAAACAAACGGTTGGGTTGGTGGCTGCTGTATGGTTCGGATTCTCAGGAAGATAGCGCTTTGGTCAGGACAAAGGCTGCCTGCAGTGCCTCCGTGGGGCAGAGAGGAAAGCACTCTTTGCAGTCCCAGCATTCTTTTGAAGCGATTTCCGGGATGAAACTGATTTCTTTGCGGGTTCCGCGATCTACGAAACCGACGGCGTATTTCTGTTTGACTTCGGCGCAGTATCGGACGCACAGACTACAGTGAATGCAGAAGGAGGATTCTTTTTCAAAGCGGTTCCGGTCGGCGCCATATTCTTTTGCCAGATCCATGAGCTCAAAGGCATCCGGCGCGTGGGCCAGAAAAAGTTCCAGAATCGTTTTACGGATCCGATCGATCTTTTCGGACCGGGTATTGATGACCAGACCGCTTTCCACCGTATAGACGCAGGAAACCACCAGCTTTTTCCAGCCGCGATCTTCGATCTCCACAATGCAGAGCCGGCACCCCCCGTAGGGTTCCAGTTTTTCGTGGTGGCAGAGTGTGGGGATATGGATCCCCGCACTTTGGGCGGCCTCCAGAATGGTCATCCCTTCCGTTGCGTTCACTTCTCTTCCGTCAATTTGCAAAAGAATTTCACTCATTTTTTCTTCTTCTTTCTGATGATGCGTTCTTCTTCAGGGATCGGATCCGGGACAGGCTCGCCGGAAATTCTGGTCACCGCGCCAAAGCGGGAAGGGCAGACTTCATAGCAGGTGCCGCACTTGGTGCATTTGTTCTGGTCAACAATATGGATCTTGTTTTTGCCGCCATCGATGGCATCAGCCGGACACTTCCTGGCGCAAATCATGCAGGCCTTGCACTTGGCCGGATCAATGGTGTAGACGGTGAGTTCTTTGCAGGATAGGGCCGGGCACCGATTCTCTTTGATGTGCGCTTCATACTCGTCTTCGAAATAGCGCAAGGTGCTCAAGAACGGGTTTGGGGCACTCTTTCCCAGGGCGCAGAGGGCGGCTTCCTTGGCGGTCAGGGCAAGGTCCTTCAGGAGTTCAATATCGCCCTCTCTCCCTTCCCCCTCAGTGATTCGGGTTAAAATTTTCAGCATCTGCCGCAACCCTTCACGGCAGGGCACACATTTACCACACGATTCATCCGTCAAAAATGCAATGAAATACCGGGCCACATCCACCATGCAGGTATCTTCATCCATGACGATCATGCCACCGGAACCCATCATGGACCCGGCCTTGGTGAGTTCATCAAACCCCACGGGCAGGTCCAGCAGCTCCTCGGGAATACATCCGCCCGATGGTCCACCGGTCTGAACAGCTTTAAATTTCTTTCCGCCGGGGATGCCGCCGCCGATTTTGTATATAATATCTTTTAAGGGCATGCCCATGGGGACTTCCACAAGACCGGTGTTGACAATCTTGCCCACAAGGGAGAAAATTTTTGTACCTTTGCTCCCTTCCGTTCCGTATTGTGTAAACCAGTCAGCGCCCTTGTTGATGATCAACGGCACGTTGGCCCATGTTTCAACATTGTTCAGGACGCTCGGTTTTTCCCAGAGCCCTTTGATGTTGCTCCGGATATACTTGGGCCTCGGTTCACCCACCCGCCCTTCAAGGGCCGTCATGAGGGCTGTGGATTCACCGCAGACAAAAGCCCCGGCTCCCTGGTGCACGATCACTTTGAAATCAAAGCCCGAGCCGAGAATGTTCTTCCCCAGGAATCCGTATTCCTCAGCTTTTTTAATGGTCAGGAGCACGTTCTCAACGGCCAGGGGATATTCCTGGCGTACATAGATGTACCCTTCGTGAGAGCCGATGGCGTAGGCGCCCAGCGTCAACCCTTCCAGAATTGAGTGGGGATTCCCTTCCAGAATTTTTTAATCATTGTCGACTTGGAATTGGAAAAAAAATTGCAGCACTAAACTCCCTCCTGATTTCAACAATGTAACAAAAATCTTGTGTGAGCTGAAACCATCGGATACTATATGTTTCTGAACGCATCTGGGAAAATGTGGTAATTTTATCATGAACATCGAAAAAAGGAATAGAAGAATAGGGTCAAGTCTACGTTTGACTTACCTTTATGGGCCGGGCCAAGCCAACTGCCCGTGGATTCTGGGCACACTTTGATTAATTGCTAAACATTTAATTTTGTGGAAGCCGGGTCGGACCCGGAGACATGCGAAGACACGTAATTAAATTAATTTTTTGATCAGAGATGGTCCCCCGAAAAGTATCCGGTGACTCAATACTAAATTACTGCCGGGGGGGACGAGGGTCAAACAACAAAGGAATTGTTATGCCAACAATAAGTATGTTCTATGGTATTATTATCTCAATGTTTTTTGAAATTGAGGAAAAGCATCACCTGCCTCATATCCATGCCCGGTATCAGGAGCATAAAGCTTCTATAGCCATTGAAGAGAGTAGATTGCTTGCGGGCAGCCTGCCAACAAAACAGTTAAGAATGGTCCAAGTCTGGGTAGATTTGCACCGTGAAGAGTTGTTGGCCAATTGGGATTTGGCAAAGGAAGGAATAGAGTTGTTTCGCATTGATCCGCTTAAATATGGAGGGTTTACCATGTTGCTTGATATAACCTATGTGCGGGCAAAGCCTGATTTCAGTATGATAGTCGGATTTGAAAACGGAGAGCAAAAACATTTCGATATGAGGCCATATATAGATGAAAAACCCTGGATACGCCTTAAAGAAGGTGATACGTTCGTAAAAGCATATGTTTTAAACGGAACCGTAGCCTGGCCCGGGAACTTGGATATTGACCCAGAGACCCTGTACGAACGTTCTACGTAATTCCAGCGGGGAAACCGTAGAGGGGGTCAAGTCTACGTTTGACTGTTGTTCAGGCTTTTCATCAATTTTTCGACTCGCAGCCTCATGCCTTTATCCCTGCTCATCTCATATTTGACCCTGCCAATGATACTGCTGACTGTGCTGTTTTTGGTTATTCCGATAACTTCACCCGCCGCCTTTAACGTGTCATTCCTCAGACGCCTCATAAGGTAGATCGCAACATTCCTTGGCTCATTGAAGTATCCTCTTCTTGACCTGTAAAGATCATCAATTGTTGTCTCATAAAGATTTACCACAGCGTCAAGTATCCGGGTCGGATCCGGGGCGAGTATTTTTGCTTCCGGAACTTCCTCATGGCTTTTGTCGGAAAAAAACAATTCTTTAATTTTGTCAAGAGACTTCTGGGTCCCCAGCACCGGTGGCAGTTTTCCAGGGTCCAGTGTTTCATTGATCTCATCCGGAGCCTTTTGGGTGACAAACTTTCGGTATAATCTGATACTTTCTGCATGGTCCTTTGAAAATAAGGACAACGGAAACCTTTTATGCAACCAACCCCATTTCCTGGCTTTGGACAGGTACCCTTTATGGCTGCTCCAAATGTATTTCTGGAGATTATCAACCAGACCCGCTTCCAAGGGATTCCTGTGTATGTATCTGAGTAACTCCAGAAGATAGCTGTCAGCTTCTACAAGGATTGCCTTAAACCTACCCCTGAACAGTTGACCATCACAATGATGCATTCTATTGTAGCGCTGCGTATAAACACCATTAAGGTGTCTCATTGCTCTGGATAAGTTGGCATCGGGAGTTTGAATTAACAAATGATAGTGATTTGACATCAGACAATAGGCTGAAACTTTCACATTATAATCTTCAGTAATTTCCTTGAGAAGATCAATAAACGTGACATAATCCTTGTCTTCACAAAGAATCTCATCACCACGTCTACCGCGATTCATAACGTGGTACCATGCATCCGGGTATTGAATTCTTAGTGGCCTGGACATGGGGTAAAGATATCAGAGTTTCGGGCAACAGTCAACCGTAGACTTGACCCCTAATCCAGCCTCCGGATCAAAAGGGCGTATCTTACCGTTCTTGATGGCCTCACCCATTTTGACGCCCAGGTCAAAAGCTTCATTAAGCTGGTCTTCCGTCAGTTCTCTGAACAGGAAGGATCTGGGCCAGTCCTCGTCTTCAAGGGTTTTGTTGAAAACGGCGCCGGCATAAATATCGCCTACAAAGTCCCCATTAAAGAACACCGTCGATTCTTTCAGCCAGGGGGTCCCCATATCACAGTATTCTCTCATTTCCACAGGCATTCCGCCGGCGCTGACGATGCTTGCCACGGCGCGGGGTTTCCCCGTCAACCGGGGTTCGGGACACCCTTTCATCCCCAGATAGGCACCCGTGGGGCGGCACAGTCTGAAGGTGATGCGCTCAATAAAGGCCATCATGAGTCCGGTGACAAAGCCACAATGAACCGGTGACGACAGGATGATGCCGTCCGCATCTTTTACTTTCTCAAGGATTCCGCTCACGTCATCATCGATGGTGCAGGGCGCTATTTCTGACTCCAGATCCTTGTAGCAGGTTAAACAATTGGTGCAGAATTGAATGTCTTTGTCCCTGAGCATCACCATTTCGGTTTCTGCACCCACTGAAACCGCACCTTGAAGCGCCTTTCGGGTCAGGTGGGTGGTGGTCTTTCCGGGACGGTAGGTTGCGTTTAAAGCGAGAATTTTCATGTCAACCTCCATTATCTGTTTTCCTGAAAATTTAAAGAGGGTTAAGGACCTTTCCTTTTGGCTGGGATCCATGTGCCCCGACCCCAGCCCCACAGCCCTGCATAATTTCTCTTAGGGCGTTGGACGGCGACATTATGCGGATGTGTTCCCAACGACCGAGATCCAGAAGATGGGAGTCGCCTGAGACTATCAGGTCAGCACTGGCCTCCGATGCACACTCCAAAATCATGTTGTCATCCGGATCTGCTGCGATCGCTCGGATCTGCCGAATTGGTTTCACCAGGGCACAAGAGTCGTGCAGCTCCTCAACGAGGCGGAACGCCTGTTCGGGTGAAAGCCCAAACTTCGGGCGCTGTAAAACTTCCCGCACTTCATCAAGGATTGCCAAAGACGTGAAGCAGTTTATGGTACCAGTCACTGCGTGTTCAAGAAGACGGGCCGGCGGTCCTCCGAATAGAAACCCCGAGATGATCACATTGGAATCCAGAACGACCCGAGAGATCATTTCCGTGATGCCTTTTCTTTTCGATACGCCTCGATCTCTCTGGATACGTCCTCGGGAAGAAGTCCTCTATCCTCAGCAATCATCCGGCCCACCGAAAAAATATCGGCCCATCGTCGTTTGCGCTGGATGTATGTCCTCGCAGCCTCACGAAGGAACTCGGAGCGGTTGCGC
>JAERTK010000246.1 GCA_016844935.1 Desulfobacteraceae bacterium | reverse complement strand
TTCAGCTGGAAGCTGTCTCCCTTGAAAGGACATTGGTATATTCCCCCGAAAAGGTGATTTTTCCCATTTTCAGAAGAATTCTTAACATATTTACAAAATGCTGTCAATAGCAGTATCAAGATATCCGGTACGGCCTATAGTTTGCCATTGTATTTCAAGTAGGATTGAAGATCTACAGGGTCCTTTGAGTGTATGATTCGAGCATGATCCCCGTCAGGGTCAAGAAACATTGTTTCCTGTTCAAGTTCTTCAGATTTTCTTCAACGCGCAATATTTTGGGATTGATTTTTTTTTCATATTTTGTTCCCCTGTTGTCAATTTACTGAAAATAGCGAAAGGAAAGTCATATTGTTATGAAAAGTTATCGAAAAGAGTTGTGGTTTGAGGTGCCCTCCCGGCGGGCTTTTATCAATATCACGCCCCAGGTGCTGGAATGCTTGAGAGAGAGCGGGATTATGGAAGGCTTGATCCTGGTCAACGCCATGCATATTACGGCCTCGGTGTTCATCAATGACGATGAATCGGGCCTGCATCATGATTATGAGATCTGGCTTGAAAAACTGGCACCGCACGAACCGGTTTCGGGCTACCGCCATAATGTGGGCGAAGACAACGCCGATGCCCACATGAAACGCCAGATCATGGGGCGGGAAGTGGTGGTGGCGGTCACCGGTGGGGCCCTTGATTTTGGCACCTGGGAACGGATTTTTTATGGTGAATTCGACGGAAGGCGTAGAAAGCGCGTTCTGGTTAAGATCATCGGAGAGTGAAAACCGTAGGGGTTACGGGATTTGCCGAGCTCTCCCTCTGTTTGTTTAACGCGATTCTTTCGCTCGGTCAATTTACACTCCAAAAAACCCCAGGAATTAACCAAGGACTTCCACCAGTTCAGCAACCACCTGGATGCTGCCCTCATCTTCACAGGTCAACTCGATGGGCTGGAAGTCACGATTGTCCGGTTTGAGGACAATTTTCACATGTCGCCATGTACCCTCTTCCGAAGTGACCTTCCGGCTTTCATACCGTTTCACGGTGTAACTTTCGCCGGTTTCCGGGTCTGTGTTATCCAGCATCTGGACAACAACCGTTAAGCCCTGGCGGGTACCCGTAACCGGAGTCGAAAAGAGACAATAGGCGCCATCCGGTATTCTCGGTTCCATGGATTTGCCCACTACCTGAGCGACGAACATGCCGGGGCGTAATTTTCGGCGGGTATCCACCTCAACCCAACCCCATTCCAAGTCCGAATCGATGCCGCTCGAAGGATCACCGAAATAGCCAGCGGCAGCCTTAAGTGGCACCAGAGGAACGCAATCCACATAGCATTTTTCCGGCGTGGGGCGAACCAGACGAAGAACGGCGCGTTCGGTCGGTATCTTTTCCTCTTCAGACTGTTGAAACCAGGAAGAATCCTTTCGGAGCTTTGCGCGCAGGAGGTCTTCACGCAGGTAGCCGGCCAGTCTGCGGAAATGCTTTGTCATTGCCCCTTCGTCATCCAGGTCGCTCACAGCAATCTCAATCACGTCGTATTCATTGTTACGAAGCCAGGTGCGGATGCGCTGATCCTGCTCCGCTGTTTCAGGATTTCCGTGAAGGTGGGCGCTTAACCCGTCCAGGTAAATGCAGACCCCTTCGTCCTCGGCATGGTGATCGGCGCGATAGATAATATCCGGTGTTGTTGTGCCGATGGCCTTATCCAAACGAATCTGCTCATTTCGAATGCCTTCTTCAAATCCGGCCAACAGCAGCAGGTGCCTGAGTTTTCGTTCCACTTCGTTAACCGGATGGGTTCCTTCTGAAGGCTCCTCAGAAGGTCGTTTTGCGGCGATTTCGTGAGATAGCTGAATCCGGTTACCCCAAGAACGCAGGATCTCCCATGCCAATTCCCGATTCAGATATTTGTGATAGTACCCGTTCCGGAATGTCTGGAGACAGTCCACACAGGAGGTGTCACAGGCGGACGGACAGGTTTGAACGATTTTAATGGCATGGTTGACCACCTCGTCAAAACATTCGGAAATTTGGTCAATGAGGCCGGAGCCGCCCGGCATGGGGTCCCATAAGAGGCCGTCCACTTCATCGCGATCCACATGGCCGATGACCAGAATCTGAAGGTCTTCCATGTGCATGTCCAGCACGTTTGTGGCAGCCATGCGCAACGTCTCCAGGACACTGTAGGCGGTTTCCTGATCCGGGCAGGCCGGCAGGGACAGTACATCGGCGACCACATCGGCGTAAAACCCGACCGGCATCGGTGGCCGACCGCACCGTTCCTGGTGGGACTGGTCAAAATGGTCTCGCTGTTTGTCTGAAGAAAGGGGAGAAACGCTCTGTCCGCAAACCCTGCAGACCGGGTAGCCGTAACGGTCAAACCGTTCAATGGCGGAATTGGCGCCCACATTGACCAGTCGCAACCTCACCCCTCGGCGGTGATGCAGGGCTTGAGGCCCCCAATTGTAAGCCTTGCCGCCGTTATGCTGATCACGCTCGATGCCGTGAACCGCCACGCCCATCTGAAACCGCAGCTCTTCTTCATCGGATATGTGGGATTGATGGACCAGGTCCACGTCGCAGACGGCAATGGTCTGTAAGATCTTTGCGCCCAAGGCCCCAGGTGCGGCCCCCACGTTGGTTTCCTTGACGGCATGTCTTTCCGTGGAAATTTCAAAGACCGGCATCTCAGCGCGTTCTTCATCCACATCTCGGTGGAAGCGCCTGGCGACGAACCGGTTGCCATTGGCATAGATGAGGTTGCCGGGGACATATTCGCGCAGGGCCACACTGGACGGCCGGGGCAGGGCGAACTCCATGGCCCCGGTTCTCCAGAAAGGTATTTCCGCGGTGCCCAGGACCGACCCTCTTTCGAGGCCGTACCCCGGTAAAAAGCCTTCGGCGGACAACATGCCGTAGGTGTTCACGTCATCATAGCCTTCCGCCTCCCGGCGCCTTCGCCGGATAGTACCTTTCAGGCGTTTAACCAGGGTATCGCAGCGGCGAAAAAGCGTATCGTCCTCAGGTTCGAGATCCCCCTGCTTTTCCCGCAGCACATTCAGCCGCTTAATCTGAGCAAGCGCCCACTGGAGACGCCTTGAAAGGCGGCCGATGACCGTCTCAAGTTCGGATACCATTCCGCGGATATGGTTCAACAGAACTTGGGGCTTTGTGACCTCGGCATCCGCTTCCGGCCAGCCCTGGCTAAAAGCGGCTGTCACATATTGAACCAGGTCCTTCTCGTATCGCCCCATCAGAATTTTGAGGGGGGACAAATCAAAGGGGCTTTCGCGAACCAGTCCGTCTTCGAACAAATAAGACGAAATTCGATCCGGCAGGCAGGTTTTCAGCGTACCCTTTATGTTGTTACGCTGTTCGTCAGTCAGGGAAGCGTCGCGCGTGTACTGGTGCAAACGGGAAATGACGGTGGCATGAACGTGTTTGGCCACCATCAGGTCGTTTCTCAGGTTGAAGGCCGGTGGGTCCACCCGGCCTGCGAGCAACTTAAAAGGATCGGAAAAATAGGCCCGGTCGTGGGATACCGATCGGCAGTAGGTCAAACCCACCGCCATGCGATGGCGCCTGCCGGCCCGCCCCGCCCGTTGCCAGTAATTGGCCGGAAGCGGCGGGACGTTGCGCATGAGTACCGCATCCAACTGCCCGATGTCTACACCCAGCTCCAGGGTCGGCGTACACACAAAGGCGTTAACCGCTTCAGCGTTTCCCTTGAATAGATTTTCCAGGCGCTCTCGTTCCTTGTGGGGGACCATGGCCGTGTGTTCCTCCGGCCGCAGCATGGCGTAATTTTCATCAAGCAATTGCAGGTTGTAGTTGTCTTTGTCTTCCTTTACAAATTCAAGTTCGCCGTTGCAGCGCCAGGAGAGACACAACTGCCCGGGTGTTCGGCGGGTGGAAGTTCTTCGGCAGTTTTTACAGCGCCATACCCCATGGTTTTGCTGGAGTCGAAGCTTATCTGTGCTGACCTGGTAGACCCCGCTCAGATTCGGAAGGGCGCCACCCCTCGACCCTTTGAGCTGTACCGGCCACAAGATTTTTTCCCTGACGAGAAAGTCAAACAGTCCTTCAAGAAACGGCTCCATATTTTCCGGAGGCAGGCCCCATTTTCGGGCGATCTGGCGCATGGTGGTATCGCCCAGATCACTGATCCACTGAATAACAAGAGTGGATTTTTCCGTTGCTTCACGCCTGAGTTTGGTTCCTACCGGGCTGCCGATCTGGGGCAGATACCCTTGCTGCACCTCCAGATCACCGTCCATCCAGTATTTGCTGAAGATCTCCCGTTCCGGATCGTAAAGCACATGCCGGCGCCGCAGGTAGTCGATCAGGCTTGCCACACCTTCCCGCAGGTCTTCCGCCGGCATGCCAAGCGTGTCGGCATTTTTCTGAATCCATGGCAATGTTGCGGCAAAACCTTCGTAGTCCACTTTCATACGGCCCCATGGTTCGAGACCGAAAGCCTGGCGCGAAGACAGGGTCACTTCCCGCAGCACCTGGATGCGTAAAAACTTTCGTCTTTCCTGCTCGTGACGCCCGCCCCCGCCTTCTTTTCGTACGACCAGCCACACTTCGGGTACCAGGGCGCGCGACAAGGATTCGTCCGCTTCAAGGGCATCGTCGATGCGCCGGGATAAGTCACCGACAGACAGGGGGCCATCCTTCAGGCCTTCCATCATCAGGGCCCGAAGTCGAAAGCGTCTTGCGTGGTCTTTCATCCAGCCGGCTTGAAAAGCGGCATCCTGGCGGTTGTCGCAGAAGACCAGAAGTCTTTGACGTTCTGAGTTATGCACCATGTCCTGGGTCAGGACGTGGACGTCGGCCACGTTGGTGGCCCGGACGGGCCTCGCCGGTTCGCGATATCGGCCTCCGATCCGTCGCCCGTTAGCGCCGCAGGACAGACAGCTCGTCAGCACTCCCGGATTATCCTTTTTTTGACGCACGGCAAACAATTCAACCGTCACGCCGGTTGCCCCGCAGTGCCGACACCGCCCGATTTCCTCAGGGTGGGCGGCCCCGCAGTACCGACAAAAGTGAAGGGGTGCGGTTCGGGCATGGTCTTCAAGGTTTTCATCGTCACTGCCGCCGATCAGCCGGTCCAGCAGAAGTACGCGATTCCCTTCCCGTGATTCTTCCAACGGTTCCCAATAGCAGCTGTCTCCGGCTGCCTCACCTCCACCGGGTTTTTTCCGGGTGTATTCAAAATCCTTCAAAAACGAGACATAATAGTGTTGGCCGCAGGTGGTGCAGGTGGTCACCGGAAAGTGGGCATGCTTTTCCTCTCCCTCCGCCGCTTCGATTTCGTCTTCGGCCGCCAACCAGAGCCTGGGGACATTTCTGTCGACCGGAAAGCTCACCACCGCACCGCTGATGCCCCGAACGAATCCGTGAACCACCGGCCTGAGCAGTGGGCGACCATCCAGGCGTGCGGCAGCCCCCAGGGAAAGCCATGCGAGGATTTCCGCTTCACTCACCGGGCGGCCCAGCTTTTCCTCCAGCTCGGAGGGAAGGCTGCTGAGTTCTCTTGGTGTAGTCAGGGATTCATTCAACTGGAAGGCCAGTTCGCTCTTAGACAGGTCCTGATGCAGGGCAACGGGCCAATCGAGCGCATGGTCCAGAGTTTTGCCTGCCAGGTCCTGATAGACTTTACGAACAGCCTCCCCGGTTTCGTCTTCAACGGCCGCCACGACCATGTTCAGTAATTGTGCCGGCTCAGAGCCGGGAGTGGGCGGGGTGGTACGGCCGCCGGCCCACACTTCCGGTTCATAGGCTTCACCGACCGTTGTCACTTCCGATTTGGATACGCCGAAAAAACGGGTGGCAAAGTCGCGGGCGGCCTCCGGATTTTCCTGGTCAACAATGGTCGCCGATGTGGCCACACAGACCGAATCCTGCTCCTTGCGACCGCAAAATGCCCGCAGTCGCCGGATGAGGCAGGCGGTTTCAGCCCCCTGAGCGCCGGTAAAGGTGTGGGCTTCGTCGAACACGAGAAAGTCGAGGCGTGCGTCCGTGAACAGCTCGATATCCCTCTGGCGGGTGAGCAGCAGTTCCAGTTGTTTGACATTGGTCAGCAGAATGCGCGGCTGTTTCCCCGCCGTGCGCATGATCTCCCGGGAGCAGACCTCTTCCGGTGGGTGAACCGTCTCGCCGGTTCTTTTTTCACTTCGTATCTTTGCCAACACGGCTTCATAATCAGCCCTCGAACTTCCTGCCGGCATTCGTCGCCCGGCCACGTTGTTTTCCCGCTCCGGCGTTTTGCCCACGTACATGCCGAAGGGGATGCCTGTACCGGCGAGCAGAGATCTGATCCGGTCCAGCTGATCCTCTGCCAACGCGTTCATGGGATACACGATGACCGCGCTGATGCCGGCAGAAGCCCCCATGTCTCTCAGTTCCAGGCACTTGCTCACGATGGGATAAAGAAAACATTCGGTCTTGCCCGATCCGGTGCCGGTGGAAACCAGGGTTGTGCGCCCGGCATGGATGGCACGTATGGCCTCTTCCTGATGGCCGTAAACATGGGTGATGGCCCTGGGAATGCGCCTGCGCATGTGCGGGTGGAAGATGTTTTCGGCGATAAGATCCTCCACCGAAATACCCTGTCGAAAGGGACGGGACAAACTGATGTAAGGCCCTTTTAATAAAGGCGACTGCCGTGTCTGATCCAGGGAGAGTAATTGCCGCATCTGTGCATGAAGGGTTTCATCGGCAAAGGGGTAGGCCGTGAGTTGGTACCTGATAAAACTTCTGACGACTTTTTCGGTGAAGACTATGGGATTTAAAGCCATGGATTCGTCCTCGGTGAAAGATCGGTTTTGAGAGGCGGAAAAACCCGTTCATATGAACCTGTTTAGAAGCGTCAATCAGGGGATGAAACGATCTGCCACTGCCCTGAGATCAATTCATTCTGGATTGCCAGTACCAGGGCTTTCGATGTAAATGGGCAATCGCCCATATAACAAGACTTCCTTCATCAATCGTATAAAGGATCTTGTATGGAAATTTTGGGGTATATGCTTTGTAAATATTTTCCGCTTCTCTCAAAAACCAGCTGGGATTCTTTTTGATCATCTCGATCCGGTGCAGAATTGTTTTCTTGAATCTATCCCCCAAGCCTTCCGATTGCGCCTCATACCACAGGATCGCTTCGTCAAATTCCCGGGCGGCCATCTCATGGATATGCACTTTCATTTGTACAGGTCCTGAAAATCCAACAACCTTGATTTTCCCTCCCGAACAGCTCTCATTCGGTCTTGAACCTCCCCAATCCAGGCTTGCCGAATACCCTCTTCTTCGTGATCGATACTGGCGAGAATCAGTTCCGCCAGCGCGACTCTTTCGCTGGGGGGCATTTTCAACGCTTCTTCCAAAAGTCTATTTTCCATTATCATAACTCCTTTAGATGTCAGAGGTTTGACACTTCGTTCGGTTTCGGGGGATATTGTCCCCCTTTTCCTCACGAAACGTCAAATTTGTGCAAGATACACGCGGGAATCTCTTTGCACGCCGCGGCCTTCTTCCGTCTTCACCATCTGTGTTATCGAAAGCCGATGGGGCTCAAAACCTGTTGATAAGTTTTTCCATTTCTTTGATAAAGCCTTCTGTTTGCCGCAAAAATTCCTCCACCTGGTCCTGTTCAAATATGACCATTGGCGTATAATCCCCCCTCTGGCGGCTTTCAAATACATCATCAAAAAATTTCCCCCAGTGCGTTTCAACAATTCCATTTTTCACCAGATCACGATGCAATGCGCTCCTGAGGCCCTTATGTTTCTTGAATACGCGGTCCCTATCCCTAAAAAGTGCTGTAAGCGCATAGAAGGCGGCATAGTAGAGTCTGTTCATGGTAAAGGATAGACGGCCGCTTTCATACTCGCT
Organism: Desulfobacteraceae bacterium; assembly: GCA_016844935.1. GTDB lineage: Bacteria > Desulfobacterota > DSM-4660 > Desulfatiglandales > Desulfatiglandaceae > NaphS2. The sequence continues at coordinate 11,752 of JAERTK010000246.1, read as the reverse complement.
CCTGGCGGATTGCAGGGACTCATGGGCTTTTTCAAGCCAGTAAGCGACCAAGGCTTCCTTTTGATCGCGACTTTTCGACTGTTCGCTTGTCATGGGGCGGGAACTCCTTCCTTCATAATCTCATCATAGATGGGGAAAGTGGAAAAAAGCCCTTTACTAAAATCAGCTTCAGGTGTATCCAGAATACTGAAGATTACGTCATGTTTCATGCCCACATCAAAAAGTGCATGGATAATGGCCTGCCTCTCCCGCCAGTGAATGGAATGTTTCGTAACAAGAAAGAGGTCGATGTCTGATGCTGCATCGCTGTCTCCTCGCGCCTTTGAACCGAACAGGATAATTTCATTGATTGGAAATTTTTCTTTAAGCATTTTTGCGGCCTCCCGAATGGCCTTCCGTTCGTTGCTTAGAAGTTTCAGATCATCTAGGTTTTTCATAGCGCTCACCTCCTGCGTTTCGTTGTGGAACTTCTTTTCCGGGATTAACGCCCATGCATCATCAATTATCGGGTATAATCCTCCTTTTGGCAAGCAAGACAAATCAATAGCCCCAAAATTCACGGGTTTTTACCCTGTTGTCAATCATTTCCGGTTCGCCAGCCCCCTGATCAAAAAAACCATCTTCGATGTATTGCACCGCTTAATCAAAAAGTCCCATCTGGGTCATTTTCCCTTTTGCCGAATAGGGGGACTGTGTCTCGGCGACCTGATCCGGCGGTGCCATATCGAGCCCGGCTGTAACTTTTTGGTAGGTGGTTTCTCCGATCTGCTCGCGGATAATCTTGTGCCAGGGATGGTCGCTTCGGCGCGGCAATGGGGCCAGCAGTTTCTGAAGGGCCATTTTGATTCCGTCTTCCCCAAGGTACCCCCTGGCGGCAGAAAGGGCTTTCGTCCGGTTCTCTTTGGGGACCCTTCCGAACGCTTCGGCGATGATCTGTATCATATCTGTTCGGTCCCAGGAAAACCCCCAGTTGTTGAGAATCCTTCGGGATTCATCAAGCCCAACTCGCCACATTTCAGGGTCCATCAATCCAATGGCAATGGAAAAAACTTCCGTTAAATGTTGCTTTTCCTCTATATCAAAGGCCAGGTAGAGGGCATCCTCCCAGCCCCCGGACGGGGTATCCCCAAGCACTTCCCCCAGCAGTTTCAAGTAGCCGCTTCGCCCCAACAGGTTGCGGGCATGGAGATGGCATTCCCGCCAGGATTCCTCCGGGCTCTGGGCAAGCTGCCAGTCGTAGAAGCGGGGGCCGAGTCGGCTTGCCACCGGCTGGTGCTCCTTTGCACGATCGTCGTGGCCCAGACCGTAGTCGGCCAGCCGGAGGGTTTCGGGGAGCATCCATCCCTCGCCGTCGTTCTGGTTGAGGAAGGCTTCGATGCCCTTTTCGCGGTCGCCGCCGCATTGGCGGATTTTTTCTTCCAGGTCGTGGAAGGCGATGAGGGTGAGGACGGTGTGGCGTAGCTCCGGGTCTTTGTCCTTATCGACACGCCAGAAGCCTTTGGGGGCCAGCAGGCCATTTTTGGACAGGTCATCAAACGTTTCAGAACTGTAGTCAGTTTGGCTAAAAATCTGTTTCAAATGTCCAAAATTGAGGCCGAAATCGACGGCAGAAACAGCATCAACGGAACATTGCAGTCGGAGCCTTTCGTATTTGGTAATTCCCCACAATCGTTTTAAGGGAATCATAAATAGTTGTGTGCTCAATTTAATCCATTGGTCAGCGAAAAAGGATGCAACAAGTCCTATTCTAGATGTTAGTGTTTTTCTGATTGCAAGGGTAGTAACATCATTTAGGCATGAGGGTAACGGCATCTCATCAAGAATATAATAGTTAATTGAGGTAGAACCTTGTCTATTACGGAGCGTCCAATCGAAAACCCATGAATTGAGTTCTGCCATCAGAAGGATGGTTTTGCCTTTGTTTGAGAGAAAAAGCGGAACCTTGTTTCCTGCCGGAAATCCGAGGAGAGGCGCTGCAATCATGGTTCTCTGATCTGTTGTCCTCGCTATATCCCGAAAACCAACCCGCAATGAATCACTTCCTATCTGTGATTTAAGGTTCTCAGCACCCAGGAGGAACTGAGGATTGATAATTTTAGAATTCCAGGGGATTTTATCCCATTTGGCATTAAGTCCTGTCCCAGATATCCATTCTGCTGACGAAAAATCGAAAGCCTTTATCATAACTCCTTGATAAAGCGGCAATGCCGTATCCTCAATCTCATTTTCCCGGATCCATCCATCCACCTCCCGTGAGAGGATGATGCCTTCTGGGATATCCGCCCGAGGGACAGGCAGGCGATTATAAGGCGGTTGAGCGCAGCGGGTTTCACCCTCTTTCATCGGTTCAACATCCAGATCCTCCCAAAGAGCTTCGATAGGCCGCCATTCCCCCTTGAGCCACCGGCTGTACTCATCCGGACGGTAGCCCCGGGCCTCCCATTTGGGCCTGGGCGGAAAAAGTTTGGAGTCGTTGGTCATGTGAAATTCAGTGGAATACTTGATCCCCCACCCATCTGGGCCGTCATTGCCCAAGAGTACGGAATTCGAATAGATTTTCTCAAGGATTTCCAGATCACGGCTGGACTGGATTTCCAGAATGGCCCTGGACCGGGGACTGAACTGCGTCACCTGTTCCCGATGGTATGGGGTAGCAAGGGTTTCTCCCTGGTCCCAGTCTTCCAGTTTACGCCGCATGAAGGCGGTTTGAATGGCATCGGTTCGGCCACTCTTTTCGATGATGACAGGGTTGAATTTGAAACGACTGTCGATTTGAAAAACCTTGTCCCGGTTCTCGAACCCGAAGAGCCACTCCCAGCGGCAGCGGTCGAGAAAAAGCTCCCTCAGGGCCCCCGTGCCATGATCCGAGTACAGCCCCGAGGGCACGATAAACCCCAGTCGGCCACCCTTTCGCAGCAGCGCATGGGCCAGTTCCAGAAAAAGCTTGTACAGGTTGATGTCGGCGGAACCCTGGTGGCGAAAGGGGTGCAGAGGATCGCTGAACCCGACGCTTTTTTTGCGGGCTTCCCGCCAGCGGTCGTGCAGACCCAGGTTAGCTTTTCCGCGCTTTATGGAGAATCGGCTCTGACTTTTGTCGTTTTCTTCCGGGTCGCCCCAGGGGCTTGCCACGTGGCCCATGTAATTGGACTGGGCACGGAAATCCGCATTGTAATCCAGCCAGTCATGCTCGATCCGTTCATCAGCAAAGTAGTCCGTCTGGTACCTTACGGCCTCCTGTTTGCCGTAGGTCCGGTATAATGGGTCGATGTTGGAAAAAAATTCTTTTGAATTGGGTTTGGCGATGTCCCAGGGGGGATTCCCCAACACCGCGTCAAAACCGGACCCCTTGCTGCGGAAGACATCCGGAAACTCCAGGGCCCAGTGAAAAAAACCCTTGTCCGTCGCAACCCGTTCGGCCACGGCCCGGGTCTGAGCGGAAGACTCGGCAAAGGTGGTGGGCAACGGAGCAACCTCGATTTGGTCCGGGGGCCAGAACCAGCAGGCGCACCAGAGGTCCATGGCCGCTTTCAGGGAGCGGTAGGCATCCGCGCCCACAAATTCCTCCCGATACATGCGAGCCCGCCGAGCACTGTCGTTCACGGGCAGGTCGTGCAGGCGGGAAAGGGTTTGTAAAGCCTCATCATGCTTTGCTGCGGCTTTCTTCTGAAAATCCTCTGCAAACCAGGCCGTGTCCTTGAGGAAAGTCTCAAGATCCGGTGTCAGCGTGTCTTTGACAAACGCCTTGATCGCCTTTGTACGCATTTCCTTTTGATAATGCACCCCGTTGCTATGCCCTTTGTCTCCCCCTTCCCGGTTTTTCCACGCCATCGCCGGATAGTGGGGAAACTGGTCGAACCAGGTCCCCACCAGGCTGTTGCCGCACTTGATCTTGTGGTCCAGAAAGGAAAAGGGGAGTTCGCGATCCATGGTTTCGATCCACAGGGCCAGCCGGCACAGTTCCACGGCCAGGGGGTCCAGGTCCACACCGTAAATGCATCGTTCGACCACAAACCGCTTGATCAGTGATTGGGTTCGATTTTCAAAATTTTCGCTGTCCGGAGGTCCGGGCAATCTTGTGTCCGTCAGTTTTTCATCCTCGTTGGGGTTTTTCAAACCCAGCAATTTTTCAAGAGGCCTTTTCCAGTCGTCATCGATGCGGTTATGGGAAAACAACGATCGATAAACCGCTTCGGTCAAAAATCTCAAGGCGGCCACGGGGAATGATCCCGAACCGCAGGCCGGGTCACAGACCTTGAGGGAGAGGATCTCTTCGGGCTTTTTAGGTTTCCAGTGGCTGGTGGGTGCATGGTTGAGCGGTGTACCGTCTTTGTCCAAGGGCGGCACATAGGCCAGGGGACGAAGGGTGCGCATGACCGTCGGAACCGCCAGGCCGGGCCGGGTATAAAAGGTTCCGGCGCCCTTGCGGGTGCCGCCCCAGCGCACCAGATACCATTCACCGGGGAGCACCACCCGGGAAACCAGCTGCCGGGCTTTGCGTGAAATTTTTTCTTCGTGGACCAGACGCTTTTCAGGCGTTATCCCTCCCCGGGGTTTGGATACCAGCTTGCCGACTTCCACCGCTTTTCGGGCCCAGATCTCGGCACGGGTACGAACCGTGTGCCGCTCATCTTCAGTGGTTACATCAACATTTACAGCATCATCGGTATTGTCAACGGCATCCTCCCCGGAACCATCCCCTTCGTCCGGCGCTGATTCAACCAAAGGCCCTTCGGTCTCATCACCCCCACTGCCGGTATCTTTCATTTTCTCCAGCAAACTGATCAGTGCCTTGTTGTCCATAGCCTTCAGGCGGGACAGGGGAAGCGCCGGCTGATTACCGACGGACAGGAACACCACCGGGTCGCCGGCCGGGGCGGTTTTCAGCTCGAAATCCAGCAACCCTTCGTACAGGATACCGATATATTCGCTGGACAGATCGGAAAAATCAACGGGCGCCGGAACCCAGGTGCTGCCACGGCCCTGGCGCACCTTCACACGGGTGCGCGTGATGTGCTCAATCAGGCGAAGCACTTCCCGGTCGCTCATGAGTTCCCGGTGGAAGCAGGCGCTTTCCAACACGGCGATCGCTTGCACCACTCCGTCCGCGGAATCGGCGCTTCCCGGAGTGAAAAGCTCGCCACCGTATTGCGGAACCGGCAAAGCGGGATGGTGAGAACCGTGAAAGACCAGCCGGAAAAGCCCCAGTATCCGAGGCCAGGCATTCCAGGAGCGAGAAAGACGTCCGCTGCTACGAGCGGCGATCTTTTCCAGGGATTCCCGAAGCCCGGTAATGCCGTAGGCGTTGTGGTAAAGCGCATTGTCTCGCGGCAACAATTCGCGGGATTCGGCAAACAGCACCACCACGATCCGCATGACCATCCGCACGGCGGATCGGTAAATGTCAGCCGGGTCCACATGGGCACAGCCTTCTCTCAGCGCCTCGCCATGGGCTTGAACAAGGATCTCCACAGCCTCTCGGACCCGTTCCCCCAACTCGGTGGACAGGTCCGCCTGGCCCTTGCGGCTGTCTAAAACCGCCTGAAGCAGCGGCGCCGCTTCTTTTTCAGCGGTTGGAATCCATGCCCCCGGCGACAGCAATGTGCGAAGGGCTGTTACCTGGGGGGACAGCTCCCCTTCTTCGAACCACAGGTCCACATCCCACTCGCACCAGGCGTCGAAATCAAGTCCTGCAAATGCCAATCGCCACTGGCGGCCGTTGGTGATGATGGCCAGACGTTCCGAACCCGCCCTGAGCCACTGGAGCACCTGGCTGGTCACCTTTCGGCCCCGGCCCACGCCCACACGCTTTTCCGTATCCAGAAAAACGGGCAGCAACCCGCCGTGGGTCCCTTGCCAGATCTGACGCGGCCTGACGGCCTCTCCGGTAACGGCACGGCGTGTCCATTGGGTTCCCATCCGGGTTCCGCGATACCACGTGCCGGTATCCATGGAAAAACCGCAGATCTTTTCCAGGACAAATGCCACAAATTCCGGGATACCCGCGTTTTCATCCATCAATGCGTCGACCCGGCGGCGCAGTTGGTCTCTGAAATAAACGGGCAGCGGCTCCGGAACTCGCTCGGCCATTTGGGATAACCGTGGCGTATCAAGCAGGAGTCCGCCGTGGCGCAACCGGTTCCAGCCAAAGTCTTTTGCCAAATTCATGACCCACCTCCCGGCAATCGGACTTCGATGCAGACCGGAAACACCTGAGCAACGCCGGCCATGGCATGGCGTTTGGGCAACAGGTATTTTACCACACGCTCCCTTTCGCGATCCAACTGGTCGCGTACCTCCACATAATGGCGCGTGCGCCGGGCAATCTCTTCCTGTCTGTCCTGGATCGACCGGTCAATGGCCGCCAGTCGCTGTTCCTCGTCAAATAGAAGCCCCTGTTGTCGTTCCACTTTCAGCTTGGCGATCTCGCGTTCAAGTTTGGCCAGGGTGTTTTCGGCAATGAGACTGGAGACCTCACCTCGGCGGCTTCGGTAGCGCTCTTCCTCTTGTTTCAGGGCTTCGTCACCGGCCCTTGCAATCTGCCACTTTAGCTCATGGGTGAGTTTTTCTGCATGGGTGGATAGAAACGTTTGCAGGTTCGGCTCAACCTCTTCTACGATGTCGCGCGCTTTGGTAATAAAGGCAGGATCACCGGTTTTTCTGCAATGGCGCAACGACATGGCCGGCTGATGTGATAACGGCTGGCCCAGATTTCCGTTTTTTATGGGAAAAAACAGGGTCCTCACCCAATGGTGGAATGTTTCACGCAACTCGTTGACAGCCAGTTCCTCCACGCTGAGCAGCACCAGAGCATCGGCGTGCGTCGGCACATCCCCCAAAGCTACGGTCCAGCGTGATACGCTCTCCCCGGTACCGGGGAATCGGCAGCGGGTCAGGGCGCTTAGGGCGCGCTGAAGCATCGGGTGGGACAGGTGCATGAAGAGCACATCCGGCAGAGGGCAGAACACCCGGCGCTTGCCTATTTGCTGAAGAAAGGGTTCAGGGCTGAAGGCAAGGCGGGCGACCGGTCCCCGGGTCGGGTTGCCGGTATTGGCACGGAGAGACGCGTCGATGACCTCGCTCCAGCCCGCCAGTGAAGGGTTGAGGACTTTGCAGGTCTGGTCCGGCGTTGCGCAATCCAGCTGGGGACGGCCGGCCCGAATGGCCATGGCCGACTCCAGGGTGTCGCGCAACGCTTTTGCATCCAGGTCGATTTCAGCTGCCAGGGCCTTGAGCCGGTCGCCGGCATCACGATCGTCTTCACCGGTTTCTGCGGTATCATCGGCATCCATGGAGGCTCTTCCCCGGGCTGCGGCCACGCGACGGTCCAGGTCCGCTTGAACCGCGACAACGCTTTCGCCGTCCACCAGACGACGGTGAGCCGCTTCGTCAAAGATCTCATTGGCTGAACCCAGATCCTCTCTGATTTCATGGGCCTTGCTGATGACGTGGGACAAAAACCTGAGGTCCTGGTCTTGATCGCTCACGAAGTGATGTATGGTCACATCGCGGGCCTGGCCGTGGCGATCGAGACGGCCGTTTCGCTGTTCGAGCCGGGAAGGGTTCCAGGGGCAATCAAAATGAAGCAGGTACCGGGCCGAGCGCTGCAGGTTCAGCCCTTCGGCAGCGGCATCCGTAGCCAGCAGGATACGCACGGAGTGGCCCGGATCATTGAAGGATTGTTTGACCAGATCGCGTTCATTCTCGTCCATCCCCCCGAAAAGGGTGAGAATGCGGTCCGGATCGTAGCGTTCGCGCAGTCGGCGGACAAGGTAGTCCAGGGTGGTTTTATACTCGGTAAAGACCACGAGTCGCTCATCGTCCCGCCATCCGCCGTCGGTGAGCAGCAGGTTTTGGATGAGGCTATTCAACCTATCAAAGCGCGTGTCGGTAGTCGGGGTTTGTTCTGCTACATCATCCACTTCAAGGTTGAAGCCCAAACCGGATACCGCCTGGTCCAGGGCGGCGATTTCTGCTTCCATTTCAGGCGCCACGCCCTTCAGCCACGCGCCAACGACTCCCGAAGCAATGGATTCCCGGGACTGGGTTTCCCGGTCATCGCCGGTATCGCGCTGCACGCTTTTCCGGGAAGTCTCCACTTCGGTATCCTCAGCGGGCTGTTCTTCTGCGAGCCCTTCCTTGCATCGCCGCCACGATTCGGCAAAGGCTGTGGAGCAGCTCAATAGGCGTTTTCCAAGGATCTCCACGGCAAAACTGCCGGCCCTGCGCCGCCGATGGGGACTGCCGCCGATCAGTTTTCGTATTTTGGTGCGGAACGTATCAAAGGCGGCGCTCAGTTGGATTTCCATGGGCGTCAGGGGCAGTGTCAGCGCCCGGGGCAGATTCCGATTGCAGAATTTCGGGGGATCCGTTCGCGTGTTGATATCCCGTTTCAGACGGCGGAGTACCACGTGCTGGACGCGCTTTCTTTCCGCGGGCTTGAGTTCGTCCGTCTGGCTGAAGCGGACCGGGTCGAGAATCTCCAGAAGCCCGGTGAAACACCGGGTGTGGCCATTGTGCGGGGTAGCGCTGAGAAATAATCGGTGTTCGAACTGGGGGGCCAGAAGGCGGAGCATTCGACAGAGGTCGCTGTCGTCGCCGAATGCCGACGGCATCAGGTTGTGGCATTCGTCAACAATGAGGAGATCCCACGGCAGGTGAGGGGAACCTTCGGGTGTTCGGCAAGCAGCCAGGAACTGCTCCAACATGTCGTCCTGTCGCAGATAGTGGTAGGAAGTAATGATTCGGCTGAAGGAACGCCACGGATTGGCGTCCATGCCGATGCGTTTTCTGAGCTTGTGGGTTTCAGCCCGGTCCACCAGATTGAAGGTCAGGGCGAATTTTTCCCACATTTCATCGCGCCACTGAAGGCGCAGGGAGGCTGGCGTGAGCACCAGGACCCGCTGGATACGCCGACGCAGCAGAAGCTCACTTAAGATCAGGCCCGCCTCTACGGTCTTTCCGAGCCCCACGTCGTCTGCAATGAGGAGGTTAACCCTCGGCATGAGGAGCGCCTTTAACAGCGGTACCAGTTGGAAATCCTCCACCTGAACCGCGCCATGAAACGGACTGGTGATGGGCTTTCTGTCCAGCGGCCCATCACCGTCAGGATCCAGATACGGCATGGCGGCTGTCCATCGCGAGGCCCGGAGCAACGCATCGAAGTCCTCTCTCGGCATTGGGTCCGTGCTGCTCGAAAGGGGCAGCGCTGTCGGTTCAAGCAGGTTCTTATGGGGTTCGAGCTCCCAGAGAAGCTGCTCTTCAATGGGATATTGGTCATCTTTATATTCCAGATGAACCAGGTGCAGACGTCCGGCATCTCCGTCAAACGGCTCGACGGCCGCCACTATGCCGCGCCTGTTTCGCACGGTGGCAAACATGCCGGTGCGGGGGATTGAAGTTGTTTCAAACTTCCAGGTCATGTGATGATCCTGTGAATAATCAGGTCATTTGATTGTTTCGTCGCTTTATTCCCACAAAAGCGCCCATTGCATTTCACAAAATACAAAACCCCGCTCTCCATCTTTTCGGGAGTAACGGGGTCATTTGCGCCAAATAAACCATTCTTAATCCTCTTTTTTTCATTATCTGTTTTGACGAAAAGGCCCGCATATCCTAATGCATGGTATGCTCAGGGTCAAGAAACATTGTTCCCTTGCAAAAATCTTCAGATTATTGTCGGTGCGCCATATTTTGCCATTGATTTTTTTTTCATATTTTGTTTCTGTGTTATCGATTTGTTGAAAGTAATGGGATTTTTGAAACCAGTGAACAGGTCAATGGTAATAATGGCTGAAAACGATGCATGGATTAAACGGGTAACACCGGAACTGGCGCCACCGAGTCTCGGCGATAATACGGCGGATGTGGATCGCTTGGTCAAAGGATTGAGGCAACGGCTCGGTGGAAAGAATGTGCGGGTCGATTTTTCTCTGGTGAAGCGGTTGTCACGGGAGCTCAGGGTCCATGACTATTGTGTGCGAGGGGCGGTTTATCGGGATGGAGACTGCTGGCGGCTGATCGATGTTTTTGATGGGAAAGAATCAGGTGCCGTTTATGGTCTTTCCCTGGATCTGGGAAGTTCAACCCTGGTGTTGCGAATGGTGGCCTTGACCAGCGGGGAAACACTGGACGAGATTTCTTTTAACAATCCACAGATTGAGATCGGGGCGGATATCCTGACCCGGATTCATTTCGCGGGGCAGGGCGGGGGGCTTTCAAAACTTCAGGCGCTGGTGCTGGATGAACTCAACCGTCAAATCGGCAACCTGGCGGAAGAAAACGGTGTGGCACGAAGATCCATTGTGGGCATGACGGTGGCTGGCAATACCACCATGACCCATCTGTTTCTGGGGTTGGACCCCCACTGGATTTGCCGTGAACCCTATATCCCGGTGGTGAATCGCCCGGACCTCGTAAACGCCCGGGAACTGGGGATTCAGATCAATCCTGAAGCGCCGGTATTGGTGTTTCCCAATGTGGGCAGTTATTTCGGCGGCGACTTGATCGCGGGCATTCTGGCATCGAAGATGACGGAACATGAGGGCGTTTCGTTCCTGGTGGATGTGGGCACCAACGCGGAGGTGGTGATCGGAAACCGGGACTGGCTCATGGCCTGCGCCGGTGCCGCCGGGCCGGCCCTCGAAAGCGGGGTCGCCGACATGGGGATGATGGCAGCACCCGGTGTCATCGACAGTGTGGTGATTGATCCTGATACAGCTGCTTTCACTGTGGGGACGATTCCGAGTCGGGGTACTTCAACAGCCACCCAAGACCGCGGCCCCATTGGCATATGTGGTTCCGGGCTCATCGACCTGGTGAGCGAACTTTTCCTTACGGGCATGGTTGATCTCATGGGGAAATTCGTGCCGGACCGCTGCGGGGAGCTTCTTGTTGAAATGGATGGCATCGGGCATCTGATGGTGGTGCCGGCGGAAGCTTCGGGGTCCGGTGAACCGTTAACCCTCAGTCAGATCGATATTGACGGCCTGATACGGTCAAAAGCCGCCATGTACACCATTTTGACCACCATTTCCAGAACCGTGAGCATTCCATTTGGTGATATCGGACGGTTTTTCGTGGCGGGCACCTTTGGGAGTTATATCAATCCACGGTCTGCCATCAACATCGGCATGATTCCCGACCTGCCCCTTGAAACCTATGTTTCCCTGGGCAATACATCCCTTTCTGGCGCTACCATGGCGCTTCTGGGAGTGGATGCGCAGCGGTCCCTTTTTCACATTCGGGACCAGATTACGTACCTGGAACTGAACGTCAACCAGGAGTTTATGAACCTTTTCAGTGCGGCGAAATTCCTCCCCCACACCGACCGGTCTCTGTTTCCATCTGTGAAGCGGCTGGTTGAATAATGAATTTTACCCATGTTCACAGGGTGCGGGGGACGGTTTTTTGGGGTGCAGGACCAAATTTGAATTCTATTTTAACAGTCGGTTTTGTAGATAAAGGTGACCATATATGGGATTGGAGCAACAAGGGATGGACATGATGGCGAGCAAAGACTTTCTGGATAAACTGGTTTTAATGTGCCCCGACGGGATCATTGCTGTGAACCGTGAGGGGGTCGTGATCATATTCAATGAAGCTGCTGAAAAATTGACCGGTTTGGCTTCCGAAGACGTGGTCGGCAACATGACCATCCAGGATGTTTATGGCATTCCTGAACTGGCCCGGGAGATCAAGAAGAAAATCTACCTGGACGACTATGGGGGACCGGGTCGGGTGGATGGCATTGAGG
>JAERTK010000245.1 GCA_016844935.1 Desulfobacteraceae bacterium | reverse complement strand
ATTTTTCCGGAATAATGCAAGAAAATAGTAGGATACCTCCACTTTTGTAAAATCATATACTTTACAGATTGATAACTGATGGATTTTTAAATCTATAATTAAGAAGGGTTGTGTTATGCCAACTGCCATTTGCGGTCATAGCACCTCACGGTTGAAGAAATGCAGGCTATTATGGATACGCCTGACCCAACCAGACGAGATGGCATCAGAGATCGCGCGATGATTCACCTATGCTTCGCTGGAGGATTGCGTGTCTCCGAATTGATCGGGCTACTACTTGATGATCTAAAACTCCAACCGAACGCCAGCATTCTCATCCGCGGTAAGGGTCGAAGGGAACGTTGCTTGCCCTTGTGGAAGGAAACAACATCGGTGCTGCGAGCATGGTTAGCGGTCAGGGGTAAAATATTGGTACCAGAGCTATTTATCAACGCTCATGGTCAACCCATGACCCGTTCCGGCTTCGAATACATCCTACGTAAGCACACTCGTATTGCCGAAAAAAACTGTTCTTCTCTATCAACAAAACGGGTTTCGCCACATGTGCTGCGGCATACTTGCGCGCTAACAGTCTTGCAGGCGACCAAAGATCTCCGAAAAGTCGCTCTTTGGCTCGGACACGCGAATATGCAAACAACTGAAATATATACACGCGCGGATCCTTCTGTAAAGCTGGAGTCTCTAGATTCAATTGTTCCGCCAAAACTTCGATCAGGACGTTTCAAGGCGACCGACAAACTGATCGCCTCGCTAAAGCCTGGTACTTTTATGCGGAGTAAAATAGCATCAACATAATAGGCCCGCGGGGCTCGCAACAAGCGGGCTCCGCATAACAATCAACTTTGCATAATAACCATTATGTGGTGCACAGCATAACGGTTATGTTGTGTGTATTTGGTTCCTTCCATATAATTCTCCAGATTCCTTTTGTAAGGAATCCATTTAATTCTTTTTATTCCATATTATTTTTCAGATTCCATCCGTTTAGCCTCCGACAAAAACCAGTCGGCCGAGTCCTGGTCAAAACCTTCATTTGACATTGCAAAACGGTAGGCTTTTCGATAGTACTCTGCCGCCCTTCTTTTTTCTCCACGCGCACCATAGACCATAGCAAACCGATTAAAGCCATCGATCTGGTCGGGATATTCAGTCAGCAGCTGCCGGGATACAGCTTCTGCTTCATCTAATTTGTTCTCATTTATGAGATCTACGACGCTATTTGACAGTTGATCAAGCTCTGTGTAGACAGGGATGAACCGCTGTTTTTTGACAGAGGAGGGTCTTTTCACTTGTTGTGGTGACAGACAACATTTTTTATACTTTTTACCACTGCCGCAGGGACATGGTGCATTTCGACCTATTTTAACCATAATCCAATGTTCTCATAATTTTGTGTTTGGGGCAACGGCCTTATCATGCAGCTGCGATTTGCCACGGATTTATCCGCCGAGGAATACGTTCAGAGGGAAGCCTGGAAAGAGGCAAAACTTGATAACTGCCCTATCCACCCGGAAGGAGGGTGTGGATTCAGGAAAAACGGCACTTATAGTAGAAAATATCCAGAAGGAACAAAAATAGCGAGGTGGCACTGCTTAATAGGGCATCGGACGTTCAGTTTTCTTCCGGATTGTTTGTCTGCACGTTTACCCGGAACGTTGAAAGAAGTCGAAAACGTCATAGAAGAAGCTGAGAAATCACCCTCGCAAGAGGATGCCGTTGAAAGAATTCGGCTTGATATCTTTCTCCCTGGCGCTCTTCGATGGGTGAGACGCAGGATTCTTCCAATCCGAACGGCGTTAACAATGTTGATCGAGCTTATTCCTTCCATGTTTTCGGTCTGTGACCCGACCCTGTCATCCTTTCGTTGTGCACTTTGCGTAAGCTACGCTCTTCCTGAGCTTCGTCAACATGCCGCTCCATTTCTACATATCCTGCCGCCTCCTTTAGGCTTTTGCGCCCGCCCCAGATCAAAAAAAATAAAGAATAATCGTTTTCAACACAAAATGGGGACTGACCCACCTTCTTAAAGGCCGTAGATTGGCTCCACGGGGAGGAATTAGCATGAAAGATACAGGAAATCGGTTGGTGATGGTTGGTTTCAGGTTGCTTGATGGATTCGTGCGTCTTCCTGCCTTCTCCAAATCAGCGTTTAAAGAGAAAGGAGCCGATCATGGTCAAGAAAAAAATCCTTGTTCCCAACCGGATCAGACGCATTGAGGGAGGGTTTAGCTTTGTCCCTCATCGCTTCGTTACCGATGGGTTTCTGGCTGTTCTGGGTCAAAAGGAAATCCTTCTCTACCTTTTCCTTATCATAGTTTCAGATCGAAACGGCCTTTCCTTTTACTCTTATGATGCCATTTGCACCTTACTGCAAATCACCGTTGACGAATACATCGAAGCCAGAAATGCTTTGATCAAGAGGGACCTTATCTCCTTTGATGGCACCCTGTTTCAGGTGCTCGATTTACCAGAAAAACCGCATCAAAAGAAAGTGAAACATTCGTCCCAATCGCATCGAAGGCCAGAGATCCAGGATCTTATCCAACAGTCCATTCGGGAGATTTAAAGTGGGAGATGAGGATATCAGGAGATTAGGGCAAACCACCCTGGATTACTTGGATTGGCTGAGTTCTACGAAAAAACTTAAAAAGAACCGACTCAGGGAACCCTATGTTAAACTGCCCGACATTTACGAGCAATACTTCCTCTATCTCGCACATACCCGGGAAATATCTCGAAGCCAGATCCTCAACGTGAAAAGGGTGCTGACTTCACTCCACAATTATTTTGAAAATCATAAAATCAGCCTTGCCTCTTTGAAAATAGAGCACCTCGATACCTTTATGGGTGAGTTCAAGGTGGCCAAATCAACACTCCGGATTTACCGGTATCATGTACGGGGATTTTTGAAGTATTTGTATGCTGAAAGAAAGATCATTAAGAAAGATCTTGCCGCTTTGCTGGTAGGCGCCCCCCTGTTTGCCCATAAGAAGCCGCCCAAGTTCCTGCGGCCCCAGGAGCTGCAAAAACTCTTTTCAAGCCTGAAACTTGAGACTTCTGTGGATATCCGGACGTATGCTACAATCCACCTGGCCTACACCCTGGGTCTCAGACCCATCGAAATCAGCAAAATCACCCTCGATCATATCTCCTTTACCAGAGGAGAAATCACTATCAAGGAAAGAAAGACCAAAAAACCGACCACCCTGCCTTTACCCAAACAAACCATCAAAGCCATTGCTGCCTATGTTTTCAAGGCCAGGCCCAAAACAGATCTCAGGGCACTCTTTTTGACCCGTTGCGGTTCACCCCTTCGGCCCGAAAGGATGGCCGGTACCATGAAAAAAGCCATGGAAAAAGCCGACCTTTCTTCTACAGCCTACTGGCTCAGACATACCTACGCTCAGAACCTGCTGGCAGTAGGACGAAACATTTACGAGATCAAAGAAATGATGGGGCACCAAAATATTCAATCTACGCAGAGGTATCTCTATATCGATACCGAACGAATGAGAAAGGTCTTGTTCAATGAAACCCTTTGAAAGCTTCCTGGCAACAGAATTAAATGCGTTCCTCGCCTACCGCCAAAGCCTGGGATACTCCCTGGATACAATAAGATATCATCTTCGTCTTTTTGATCGATACGTGATGGAGAAAAACGCCGACTGGCATTCGTTTCAGCCCGGCTTTTTCCTCGACATGAGAAGCCATATCAAACTGGAGAAAAACTCTGTGAATGCCAATATATGGGCAACACGCAACTTCTTCCAATTTCTGATACGACAGGACCACATGAAAGAAAATCCGCTTCAGGATATCCCGCTTCTTAAGAAAAACGCCATCGTACCTTTTATCTTTTCCCCCGAACAAACCGACCAATTACTGTCGGCTATCTGCAAAAGGATACGGAAAACCAAACATCGTTTTCTGAGGGACCTGGCTATTTACGTGGTCGTTTTCCTGTTGGCTCGATGCGGCATGAGAATATCAGAACCCCTGAGACTGCAGCGTCACCACTATCGTCGCGATGATCGCACCCTTTACATTGAAAAGACCAAATTTTGTAAAGACAGACTGATTCCAATCCCCAAAGAGGTTGTTTCCGAGATAGAAAACTATCTCTCTGTTCGCAAATCCCTGCTGCCTGATGATGACAGTCCTTTCCTCCTGGTTCGTACGGATCAGAAACCTCTAACAGACGGGCAAGTCTGGAAGTTTTTTCGTACGACTATGAAAGAGATCGGCCTTGATCAACCCAAACGGGTGATCGGTAATGTGAATTTTCTTAGACCCACGCCGCATTCGCTTCGCCACAGTTTTGCCGTATATACCCTGCTCAAAATCAAAGAGCGGGGAGGAGACCCTAAGTACGCTCTTCCCATACTGGCCGCTTACATGGGACACAGTGAATATAAATATACCAGCGTATATCTTAGGGTCACCGATGCCATCAGTCGTAAAAATCTGGTGGATTTTTCTCTTTGGCAGGAAAAGAAAGAATGAAACTGTCCCCCTGCATCCATCAGTTCTTTGATCAATATCTCCTCCATATCAAAGGGGTCAGTGAGCATACCCTTATGTCTTACCGGGATGCCTTCAGGCTCTTGCTCCCTTTTGCAGCAAAGTTTTACGGCATCAAAATCAGATCCCTCAGGGTGGAGCATCTCTCCTCGGATTTAATCATTGCCTTCCTTGAAGACCTTCAGCACGAGCGAAAAAACCTGGCCAAGACCCGCAATCATCGGCTTGCTGCCATCAAGTCCTTTGCCAAAATGGTCCGCTTCAAGTATCCGGAACAACGGCAGGTGGCAGATGCCATTCTCCATATCCCTCAGAAGCGGACTCAGAAGCCGCTCATTGGTTTTCTTTATCAGGATGAGATCCTGAAGATTTTCCATGCTGTTGAGCTGAAGACAAAAGAGGGGTTCAGGGATTACGCCCTCCTTCATCTGCTCTATGATTCCGCCGCCAGGGCCACTGAAATAGCCACGTTGAATCTGGATTACTTCGACTCCCAGAACAAAACCATGGCTATTCTGGGAAAGGGGAACCGGTTTAGGATTATAAAGATCGAGTCCAAGACCTGTTCTCTCCTCCAGCTCTATATCAGAAAATTCCGCATCTCCCCACAGCCGCCCCATCAAGACCGGCTCTTTATCAACCAGCGGGGAAAAGAGCTTACCCGTCATGGCATTTACCGTATCTGCAAAAAATATCTCGAAAAGGCCCTCCCTCCCAAACGACTCAAAAACATCAATCCTGTTCATTCGTTCCGTCATTCCCGGGCAGTTGATATGCTTTACAGTGGCTATTCCATAACAGACATCAAGAACCATCTAGGACATGACAGCATCCAATCCACCGACATTTATCTGCACCTGGATCTTAACCGAAGGCGCAATATCCAAAAGCGCTTTATACGGTATATGCAATCGGTCTTGACTGACGATTCAAAGATAGAAGAGTTACTTCATTGGGAAAACGAGGGGGACTTAATGGTTTGGCTTGATAGTTTATAGCGGGGGCAGGTAAACAATAGCCCTTTACGGAGAGGTACGGATAAGGTAAAATTATTATGTTGTCAGTTGAAAAGACCGGTTCCTCAAAATGTAAGATAACCTATTGCCATTATTGCTTATTTGGGATATCCCGAGACGAACGAGAAAAACAACACATTTTCAGATGGTTACGGCAACACACAACATAATGCACGTTAACCTTCACCCGAGGGTATTATCAAATACCAAAGTTTATCCTTTGGAACAAAGGGCTAATTTAAATCTGGAGGAAGATGAATCCATGAATAGTTTTGTTACCCACCCCAAGGTATCCGTTTTGTTCCTGTTCATAATATTTTTCTTGTTAGGCTCCAACCTCCAGGCCGCACCAGCCGCCGAAAGCGCGGAAACCAAAAATATCAAATCACCTGCAGAAGAGATACAACTCTCGCCATCGGAAAAAGCTTGGCTTAAGAACAGACACATTGTCCGCATCCGTGTGGGTAATGCTCCGCCTTTAACGTTTGATGATGGGGGGGAAATCCGGGGGATGGCGATTGATTATGTTAATCTCATTTTTACGCGAAACGGAATCAAATTCAAGTATATTCTCGGAAGTGAAGTGACCTGGCCGGAGGCCCTGGAGTATATAAAAAAGCATGAAGTTGTTGACATGGTCCCTACCGCAAAGGTGACCCAAAAACGCAAGGAATACATGCTCTTTACAAATGAGTACATATTTGCGCCCTGGGTCATTTTCACAAGGGAAGATTCAGATTTTATCAGTACTATCGAAGATTTGAATGGGAAAACGGTCTCGGTGGAAGAGGGCTATGTTATGCATAAGAAACTGGAACGGGAATACCCTGAAATCAACTTATTAGTAAGTTCAGCGAGTTCTATAGATCATACGATTAAGCCGATTAGAGATGTTTCGTTTGGTCAAGCGGATGCTTTTATCGGCAACCTTCTAATGGCCACTTACAGGTTACAGAAAGAAGGGTACACCAATGTTAAAGTTGCCGCTCCCACACCATTCGGCAACCACAATCAGTCAATGGGGGTACGCAACGACTGGCCCGAACTGGTCAGTATTATTAACAAGACACTGGATTCCATGACAGCCGCGGAACATGCTGCGATTCGTAATAAGTGGCTGTCCATGCGTTTCGAGTATGGGATCAGCCCCGCCTATGTCCTGAAATGGGTGGCAGGGATTATCGGGGTGGCGGCATTAATACTGATTATGATTCTCTCGTGGAACAGGAAGCTATCCAGAGAGATTCGAGTACGGAAGAAGGCTGAAGAAGCCCTCAAAGAGAGCGAGGAAAAACACCGTGATATCCTCGAAAACATGGAGGACGGCTATTTCGAGGTGGATCTTACTGGAAACTTTACTTATGCCAATGCTGCCGCCGCCCGGCAGGCCGATACCACCAGAGAAAAGATGATTGGCACCAACTTTTCAGAGTATGGAGCGGAGAGAGAAATCAAGAGGATGTTTAAAATCTTCAGTAAGATGTATGAAACCGGCAGACCAATCAATCAGGTGGGTTATTTATGGGTCATTCCGAATGGAACCGAAAAGCACATGGAAGTAACAGCCTCTCTGATCCGTGACGTCCACGGAAACCCCATAGGGTTTGGGGGTGTTAACCGTGAGGTTACCCTCCGCAAAACTGAAGAAGAAGCCTTGCGCCAAAGCGAAGAAAAATACCGCACCATACTCGACAATGTTGAAGCCGGATATTATGAACTCGATCTGGCGGGCAATATCACCGAAGGCACAGATATCGCCGCGGTTATTTTGGGCACTTCTTCCGAGGAATTAATTGGCCATAACTATGCCGAGTTTTGTGATGAAGAAAACGCTCAGGCCTTATTGGAAATTTACGGTAACGTATATTTGACCGGCAAGCCCGCCAAGGAAGTTGAGTGGAATATTACCGCTCCAGACGGTACTAAAATATCTACAGAGACTTCGGCGGCTCTGATGCGCAATACCGATGGCGAACCGACCGGGTTTCGGGGGATCATCCGCGATATGACCGAGCGCAAACAGGCCGAGTTGGAGTTGAAGAAACGTACGCATGATCTCGGGGAGCGGGTCAAGGAATTGAATTGCATGTACGGCATATCCAAGATTACTGAAACGCCCGATCTTTCTTTCGAGGAAATACTAAAGGAAGTTGTCGAAATCATTCCACCGTCGTGGCAATACCCGGAAAATGCCTGCGCCCGGGTTGTGTTTCAAGATATTGAGTTTAAAACTAAGAATTTTCAAGAAACCGTTTGGCTGCAAGCTGCCAACATATCTGTTGATGGGCAAGATATGGGGGTAGTGGAGGTTTTTTACCTTAACGAGAAACCCGTACTTGATGAAGGGCCTTTCGTGCAGGAAGAAAGACATTTGGTTGACAATATTGCCCATCGCTTGGGCAAAACCTTTGAACGCATTCGTACAAAAGAGGCTTTACAGAAGGCCAAGGCCCAGGCTGACGAGGCCAACCGGGTCAAAGGGGAATTCCTGGCCAACATGAGCCATGAGATCCGCACGCCCATGAACGCCATTATGGGTATGAGCCACCTGGCCCTCCAGACCGCTCTGTCGCCCAAACAGCATGACTATTTGAACAAGATCAAAACATCGGCCAATTCCCTGCTGAATATCATCAACGACATTTTAGATTTCTCTAAGATCGAGGCCGGCAAGCTGGAGATGGAATCGGTAGACTTCAACTTGGACGAGGTCATGCATAATTTGGCGCCTGTGGTGATCATGAAGTCTCAGGAAAAAGCGAACCTGGAAGTCCTTTTCGATATAGCTCAGAACGTACCGCGTTTCCTCAAGGGCGACCCGTTGAGGCTGGGGCAGGTCTTGGTCAATTTGGCCAGCAACGCAGTCAAGTTTACCGAAGAAGGAGAGATTATCATCTCCGTCCGGTTGATCAAAGATGAAAAAGATCAGGCAAGTCTGGAATTTTCGGTTAGCGACACCGGCGTCGGCCTTACCCAGGCTCAGATAGATGATCTGTTTGAGGCATTCACTCAGGCCGATACCTCCGTCACCCGCAAATACGGCGGCACAGGGCTGGGACTGACCATCTGCAAAAGCCTGGTTGAGATGATGGGTGGAGAAATCCGGGTTGAAAGTGAACCGGACAGGGGTAGCACTTTTATTTTTACTGCTAACTTTGGACGAAACGAGCAAAAGAAAGAGAAAGCCTTGATACCAACGCCAGACCTGAAGGGTATGCGTGTTTTGGTTGTGGATGACAACGACACCTCCCGGGAAATTCTGAAGGGCCTGCTCGAATCTTTCAGCTTCGACGTCTCTGTTGCCGCATCAGGAGAGGAAGGCTTAAGAGAGTTGGAAAAGACCTCCAAAGCCGGCCTCCATGACCTGGTGTTGATGGACTGGAAGATGCCGGATATGAACGGCATAGAGGCTTCGCGTCGGATCAAGAATCATCCCGGCCTGGCCAAAATTCCAACGATCATCATGGTGACCGGCTATGGTCGTGAGAGCATCATGCGCCAGGCCGACCAGATCGGCTTGGAGGGTTTTCTGGTCAAACCGGTCAGTCCATCTGTGCTCTTCGATACCATCATGCAGGCCTTTGGCAAAAAAGTCACCGAGACTTCAAAGACTGCAAAGAGAAAAGAACAGGAGGCCGAAGCCTTGAGATCTATCCAGGGGGCTCAGATATTGTTAGTCGAAGACAATGAAATCAACCAGGAGGTCGCCCGGGAGCTTCTGGAAAGATCTGGTTTGCAGGTGATAATAGCAACCAACGGTGAAGAAGCCGTACGCGCGGTCAAAGAAAAAGATTTTGAGGCTGTGCTGATGGATGTTCAAATGCCGGTCATGGACGGCTACAAAGCCACGCGTGAGATACGTAAAGATGAGCGGCATAAAGATTTGCCCATTATCGCCATGACCGCCCATGCGATGACAGGCGACCGAGAAGGGTGCCTTGCAGCCGGAATGAACGACTACGTGTCCAAACCAATCGACCCTGAGAAACTCTTTTCTGCTCTCATCAGATGGATCAAACCCGGGGAGCGAGAGATTCCGGATTATCTGCTGGCCAGGGCTAACGAGGAGTCGCCGGAGGATGAAGGCCTACCCTTACCAGACTTGCCCGGTATTTCAGTGAAATCCGGTCTGATAAGGGTAGGTGGCAACAGGAATCTTTACCGAAAACTGCTCAGTAAATTTCGCCGCAACCATGCGGATGACGCCAATGACATCAGGAACGCATTGGATAAGGACGATACGGGAACCGCTACCCACCTGGCACACACCATAAAAGGATTGGCCGGGAATTTAGGAGCGCATGACCTGCATATGGCGTCAGCGAATTTAGAAGCAGACCTCCGGCTAAACCGGACCGAAAACATACCGGGACTATTTAACGTTTTTTCCGAGGCCCTGGGTTTGGTTCTGAATTCAATTACTGCTTTAGAACCCGGAGAAACGGATACAGCCGTAGCCGGGCTGACGGCACAACCTGCTCCGGAATCATTGGACCGCGATCGTGCTCATTTTCTGTTAAACGAACTCAAAAAGTTTCTGGAAAAAGACGACTTTCGAGCGGTCAAAACCCTTGAGGGTCTCAGGGCGGCCCTTCCAGGCGGTATGGCTGAAGATAAATTGGCCGACCTGGAAAAAAACATCGAAGAATACGCATTTGAAAAGGCCCTTGAATCCCTGGTTGCAGTCACACAGGCTTTAGACAATTCACTATAGAGGAAAACGAAATGTCAAACAATGAAATAAAGAATTCAGTTTTAGTCGTGGACGATAACCCGGAAAACATTGATTTGCTTGGTAGCATTTTACATCAAGACCACAAGATCAAGGTGGCTTTGAACGGCAACAAGGCACTGAAAATCGCCGGATCAGAAGACCCGCCTGATATAATTCTCCTGGACATAATGATGCCAGACATGGACGGATACGAGGTCTGCCGACGTCTCAAGGCCGATCCCAAAACCCGGGATATCCCTATCATCTTCGTTACGGCTAAATCCGATACATCCGATGAAACCAAAGGGTTGGAAATAGGGGCTGTGGATTACATTACCAAGCCTTTCAGTCCCCCCATTGTCCAGGCTCGGGTCAAAACCCATCTGACCTTGAAGATGATGCGTCAGAGGGTAGAGGACGCTTTCGGACGACATGTTCACCCTTCGGTGGCCGAACTGATCTTAAACGGCGGACTCAATATGGACGGCGAGATGAAAGATGTGACCTTGCTTTTCTCAGACCTTCGCAACTTCACGAGCTTTGCCGAACAAAATCATCCCCGAGTTGTCTTCGCTCAGATCAACGAATACTATTCGTCTATGACCGAGATCATCCAGCGTTTCGGTGGCGTTGTTTTACAATATGTTGGGGATGAGATAGAGGCCGTCTTTGGTGCTCCCTTCCCCGATGATCATCACCAGGACAAGGCTGTTCAGGCCGCGTTGGAAATGCGCCAGGCTTTGACAGAGCTAAACGGCAGGATTCGAGACTCTGGAAAAACCCAGTTCCGCCATGGCATCGGTATACACTCTGGGCCAGCCTTGGCTGGCGTTGTCGGGTCAGCGGAACGCCAGACCTATTGCCTTGTCGGTGATACAGTGAATGTAGCTTCTCGGGTTGCTGATTTGTGTAAATCCTACGAGGCTGATATCTTAATTAGCCATCAGACTTACCAGCATCTTATGCAGGATTATGGCCTGACTGCACTCCCTCCAACCCAGGTAAAGGGCCGCAATCAAAACCTAATGGTTTACAAGATTTAGCTGGGGTGATTCTAGGGCAGCTTTACATGGCGTCATAAGGAAATCGGAGAATTCTCGTAGCGCATGACTTCCGTACCTCCATTGATCGGATATTTTTTATTCGGATGGAAGTTGAAACAATGATAGACCTGCCCTAGAGTTAAGTCTATGCTATCCACATGGGTGTTTTTTAAACCGGGAAACGCAAGTATACCAAATGTAAACAATGCTTTCATTCAAGTGAATACTTCCTATAT
>JAERTK010000244.1 GCA_016844935.1 Desulfobacteraceae bacterium | reverse complement strand
TTCTGATCCCGTTCCACAAATGACATGTCGGGCGCCTGTCCGATGGCGGTAATGATCATATCGGTCTGCAGGCGGGTTTCGGAGCCTTCGATGGGGACGGGACGACGTCTGCCGCTGGCATCCGGTTCGCCCAGTTCCATTTTCAGGTATTCCAGATGGGTACAGTGCCCTTTATCGTCGCTGATCACTTCCTTGGGGGCTGTCAGGAAGATAAATTCCACGCCTTCGTGTTCGGCAGCCTCGATCTCAACCGGGTTGGCCGGCATCTCTTTCCGGGTCCTTCGATACGCCAGGTAGACTTTTTTGGCGCCATATCGAAGGAGGTTCCGGGTACAGTCGATGGCGGTGTTTCCGCCGCCGATGACCACCGCCGTATCTCCCATGGGCAACATCTCGCCGCCGGCCAGGCGGGAAAGAAAATCGATGCCCGTATAGCAACCTTCCAGGTTTTCCCCTTCTACCCGCAGCAGGGAATCCTTCCAGGCGCCGATACCCATGAAAATGGCATCGTATCCCGCGGCCACGAGAGATGTCAGGTCAAAATCATGACCGAATTTCACCCGGGTATGGCTTTCGATCCCCAGATTGAGTATGCCTTCAATTTCCCAGTCAAGTGTCTTCTTGGGAAGTCGGTATTCCGGAATGCCGTATCGGATCATCCCCCCCAGTTTGGGCATTGCTTCGAATATGGTCACGTCGTGACCCATCCGCCTGAGGAAAAAGGCGCAACTTAAACCGGCCGGACCCCCGCCGATGACAGCGACCTTTTTTCCGGTGGGAGGCGCCACGGAAACGGGAAACCGTTTGCCCGAATTCATCTCATAATCGGCAGCAAAGCGTTTCAACTGGTTGATGGAAACCGGTTCGTCTTCCACCCCGCGGCGGCAACTGTCTTCACAAGGGTGGGGGCAAACCCTGCCGCAGGAAAGGAGCAAGGGGTTGCGTTCGCGTATGGTATGAACGGCACCCTCATAATCGCCTTCCCGGATCTGGGCGATATACAAGGGGATATTGATCTGGGCCGGACAAATCTGCCGGCAGGGTGCCAGAGAATCCTCTTGCTCATTGAAATGCAGCAGACGTTCGGACGGGGTTTTAACCGTGAGTATGTCTTTGGGGCAGGTGCGCTCACAGGCGCCGCATCCCACGCATTTTTCTTCGTCCACAACGGGGAACCCTTCCGGCCCTATTTTCAGGGCGTCAAACAGACAGGCCTTTACACAGTCCCCGTAACCGAGGCACCCCTTGTCACACTCACGTTTGCCTTCATCCAGCATCATCTGTGCCCGGCATGAGGGAATCCCTTCGTAGAGATAACGAACTTTTGCACGGTCCCCACCGGTGCAGGGATTGGAGCAGGAAGACGCTTCCACAAGCCCTCCGGCCATCCCCATGATGGCTGCGACGGCCTGGGTGGCTTCGTCTCCAGCCACAATACACACATTGGCGGGCGCCTGACCTTCCACCACGGCAACCGCTGCCGCGGAACAACCCGCATAACCGCATCCGCCACAGTTGGCGGCGGCCAGGCAGTCTTCCACCTGACCGATTCTCGGGTCTTCATATACATAAAAAACTTTGGACGCGAGGCTAAGTACAATGCCCAATACCGCTCCCAGACCACACATGACGAGCAAGGCTGGAACCATTATGAACTCCTCCGATATGAAATTTGAGATTCTACAGGGACATATAGACAAAACAAGGTTCACATGTCAACCACAAAGCGGTTTTTAAGGTGCGCTTTATTCGTATTCTCGATCCGTTTCAAAGACGGACGGCACATCAAAATAATTCTGAATGGCTTCAATGGTTGATGCCAGTTGGGATGAGGGGACGACACCGGTAATGGAAGCGATGGTACAACTTAGCCCCATAAGATCAATGCCGGCCGTGTCGAGGGCTTTGAGCAGGTCCCAAATGATACCGTATCGGTCTCCGAAATGGGGGCCATTCATGGAGAATGTTCCCACGGGATCACGGGTTTCGATCTGTAACGGGTCAAGGATACGGGCAATATCATTCTTGTTGGATCCCCTTTTTGTCAAGGGCAGGCAGAGATCCATGGCATCTGATTTTTTCCGGGACCGGTATGCCACCAGGAATGTGAGATCAAGTCCATGTCGGGAAATGCCTTCAAAAGTGGCCCCCAGGGCTTTCACGTTTGAGGGTCCCATTGCGATGTGCAACAGTTCCTGATGGTCCTGGTATTCCAGACCGTATACTTTCGGGCGTTTCTCCTGGTAGGTGGCGACCACTTCCTTGAAAAGTTTTTCTTTTCCTTTCTGGGCCAGTTTCCAGTCTGCCGGTGTTCGATAAGCGCCAAAAGCGAACGGGCCGAAAAGGGAGCTGCTGGCTTGTAACAGTAACTGCTCCTCCATAACCGCCGAGATGGCTGAAGGTGAATGGGCCACGGCCTGCGGATGGATTCCCTCACGGCCAAAGGCCTCGAAGAGGGCGCCCGTGATGGCGGGCTTTTTTCGGTGGGGGAATATGGAGAGGATCGCTGCGCTCGATTGTCGGTCGGGTCTTATGCCGAGTGTTTTCAACAAAAGCTTGCCGGCCTTCCGTGCGTCTTTGAAGTCAACGGCCATGTTGACCTGCCATCTCCCGGATTTTTCCAGAACACAGGTTACATAGGGTAGATTGATTTCATTTTCAGCCAGGATGCGGAACAATGTCACAGGCAGGCGGACGTCAGCTTTAAAAGAGGCGAGCGAAAGGAGCACCGCCTCCTTCAAGACTTTAAAACCACCCAGCTTTTCGGGATCAGACATGAAAGTTCAAAGAAAGGTTCAAAAGTTCAGGGGTAGTAGAGACAAGGCATGCCTTGTCTCTACGATGTTTTAGAGCAGGTCGCTGACGACCCCCCACAGTCCTTCCGTATCAATGGGCTTGGCGATATAGTCATCCGCTTCAGTGGACATGCCGTCGGCATGGGTGTAAGTGGTCGTGGGAACGGCTTCTCCCACGGCAGTCAGAAGGACTACCGGGATATCTGCCAGCTCCGGGTTTGCCTTCATCTCGGCACAAAGCACATACCCGTCTTTTCGGGGCATCATTACGTCCAGAACGACCAGGTCTGGACGTCTTTCTTTTATGGACTCTTCCCCTTCTACGCCGTCGTAAGCCCTTCCTACCTCGCATCCTTTGCTTTCCAGCATCATGGCGACGGTTTCCACCAGATCAGGATCATCATCAACCACCAGAACATATTTGTTGTCCATAACAAAACCTCCTTATTACCAATCATCACAAATCGCAGTCGCATGGATACCGTATATCATCGGCTGTTGCAAGCTTATTCTGGAAAAAACCTGCATCAATACGTGTATCTTTCTTCCCTACACTTCAGGCCTTGGATAAAGTCCGCTCCGTTCAACAATTCCCGGCACCTTTTCTTCCCATTCAATGGCCATGATATGAAACCCGCTGACCCCTTCACATTCCTTCAACCGCTCTATGGTTTCAACACAGATGTCGATCCCTTCTTCCGCCTGTTTCTCTTTGGGAACGCCTGCCATCCGTTTGACGACCTCATCCGGCACATCCATTCCCGGAACCCGGTTTTTCATGTATTTGGCCATCCCTGCGGATTTGAAAGGGGTGACCCCAGCCATGATGTAGGTTTTTTCGTGGAGACCGCGGTCACGGGCCTGTTGCATCCACAGCTCGAATTTATCCAGGTTATAGATGCACTGGGTTTGTATAAACTCGACGCCGGCCGCGACTTTTTTGGCCAGTCTGGGGGTTCGGATTTCAAAAGGATCCGCAAAGGGATTGGCGGCCGCACCCACAAACATGTTGGGAGGTCTCTTGATGTCGTCACCCCCCAGAAATTTGCCTTCGTCCCGCATGTGTCTCACCGTCTGGATTAACTGCATGGAGTCGATATCAAAGACATTCTGTCCCTGGGCAGAGTCTCCAAACTGTTGGTGATCCCCTGAAAGGCACAGAATGTTATGAATGTCAAAAGACGCAGCTCCCAGGATATCGCTTTGAAGCGCGATGCGGTTACGATCCCTCACCACCATCTGCAGGATCGGCTCCACGCCCATGAGTTTGAGGTGGATGCAGGAGGCCAGACTGGAGAGGCGCACGACACTGGTCTGGTTGTCCGTGATGTTGATGGCATCCACATGATCCTTGATCATTTCAGCCTTTTTGGTGATCGCCTCCGGATCGCTTCCTCTCGGCGGACCACATTCCGACGTAACCGCCAGATTTCCGGCGGCTAGAATCTTTTCTAGTTTGCTGGGTGTTTTTGTTTTCATTGCATTACATCCTCCCTGACCACTTTTCTGGGGCCACCAGCCCGCTCCGTGGACCAATCCTTTATGGGCGCGAGGATCTCATAGTCATCCAGTTTGTCCAGCTGTGTTAACCTGTCCACAATGAGCTGCCAGCCACAGATGACATCCTTGTCGATTTCGCAATGGCCGCCGGTGGATCCGCCACAGGGCCCGTTAAAAAGCCGCTTGGCGCAGCGGGAAACCGGACAGATGCCGGCTGTTTTGGCCAGCATGCAGCTGCCGCACCCCTGACACCGCTCAGACCACACGCCCCTTTCTTCGGTAACACCCATGAAACAGGTATCGACGCCGGGCAGGACGGGCATGGTCATGTATTTCTCCGCCATGAACTGAACCCCCACACCGCATGCCAGCGATATGACCGCATCATACTGGTCGATCTGGTTTCGCAATTCCTCCAGGTATTCGTGGTCGCACTGACGTTCCAAGGTGATCTCATCGATTTTCACGTCTTTTCCCTGGTTCATGAAATGCATGCGAAGGGCTGAGGCCAGTACCGCCACTTCCTTCTTGCCCCCGGCTTCACATACCGTAACGCATTCGTTGCATCCAACCATGAGTATCTTTTCGTACGTCTGGGCTTCCTCAATGATCTCCTCTATGGGCTTTCTTTTCGCCACAATCATAATGAAATTCCCTCCTGTGGGTATTCAAATCAATAAGGTTTCATG
Source organism: Desulfobacteraceae bacterium (assembly GCA_016844935.1). Taxonomy (GTDB): domain Bacteria; phylum Desulfobacterota; class DSM-4660; order Desulfatiglandales; family Desulfatiglandaceae; genus NaphS2. The sequence continues at coordinate 19,768 of JAERTK010000244.1, read as the reverse complement.
CAGCCCGTTTCATGGCTGTTTTCATGGGGTTGGGTCCCATCTCTTTTAATTTTTCGGTGAATTCAGAGATTTTTTTGACGAACAGCGGTGCTTCACTGGAGGAGAGGTTGAACATCTGTGCCCGTTCTCCTCCAATCTTGATGCTGTCAAGGATTCTCTGAGCTTCTTCCACCCGTTTTCGGGCGCGAATGTTGCCGCTGGTATACTGGCAGGCCCCTTCCATGCAGCCCACCACACAAACCCCGTCGGCGCCCTTTTCAAGGGAACGAAGCAGATGGATCAGATCCACTTTCCCGGTGCAGGGCAGTTTGATGATCTTGACGTTGCTGGGATATTGAAGTCTCATGGAACCTGCCAGGTCCGCGGCGGTATAGCCTCAAAACTGGCAGCAAAAGGCAATGATAATCGGCTCGAAATTGTCCATTACAGCACTCCCTCCAATAAAGCTTCCACTTTGCTCATGACTTGATTGTCTTCATACCAATCCAGCTGAATCACTTTGGCCGGGCATTCAGAGGCGCACACCCCGCAGCCGCGGCACAGAGCCGGATCGATCTCACTGACGCCATTCTCATTGATCCTGGGAACATCGTAGGGACAGGACCGTACACAGACGAGGCAGGCGGCGCATTTGTCCTGGTCTACCGAGGCGGTGACCACCGAAAGGGCGATCTCATCCTGTGCCAGGAATGTGACGGCCCTTGAGGCAGCGGCCATGGCCTGGCTGATGGATTCGGTGATGAGTTTCGGGCTGTGGGCCGTGCCGCATACGAAGAATGCATCGCTGGCCATGTCCACCGGGCGCAGCTTTACGTGCGCTTCCATAAAGTATCCGAATTCGTTTCGGGCCACTTTGAGAATGGTTGAAAGCTCTTCGTTATCGTCCGCGCGCATCCCGGTACTGAGGGATACAAGGTCGGCAGGCGCCTGGATCTCCCGTTGCAGAACATGGTCCGTGAAACGCACCATGAGCCCATCTTCCCCTTTTTCCACTTGGGGCGGCCGGTCTTTTTCGAACCTGAAAAAGAGGACCCCCAGACGTCTGGCCTCACGGTAGTACTCTTCCATGAGTCCATAGGTACGAATGTCCCGGTAGAGAATATACACATCCGTTTCCGGGTTCAGTTTCTTGATCTGAATGGCGTTCTTAATGGCGCTCTGGCAGCAGATGCGGGAGCAGTTGGGGTTCTCATCATTTCTGGAGCCCACGCACTGAACCATGATCACCCGATCCAGGCCTTCCGTGCCCCTTTCGTAAAGTCGCCGGTCCAGTTCAAGATGGGTGATAACCCGGTCATCCTCTCCATAGAGAAATTCGGTAGGTTTGTACTCCTGGGCACCCGTGGCCAGAATGACCACCCCGTGGTCGATCTCCCGTTGATACATGCTCGGGCCCACCATTATTTCAGTGGTGAAATTCCCCTTGAAACCATTGAAGTCGACGATGAGGGATTCGGTCAACACTTGAATGTTTTCGTTCTGTTCCACCTGTGCCACCACGTCGGACAGGTGGGCCTGGATGTCATCCCCCTCGATGGTATCGGTCAGTTCCCTGGCAAGGCCGCCCAGTTGAGGGTTTTTCTCAACGAGTACCACCTCAAACCCCTGGTCCGCCACCCCCAGGGCGGCGGTCATGCCGGCGATGCCGCCGCCGATTACCAGTGCTCTTTTGTTGACGGTGATGGTCCTGGCGTTGAGCGGTTCCAGCAGGGAAGCCCTGGCAACGGCCATGCGGATCAGGTCCTTGGCCTTATTGGTTGCGGCTTCCGGGTCGTCCCGGTGAACCCAGGAATTATGGTTACGGATATTGGCCATCTCAAAGAGATATTTGTTGAGACCGCTTTCCTCGAGGCTGTCTTGAAAAAGCGCTTCATGGGTGGTGGGAGAGCAGGCGGCTACCACCACCCGGTTGAGACTGTGTTCCCGGACCACTTCCTTGATTTTTTCCTGGGTGTCTTGTGAACAGGTGAACAGATTCTGATCCGTAAGGACCACGTTGGGGAGAGAGGCGGCATATTCGGCCACGCCCGGAACATCCACAACACCCCCGATGTTGATGCCGCAGTTGCATACGAATACCCCGACACGGGGGTCAAGACCCGCCACATCTATTTCATCGGGCAGGGTTTTGACCCGTATCTCGGTACCCCTCGATTCGCTCAGGATCATGCCCGAGGCACAAGCGGCCGCACTGGATTCCACCACCGATTGGGGAATATCTTTGGGCCCCTGAAAAGCACCGCACACGTAGACGCCTTGGGTAGAGGTATTGACCGGGTGAAATGTTTCAGTGCTGCAGAAATTGTCTTCGTTGACGTCCACACCGATGTTTTCAGCAAGCGTGACCACCTGGGGCGATATTTCCATGCCGACCGAAAGGACCACCATGTCAAACTCTTCCTCGATGAACTCGCCGGTATCGGTGGCGTATCTCAGGATCAGATTGTCATCATCCAGTTTGGGGTCGATGGTGTGTACACGGGACCTGATAAACCGCACCCCGTGTTTGTCCCTGGCATTGTTATAATAGATTTCAAAATCTTTTCCATGGGTCCGCATGTCCATGTAGAAGATGGCGCAATCCAGATCGCTCCCCCCGTGTTCCTTGGCGATGACCGCCTCTTTGATGGCGTACATACAGCATACGGAAGAACAATATGAGTGATCGCAGCGATTGATATCCCGGGAGCCCACGCACTGTAACCATGCTATTTTCTTGGGTTCCGCGTGATCCGAAACCCTGGTTAAGTGACCCATGGTGGGGCCGGAGGCCGAGAGAATCCGCTCAAATTCCATGGATGTCATTACATTGGGATGATCCGTATAATGATAGGTGTCAAATGTTGACGGGTCAAAAGGCTGAAACCCGGGCGCCAGAATAATGGATCCTGTTGTGAGCTCCAGGGTTTCCGCTTGTTCCTCGTGGGTGATGAGGGTTACCGCTTCAGCTTTGCAAGCGGTGACGCACTGGTAGCACTCGGAGCAGATACCGCATTTGATGCAGCGTTCCACTTCGGATAGCGTCTCCTGTTCGCTATACCCCAGGGCGATTTCTTTGAAATTACCGTCACGTTCCTCCAGGGACAGGGCCCGCATTTCCTCTCTTTTAATGAGCGCTTCCCCCGAGACATCCGGCTTTTCATATGAATCGTCATGTTCTCTATCCGATTTCAGATCCAGGTCGTTTAAGAAGCGGTGAATGCTTTCACAGGCTTCTTTTCCGCTGGCAACCGCTTCCACCACGGACTTGGGACCATAAAGCACATCACCTCCGGCAAACACGCCGGGGAGGGGCGTTTCGAGGGTGACCGGATCCGCTTCAAGCCCGCCCCTCGGTGTAACGGCAATGCCGTCCTTGTCTGCAAAAGAGAGATCCGCTGCCTGTCCGATGGCCACGATGACGTTGTCACCTTCTAAAACGGTCAGGTTCGCTTCATCGTAACTGGGGTTAAAATTTCCCTGATCATCAAATACAGCGGTGCATTGCTTGAATTCCGCAGCCGAAAACCGTCCCTCGTTTTTAAGGAACTGTTTGGGACCCAGGCTGTTGATGATGGTCACCCCTTCTTCCAGGGCCTCTTCAATCTCGTAGTCCCATGCCGGCATTTCTTCGCGCTTTTCCAAGCAAACCAGAGACACTTCCTTTGCACCGAGACGTTTGGCACTCAAAGCCACATCGATGGCCACATTGCCGCCGCCGATGACAATTACCCGGTCGCCTAAGGTTACCTCTTTTTCCAAGGCGGCATCCCGCAGAAACTCAACCCCTTCCATGACGCCGGGAGCGTCTTCGCCTTCCACGTTGAGTCTACGGCTTAAGTGCAGGCCCGTGGCCATAAAAACAGCTTCAAACCCATCTACCTTGAGGCTTTCAAGGGTAATGTCCTCGCCGAAGGTGACGCCGGTTTTGATGGTTACACCCAGTGCTTCGATGGTGTTCACTTCGGCTTCGATGATGTCTCGCGGAAGCCGGTAGGCAGGTATGCCCACCGCCATCATGCCGCCCACAACGGGAAGCTTTTCAAATACCGTAACGGGGTATCCCCTTAACGCCAGAAAATAAGCGGCTGAAAGACCCGCCGGTCCCGATCCGATCACCGCCACATTATTATTCCGGGGTTCCGGTTTTTCCGGTACGTAGGGTGTTTCATTTTTAAGGTCCACGTCTGCCAGGAATCTGTGGAGATATTGAATGGCCAGGGGCTTATCCACATCGGTCCGGGTGCAGATCCCTTCACAGGGATGATGGCAGACCCTGCCGCAGATGCCGGGGAAAGGATGGGCGTCTTTGAACAGCGCCAACGCTTCTCCGTATTTTTTCTGTTTGATCAGGGCAATGTATCCCTGTACACTCACACGTGCGGGACACGTTGCCTTGCAGGGCGCGGTGTCCCTTTTGGCAATGGCAAAGGCGCTGGGAATGGCTTGAGCGTATTTCTTGAAAATGGCATGCTTTTGGCTCAGTCCCTGATCGTACTCATTGGGCAGATCCACGGGACATACTTCGGCGCAATCCCCGCAGGCGGTACACTTGGCTGCATCGATAAAGCGAGGCGCCTTCTGAACCGTTACTTTGAAGTTCCCCGGGGTTCCTTCTACTTTTTTCACCTCTGCGGAGGTGATTAAATCAATGTTGAGATGCCGGCCGACCTCGACCAGTTTAGGCGAGATAATTCACATGGCACAGTCATTGGTGGGAAACGTCTTGTCCAGTTCGGACATGATCCCCCCAATGGCTGAAGATGCTTCAATGAGCTGAACACGGTAACCTGAATTGGCCAGGTCCAGGGCCGACTGCATGCCGGCGATACCGCCACCGACAACCATTACCGATCCTGACTTCTGTTGAGACTGGGTATTGGACATGATTTAGGTTTCCTTTCCGATATTTAAATCTGTGCCTCATTCAGGATTAAGGGCAGCTTGCTTTCCCAACCGACTGTGGAAATTAAAACGCCGGCCATTCCCATTGCTTTAATCTGTTTTACGGTTTCAGCCGCGATTCGGGTACATTCCTGAACTTTGTCCGGTGCTTTCTGTATGCCCCGGATCGTATCCTGTGGGATGGAAATTCCCCTCACATTACGATCAATATAACGGGCCATGCCGGCGGATTTCAGCAGTAGTACGGTGGGCAGCACGGCAATTTTGGATGTATCCACCCGTTTCACGAACTGTTCAAAACGCCTCAGGTCAAAAACCGGATTGGTGATGACGTAGTCCACGCCGCTGGCCATCATTTTTTCAAGGTGTTCCATTTCAATATCCAGCAGGTTTCCCGTGGCGCCGGCATCAATGGTGGATCCGATTGAAAAGGAAGGGGTCCCCCTCAGTTCCACGCCGGCCAGGTCTTTTCCCTGTTGCAGGGTTTTAAGGGTTTCAATCAATTCCACCAGATTAAGATCGTTGACGACCCTCGAATGGGGATGGTCCCCGAACTGGGTCTCAACCCCACTGACCGCCATGATGTTTCCGACGCCCAGGGCGGCCGCGGACAGGATATCCGCCTGAAGGGCAAGGCGATTGCGATCCCGGCAGCAGACCTGAAGCACCGATTCAATCCCTTCCCTTTCAAGACAGGCGCAACCCCCCAGAGAACTGGCCTTCAGCACTGCATTGGCCATTTCCGGTACCACCAGAGCGTCCACCCGACCCCTGACAAGGTTGGCATCTTTCACAAAGGACTCAAAATCAGCGCCTTTTGGTGGTTCGAATTCTCCCAGAACAATAAATTTTTCATCAACAATTTTTTCCTTTAACGGCATGGTCCGGACCTCCAAGTTAATGAGATAACCCGTTAACAGCGTTGGCGATGGCCATTACGAGATCTTCGATTCCAAAGGATTTGATATGGTAATAGAAAATCTGGTGTTTACGAATTTCGCTTTCCAATTCAGGTGTATTTTTTTCCGCGCAAACAATGATGGGCAGATTTTTTTCCATCCCTTTGATTACGGAAATAAACCCGCAGTCCTCTGCCAGCAAGGCCGCGTCCAGCACCAGGGAGTCGATTCGGTTTTCCTGAAGGGTCAGCAGCACATCCTTCAGGTTATCGGCCTTCACCAGTTCGAATCCTCGCTCCTCTGCAAATATCTCCAGCTCCCTGGGGGTGTTTCCAGCCTGTTCCGCAATGAGGATCGTTTTGTTTGCGTCCATATCCCTGAGTGGTTGTGTTCCCGTTGGACGTGGCTCACGGAAACCCAAATGAGAATTCACTAAAGGGATTCCGCTTTTGAATCTCCCTAGTCTAGCAAATATCGTGCCTGTTATTAATACACTTGGCGTTTACTATGGAAATCAACGGGTTGATGCCAATAAAGGAACCCAAGGCATCGCAGGCGGGTTTGGGGTATTTTGTCGCAGAAATTGACGGATCTGTAGTTTAAATATTGGATATAACGTGAGAAATAAATTTATAGGTAAAAATGCCTCAAATGGGAGTAAATTACCCGTTGGATGCGCGGAAACAATTTATTTGGATTGTTTGGGCGGTAGAGATAAAGTGAAATTGACTCCTTTTTTAACCCAGTTTGCTAAACCTTCATCCGACTCGTGTCCTTTGTGGGACACCATGACCCAGCCTTTCATGGACCTGCCGGTAAGATCAAATTATCGCGTATGGGGAAATTTGAGTGAACCCTCATATTGTTCGGGCCCGGTCCGAACAATAATATCATCATTCAGTACGCCGCTAGGCTGCACGTGTTCGACAATCCAATCATCCGCCGCGTCCAATCCGTTCTCTACAACTTCGAGTGCAATCCATGGTTCACTGGGGATTCGCATCCGGGAGTTGGCCACCAATGTGACATCAAGGCCACATCGGTTTGCCACGCGGTACACCTCCTGTTTGACCGGGCACGCATCAGCATCGATAAATATGTGAAGCAAGCGAAACGCCTCCCCGTCATTTATTTTCTTTTAAAATTGATTGCAATTGTTCTATTAAAGGCGGCAGGTTTTCATTAACTGTCTGCCAGACAATATGATAATTAATATCAAAATAGGCATGTATAAGACGATTTCTCATTCCGATGATAACAGTCCACTCTATTTCAGGATACTTTGCCTGTGTAGTTTTTGTAATATTTGTGGCTGCTTCACCAATAATTTCCAATGAGCGGACAATGGCATTTCCAAGCTTTCTATCACGTTGTAATTCTTCAAACGTTGCTTTGCCTAAGAATCTTTTCGCATCTAAAGCTGCATCCAGCATATGTTTCAACCTAACTTTATCATCGGGCTTCTTCATAATGCACCTCGGCAGTTCTTACAACATCGTCTCTAAAGTATCGGCTTAAATCTTCTGGTGTTCTTAAATCCACCTTGCTGCCAATGGTCGTGGATAATTCTATTTCCATTCGTGTAATATCAAACAACCCCGGCATATGGTTTTTGTCAAACTCCACAAGAATGTCAATATCACTGCCCGGCATTAATTCATCACGCAGAGCAGAGCCAAAAAGAGACATCCTGGTTATATGATGTCTCCGGCAGAATGTTTTCAGCTTCGCTTTGGGAATATAATCCGTAAGTTTGAACATAATACACCTCTCTTTTTCCCCCTCGTTCCCATGCTCCGCGTGGGGATGCATTTCCGGACGCTCCGCGTCCTTTCTCCTTCCAATCCTTCAGAACCTGTAAATTGTGGAATTCCGGGGGCAGTCTGCTTCAGTATGAAATATTTAGATTCATTGTAGCCCGTATTTCTTGATTTTGGCGGAAAGGGTTTTGCGATTGATGCCCAGGATTCTGGCTGCTTCGATCTTTTTCCCTTTCGTCTTTTTCAGCACAAAGGCGATGTATTTTTTTTCCAGCTCTTCAAGGGTGATGGGGTCTTCGGGGAAAATCTGCAGGTCCCCCTGCCTCTGGATAATATAGGAAGGAAGGTTTCTTTCCTGTATGATGTCGGTGTCTTCAAGGATAAGGATCCTTTCGATGGCATGCTCAAGCTCTCGGACGTTCCCGGGCCAGGGGTACTGTTTCAACACGCCGACCGCCTCGGGGGATATCGTCGGAGTCGGCTTTTTCATTTTTCGGCTCAGTTTTTCTAAGAAATGTTCAATGAGAAGCGGGATATCTTCTCTCCTGTTCCTGAGGGGCGGCAGCTCCAGGGGTACAACGCTGAGCCGATAGAACAGGTCCTCTCTGAATGTCCCGTTCCGGATGGCTTCGGGAAGTGGGGTGTTGGAAGCGGCGATGATGCGGACATCCAGTTTTATGCGATGTTGGTCGCCCACTTTCATGAACTCCCGTTCCTGAATGACCCTCAGGAGTTTGGCCTGAATTTTGAGGCTCAGGTTTGTAATTTCATCGAAGAAAAAGGTGCCATGGTTGGCCAGTTCAAAGAGGCCGTGTTTGGTCTGATGGGCCCCCGTAAATGAGCCCTTTACATGACCAAAAAGTTCACTTTCGAGGAGCGTTTCCACCAGCGCGGAACAGTCCACCGCCACAAATTCCATGTCTTTTCGATTGCTGTTGGCGTGAATGGCGCGCGCTACCAGTTCTTTTCCGGTGCCGCTTTCGCCGCTTATGAGCACGGAACTTTCAGTGGGGGCAACCCGGGCGATCTTTTCAAAAATTTTCCGCATGGGCGGGCTTTGGCCCACGATGAGGCGTTTGGCTGAATCCTGTTTTATGCCGGGGCGTGCAGGGGTCGATTCTCCCTCCACGGCCTTTTTGTTGTGGACCTTGTTCAGGGCGGCATCCAGGTCATCCAGGCTGAAGGGTTTGGTTAAATAGTCCAGGGCCCCCAGTTTTGTACAGTGGACCGCCGTTGCGATGGTGGGATATCCGGTAATCATGACCACGTTTGCTTCCGGATCGTCTCGACGGATCTGTTGAAGGACTTCAATGCCGTCCATATCCTCCATTTTAATATCCAGAAGGACCAGATCGAAAGAACGGGTCTGGAGGCGTGCCAGAGCTTCTTTTCCGTTCAGGGCCTCGGTGGCATGTATGTTGCGGTTGGCAAGGGCACGGCTGATCCCTTTTCGGACCACCTCTTCATCATCGACGATCAGCACATGTTCTATTTTTCTTCTTTTGGCCATTCAGCGTTCATTATGTTGCGGTTGGCTCATGGCTAACCCTTGTTGTCAATCATGGGGAGCAGTACCTTGAAAGTTGTGCCCACATCCGGGACGCTCTCCACCTGGATGGAACCCTGGTGAGCATCCACAACCCCTTTGACGATGGCCAATCCCAGTCCCGTTCCGATGACCTGCCGGGTTTTGGGGTTTTTTACCCGGTAGAATTTATCGAAAATCTTAGGCAGCTCCTCTTTGGTGATGCCGACCCCCGTGTCTTCAACCCGTATTTCCATATACTCCCCCAGACCTTTGGCGGAGATGGTGACCCGGCCCCCTTCGGGGGAGTAGTTAATGGCATTGCTGATGAGATTGTTGAAGATTTCTTCGATTTTCTTGGGGTCCGCCTGTACCGGTTTCAGGTTCTCAAAAAAATGGTTCAAAACAATGCCCTGCTCCTGTGCCCTTGGTTCCATGAGAGCTACGATCTCCTCGATGATGTTGCTGATATCCGTTGGTACCTGGTGTTGAACAAACTTTCCCGCTTCGAGTTTGGCAATGTCCAAAAGATCGTTGATGAGGTTCAGGAGTGAATCGATTTTATTCATACCCCTGCTGACAAAGTCTTGCTGCTTTTCTTCCAGGGGACCCGCCAATCCTTCCAGCAAAACACTGTTGATCTGTCGAATGGCCACAAGGGGGCTTCGGAGTTCGTGGGCCACCATGTTGACAAAATCTGATTTCATCTGGTCCAGCTGTTTAAATGCGGTAATATCTTCAAGGACTGTGACTGTTCCGGCGACGGTCCGGTCCGGATCAATGGCCGGCGCAGAGAGTGCCCGAAGGATATTTTTTTTCAGTTGGATTTCCTGGGAGATGGATTCCCCCTCGGATTCTTCGTCGCCCAGGAGCTGTTTCAGCGTGTCAATGAGAGCGGTATCTTTAATGATTTTCGAGATGGGTGTAGGCCCTTTCGGTCTTTCGGCAATCTCCATCAATCGCATGAGTGCCGGATTGTGAAGCACCACTTCCAGATTGCGGTTGGTCACCATCACCCCGTTGGCCATGCGGTTGATGATGGTTTTAAGCCGGCTTTTTTCCAGATTCAGGTCATAGAGGTTCCGGATGTTTTCCGCCTCAAACTGCCTGGCTTTCAATTCCAGGTGCCGTTTGTCTGCGGCCCTTCCCACCGTGATCAGAAATTGGTCGATTTGAAAAGGCTTGGTAATGAAGTCGTAAGCGCCCTTTTTCATACATTCCACGGCTGTATCCACGGTGCCATGGCCGGTAATCACAACCACAGGGATCTCTGGGTAGATATCGCGGGTCTTTAGAAGGACTTCCTCACCGCCCATAACGGGCATTTTCAGGTCCAGCAATATGATATCTATCTTTTGTGCCGCGAGAATTTCCAGTGCCCGTTTCCCGTTTTCAGCGGTGGCAATCTCATATCCCTTGCTGGTCAGCACACGACGGCAGCCCTCTCTGACAACTTCTTCATCATCTACGACCAGAACATGTGTGTTTTCAACCATTATTCATCCACTCCAATAAAAAGGGGTTCTTCCACGGAAGCTCCGGAGGATTCCAGCGGCAATTCGATAATGAAAGTGGTTCCCCCCTCGGGGGGGCATTCAAATCGAATGCTGCCATCATGCAGGTTAATAATGTTCTGCGAAATACTGAGGCCTAAGCCCGTACCTTTTCCCACCGGTTTGGAAGTATAGAAGATATCAAATATTTTGTCCTGCATTTCCACGGGTATCCCGGGACCTTCGTCGGAAACCCGAATGACAAACCGCGATTCTTCTTTAAGGTATTCAGCTCTGATATGCAACTTTCCCACCCCTTCCATGGCGTCAGAAGCGTTGATGAAAAGGTTTGTAAAGACCTGCTGCATCTGTCCCATGTCTCCCAGCATGGTGGGCATGCCCGGTTCAATATCCTTGGATATGCGAACATCCTGAAAAGCAGCCTGTTTCACCAGCAGGTTTAAACAGGTGTCAATGAGTTTTTCCAGTTCAAAAGCGGATTGTTTCCCGATGGATTGCCGGCTGAATTCCAGTAGCTCGGAGACAATTTTTTTGCACCGAAGTGTCTGTTTGATGATCTCGTTTATGTCTGCCAGGCTTTCCGTTTTGTCTTTGAATTTCTCCTTGAGTAGCTCTGCATAGATCAGCACACCGGCCAGGGGATTGTTGATTTCGTGAGCAACGCCGGCCGCCATTCTTCCCACAGAAGCGATTTTATCCGATTGCACCAATTGAAGATGCGCATCTTCCAGCTCCCTGCGCATCTGAAGAAATTCACGCATATCGGTAAAGGCGCCGACGCTTCCAATCTCTTTCCCTTCACTTCTGACGATGGATGCGGAAAGGGTGACAGGGATTTTTTCACCCGATTTAGAGACGATATTCATGGTGGTGGGATTTAGTTTTCCCACTGGACCATGTTGATCACTGCGCATTTTCTCCATGTTCTCTTTGGCAGTGTCAATGTCGTAAAACGCGCTGAGATGGCCAATATCCATAATTTCTTCGGCAGTATATCCGGTCAATCGTTCCATGCCTTCGTTAAAAATCAGGACATGGCCTTTGGTGTCAACCATCACGATTCCGTCCACCGAACTTTGAATGACATTCTGGAAGAAGACTTTCGATTGTTGAACTTCCCGCTGCAGCCTGATCCTGTCGGTGATATCCCGGGCCGCTTCAAGTACCTGAACGATATTTCCATGGTCATCAAATATGGGTGCAACCGTGACCACATCAAAACGGGACTCCCCTGTTTCCGTTTTGACCTCAAGAATGGTGCTGACGGTTTCGCCTGTTTTTTTAACTTCGTTCAGGTAACAGCGCTCTCCCATTTCATAACATGGCCACTGGCGCTGATAGCGCACTTTGTAGCATTTCTTGCTCAGAGCTTCTTCGTAGGTGAGATTGTTTTCTTTGAGAAATGTTTCATTGACCATATTGATGGTCATGTCTTCATTGACCACCATGAGACGGTAGGGAAGTGAGTCCAGAATAACCTGGGTGTGTTGCTTTGTTCTCTCCTCCTCCTGCAAATGGGCTTCGGCGATAAAGAGTTTTTTAGCGGTTTTGTGATCGAGCAGCGCTACCCCTCTGGGCTTGGTCCGAAGCAAGTCTTTTTCAACTTTCTCTGAACCGGTCAATTCAATGATCAGATTGAGGCCATCGACGGCATAGAGGTCATTGTAGTCGGGGGTGGTAAAAATGCCCATTTCTCCGGCATAGATAATGCCTTTGGCATGAGGGTCCAGGCTTGAAACCCCCATGATTTTCATGTTCATCTGGCTAAGTTTTCCTTCCTGATATTGCTTCAGGACGTCATAGCAGGCGTTTCCGCCACCCACAATGGCTGTGATGAATGTGGGGAGGTCATGCTGATCCTTTTCAAGAACCGGCGTTAATGCCGACAGTTTGGGAGGAGCAGGGGGTTTGGATTTCATGGGACCTCATTGGACAAGGGCTGCCGTAGAGACAGAGTTTGAATTATGCTTTCTGCAACCGCGCGGCTACCTTTTTTTCCATATCCTTGCAAATGGCTTTCAAGGCCGGGCCTGCAAAGACGGGTCCTGAACCGTTCCATCCGTCGTTCAGGGCTTTTTCCTTTTTTTCCCGAAACTGCAAAACGCTTCCAGACATGCTTTCCCAAGCAAAAAGCTTTTGTAGAATATGCCTTTCAGGGGCCGTCAGGTCTTGATCCGTATCAAAACGCTTTCCGGTTTTCGTTTTGATAATCATTTATGGTTTCTCGTACGGGAGTTTCAGATTTTGGCTATTATAGGGGATAATGAATTGAATTCAAGAAAAAACCCGGAAGATACGGAATTTCGGTCTCTTTCGGGTTTTTTGTTCTGAATTGTGGGCGCTTTTTATACGACGGGTCTGGGCAGCATGCCCGCCCGTTCAGCAATTTCGGGCACTTTGTGCTCCCACTCAATGGCCATGAGGTGCACGCCCGCAACCCCTTCCATTTCTTTGAATTCCTCTATCTGCTCCAGTGCGAACTGGATCCCTTCTTCTGCCACTTTTCCCTTGCCGGCACCCCGCAATCGTTTGATCAGCGATGGGGGTACGTCCATGCCCGGCACCTGTTTGGACATGTACAGCGCCATACCGACGCTCTTCATGGGGGTGACGCCCGCCAGGATATGGCATTTTTCATGGAGACCCATATCCACAGCCCGCTTCATGAACTCTCTGAATTTATCCATGTTGTAGATGCACTGGGTCTGAACAAAATCAGCGCCGGCGGAGATCTTTTTGGCCAGGCGGTAGACCCTGAAATCAAAAGGTTCCGCAAAGGGGTTGCTGGCCGCACCAATGAAAAGTTTAGGGGCGACATCGACCTCCGAGCCGTTCAGGAATTTCCCTTCATCCCGCATGGTTTTGGCGGTGTGAATCAACTGCATGGAGTCGATGTCAAAAACATTTTTGCTTTCGGGATGGTTTCCAAATGACTGATGGTCTCCTGAGAGGCAGAGCATATTCCGAATGCCCAAAGAATAGGCGCCCAGGATGTCGCTCTGTATGGCCAGGCGATTCCGGTCCCGGCATACCATTTGAAAATTGGGCTCAAGCCCCTGCTGTATTAGAATAATGGAGGCGGCCCAACTGGACATGCGTACCACGGCGGTCTGATTGTCCGTGACATTGACGGAATCCACACATCCTTTCAAATGGTTCGCCTTTTCAATCAAGTGCTCCACGTTTGCGCCCTGCGGCGGTCCGCATTCACCGGTAAAAGCGAAATGACCCGCGCTCAAAACTTTCTCCAGATTGCTTCCTGCTTTGTGCTCGCTCATTTTACCAGTTCCTCCCTGATCATTTTCCTCGGCCCACCATCGCGTGCTGTGGTCCAGCTCTTGGGCGGTCTGAATACGGTGAGTTCGTCCAGGCGATCCTGTTCCATCATTTTTGTTACAATTAAATCCCAGACGCAATCCACTTCGTTGCTGATCTCACATTTTCCGTCGGAGGACCCTCCGCAAGGGCCGTTCAGCAGGCTTTTCGAACACCGGGCAATGGGGCATAGACCACCAAAAAGGTGTATGGCACATGTGCCGCAACCGGCGCATCGTTCTGCCCACACACCATGTTCCACGGCACCGCCCATGAATTTTGTATTGACGCCCGGGAAAATCTTTGTATCAGGGTATTTTTCGGAAAGAAACTGCGGACCCACACCGCATGCGATGCTGATGACCGCATCGTAATCCCCTATGACGTCCTCGAGTTCATTAATATACTCCGGGTCGCACTGTCGTTCCAGTGTGTGTTCGCCCACCATTACATCCAGACCTTCCTTCTTTCCGGAAATTCGGAGGGTGGAAGCCAGGATGGCCACTTCTTTGGCGCCCCCGACATTACACACCGTTACGCAACCTTTGCATCCAACCACAAGGATTCTCTTAAAATCCTTTACCATCTCAAGCAGTTCCTTGGTCGGTTTTGATTCTGCAACAATCATTGTTATCCCTCGCAGCTTTTTATGAGTTCTATGCCGACAGGACCGGACCTAATTCCTTGACGGTGTTGACCATTTGGTCCGCCACTTCCACAAATTCCTGGCCTTTTCCGGCACTCATATGAAATACATCAATCCTTTCCGGTTCGATGCTGAGGCTTTCCAGGATGCCCTTGACTTGTGTAACCCTTTTGGCGGCCTTGGTAATGCCGCTGATATACTGGCAGCTGTCTTCCTGACATCCCGCCACGTAAACACCATCTGCACCTTCTTCAAAGGGTTTCAGAAGATGCAGGGTTTCAATTCTCCCCGTGCAGGGGACTTGAATGATTTTAATATTATCCGGTAAAGCCTTTTTCATGCCGTGGGATACCTTGGCGGCGGATGATGCACAATTTGCGCAGCAAAAGGCGACAATTTGAGGTTTGAAGTCATCCATATAACCATCTCCTTGAATGATTGACAATTGTTCTGTTTTTCCTGGGACGACCGGCAATGTGCCCTCGGCCGTCAATGAACGCCCTATGGGGCTGCCAGAAGCACCGAAGGCGCCTCGGTCAGCATTTGATCACTGCAGCTGGCCATAAATATCGCCTTTCCCGGGCATTCGGCAACGCACATGCCGCAGCCTTTACAAAGGGACGAATCAATGGTGGCCGCTCCGATTTCACGATCAATAACCGGCACCTGAAACGGACAAGTCCTGACGCAGGTGCAGCAGACGGCGCATTTCTCCGTGTTGACATCGGCCACCAGGCCGCCCACTTGAACCGTATCCCGGCAAAGTAATTCCAGCGCCCGGGCAGAAGCGGCCTTGCCCTGTGCAATACTCTCCGATACGCCTTTGGGGTAGGCTGCCATTCCGGTGATGAAAATACCGTCTTTGGTGGCGTCCACGGGCCGTAGTTTTTCCGGCGCTTCGGCAAAAAATCCGTTTTGATCCAGATCAACGCCGAAAATATCGGCCAGTTCGGCATTGTTTATGCCTTGAATTGCTGTTTGAAGTGAGAGCAAATCGGCCTCCAGCAGGATTGGTTTCTGGAGGACCTGGTCATATACCACCACATTCAGCTTGTCACCCGCTGCCTGAACTTCAGGCTTTTTTTCCAGCTCGTAGCGGATAAAAATAACACCCTTTTCCCGGGCTTCCCGGTAAATGAGTTCCCGCTCTCCAAAGGTCCGCATATCCCGGTACAGAATGTAAACGTTCATTTCCGGGTTTTTGGCTTTCATGTCCACGGCCGCGCGAACGGAAAAGGAACAGCAGATGTTGCTGCAATGAACACAACCCAGGTCTCCCCGGGAGCCCACGCACTGAATAAACACTGCCGTTTCGGCCTTTTCCACGGAGGCGGGGTCACTAATGAGCTTCTGGTCCAGTTCGGACCACAGCAGGACGTTCTTGTGCTGACCATAGAGGTAGGCATCCGGTTTGCTGACGGTTCCGCCGGGGGCCAGGATTGCTGCGCCGTAGGAGACGTCCTGTTGCGTGCCTTTCTGGTTTACGGTTGCCGTAAAGTTGCCGCCGAATCCCCGGTTGGCCTTGACTGTGGTTTCTGTCATCACTGTGATCTTTTCATCCTGCAGGACAGCGTCCACAAGCCCTTTCAGATGCGCTTGAACGTCATAGCCCTGCCAGGTTTTACGGATATGATGGCCGTTGCCCCCCAGTACCGGCTCTTTTTCCACCACCGTAACGGGATACCCTTCCCGGGAGAGTGCCAGTGCGCTTTCAAGGCCCGAAATGCCGCCGCCCACAACCAGGGCGCTTTGGGTGACCGGCACTTGCTTAAGCGCGGGCGCCGTGAGAAAACCGGCGCGAGCCACCCCCATGCGAATCCGGTCCTGAAGCTGGGTGCCCGGGGTATTTTCATCCATGTTCCGGAGGTCTATCATTTCGTAGAGATAGGGATTCATCCCTGCCAGTTTCAATGCTTCCCGGAGCAGGTTTTCGTGGATGACCGGTGTGCAGGAAGCGAAGACCAACCGGTTGGCGCCGGTCTCTTTGATCTTGGCGCTGAGGGTCATGAGGATATCGCCCTTTACGCTGAATGTGGTTGTAACGCCCGGCGCCTTTGACGCGTATGCGTCTATCTGCTCCCCGATGCCCGGTGCCATGTCAGGGCACAGTTGATAGCCGAACAGAATGGCGGGTGCCTGGCCGTCGTCGGCTGCGGGTTCCGGGTATTCCAACGGTAATGCAAACGGTTCGGGGTCGATGACCGCCGCCACTTCCGAGGCGGAAGCCGACGCCTGAATAACGGACTGACCGATGTCGTTCGGCCCCGCTGCGCCGCCGCAGACAAAAATGCCGGGGACGTTTGTGGAAACAGGCTTGAACGGCTCGGTCATGATGAATTGATCGGGGGTCAGGTTGAGCCCAACCATGTTGGCGATCTGTTCGGTTTGGCTGCTGGGCCTGAGCCCAGCGGAAAGGACCACCATGTCAAATGTTTCGTTGTGGCCGTCGCCCTTTTCGTCGGCATAACTGATCATGAGATTGTCGCTGCCGGTGTCGGTATCCACCGTGTGGATGCGACTGCGAATAAGACGCACATCCTTTTCAACGGCATCGTTCAGGTAGTCTTCAAAGTTTTTTCCATGGGTTCGCATATCCATGTAAAAAATGGTCGTTTCAATGTCTTCGTCGAATTCCTTGGTATTCACCGCTTCTTTAAGGGCGTACATACAGCATACACTGGAACAGTAGGGCGCATCACAGTGATTGATGTCCCGTGAGCCCACACACTGGAGCCAGGCAACCCTCTCCGGGGTCTTGCCGTCCGATGGCCTTTTGAGAACGCCGCTATTGGGCCCAAGTGGTTTTTGAAGCTGTTCATATTCGACGCTGGTCACCACATTCGGGTTCAGGCCATAGGGATAGGTGTCCTGTCCCGTGGGGTCAAAGGTTTCGATTCCGGTTGCCAGTATCACGGCACCCACTTCCAGCTGTTTTTTTTCACTCCCCGTTTCCAGGGTCACCTTGAAATCGCCAATTTGCCCTGAAAACTCGACCAATTGGGTATCCAGCAAAACCTCAATGTTGGGGTCTTGATCGCAAGCGGCAATGCGGGGGTCCAGCTTGCAGCACGCACATAAGGGATAGATTCGATGAAGGCTGGGTAGCATGCCGCCCAGGGACGCAGCGCGTTCAACCAGGTGTACACCATAGCCTGCGCCGGAAAGGGAAAGGGCTGCCTGGATTCCGGCAATACCCCCGCCAATGATCATCACAGGGCCTCTCGGTTTTTGTTCACTCATAACAATGGTCTCCTGCATTTTGAGCTAGTGGTTTCCAACTAAGATTGCGGGCCGAGGCTACAGGGAAGAAAATTATGTACCGACGGCCTACCTATTATCTATTCTTATCCAATAATGCGCTTTGTGAAATTTGTTACTTGCCATACAACCACTTCCCTGTCAAGAAAAATGTCAGAAATCAAAACGCCGTGTGAAGAGCGTGTTTTTTCTGAGACGGGTGGTGGGATAGATTGAAATTCCCTATTGCTATTTGAGGTTCATGTGTGATTATCATGAAAATCTTATATAGGGAATAACAAAACGAACAAAAGTCACACATATCCTGAAACGGAGCCGGGGTCAACCGTTAGATCCCGGATTTTTGCATGGACGAGAACAAATCTCTTTTTCTGATCAGCCTCGGATGCGCCAAAAACCGGGTGGACAGCGAGCACATACTGGGTATCCTCAACCGCGAAGGTTACAAGGTGGTCCCCCACATCGAAGAGGCTCGATACGTGGTGATCAACACATGCGGTTTCCTTCAAGAAGCTGTTCAGGAGGCCATTGATACCATTCTGGATGCGGCCAGACTCAAAAAAACAGCAATGCTCAGAAGATTGGTGGTCGCCGGCTGTTTTGTGCAGCGCTACGGTTACAAATTACTGAAGGAAATCCCCGAAGTGGACGGCTGGGTGGGGACCGGTGAGTTTCACCGCATCGCAGATGTTCTGCAGGATGTTGATGAGCCCCCGGCACCCATGCTCATCGGCCGCCCTGCTTTTTCGGCGGATCATGGCCTTCCTAAAGTTCAGTCGACGCCATTTTATACGGCTTATCTCAGGATTGCCGAAGGGTGTGCCAACCGGTGTTCCTACTGCATGATTCCCAAGCTCAGAGGTTCCTTTCGGAGCCGTCTGCTGGAATCCCTGCTCAAGGAGGCATCCAAAATGGCCACCCGCGGCGTCAGGGAGATCAACCTGGTGGCCCAGGATACCAGCTGCTACGGAGAAGACATTTACGGGAAAAGCCGTATCCTGGATTTACTGGAAGGGCTATGTGGAATAAGGAGGATCGAGTGGATCCGCCTGCTCTATTTCCATCCCAACCGCCTGACGGAAGCGGTTCTGGACTTTATGGATGAAAACCAACGGATTGTCCCCTATCTGGACCTGCCTTTTCAACATTCCCATCCGGTGCTTCTGAACGCCATGGGCCGGAACCCCGGGGAAAAAACGCCCTGGCATCTGATGACCATGATTCGAAATCGAAAAAGAAGCATCCATGTTCGCACATCGCTGATGGTGGGGTTTCCCGGCGAGACCGAAGCGATGTTTGAAGAACTATGTGATTTTGTCAGAATGGCGCAATTCGACCATCTGGGAGTGTTTATCTTCAGCCCGGAAAAGGGGACGGCGGCGGCCCGCCTCCCCGATCAGGTTGATGGCGAAATCGCCCTGGAGAGGCAGGCGCGGCTCATGAAGCTTCAGGGGGGTATTTCAAAAAAAATCAATCAGCGGATGGTGGGCCGGGTACTGCCGGTTCTGGTTGAGGGCGAAAGTCCTGAAACCGATCTCCTGCTGACCGGAAGGACGGCAACCATGGCGCCTGACGTGGACGGCAGGGTTTTGATCAACGAAGGAGAAGGGGTTGTGGGTGAAATTATGCCCGTATTGATTACGGAAGCCCATGAATACGATCTGGTTGGCGGAATCTTTTGAGAAATAGGTGACAGACCCCGTTTTTTTACTCCGGGAAAGGCTGAACGACCAAAGAAAAAACTGTTGTCAGTAAACGAAAATAAACGTGGTCTGTCCCCAATTATAAGTGGCGGTTTTGTCTGAGTGCGAATGGCCGGAGTGATCGCAGCTCTGAAGCACGAAATCAAACATGCCGGTAAATCAACGGTTTCTGACGGCATCAAATTTTTTCTTTTCGCAAAAAGGCTATAGACAAAAAAATCAGGATATCTTACTATAACGGCGTTGGAAATTAATGAAAGGAGC
>JAERTK010000243.1 GCA_016844935.1 Desulfobacteraceae bacterium | reverse complement strand
GTTCTGTAGTGGAGTATCGATTTCAGTAGCCAAAAATTTGACTATTGTAGATGTTGTAGGAAATTTTTGCCCATAGTAGAATTGAAGTATTGGAGGGGGAAGCGGAGCGATGATGAATCTTTATGCTCGCGCAGGAACGACTCATTCCCACATTGAGCGAGGGAATGAGCACATTGGTTTTAGAGCAACCGGTCCATATCCAATAGAATTTTGACGCCGCTCTCCGTTTTGGCCATGGCCAGAATATAGGCGGTATCGATGCCGGCGCCGAAAAACGGCGTGTCCGCAATTTCAGAAGTCTTGATCTCCAGGACCTCCGTAACCGAATCCACCGCGACCCCCACATTGGTGACGGCGCCCTTGTTCATATACTCCAATACGATGATACAGCTTCGCTCCGTGGTCGCCACCTCCTCCATCCCGAATCTCAGCCTGAGATCCATTACCGGAATCACTTTGCCTCTCAGATTAATGACCCCTTTCACAAACGGGGGCGCCTGGGGCATGCTTCTGATGGGGAGTCTTCCGATGATTTCTCTGATCTTGGAGATGTCAATGCCGAATTCCTGCGTTCCAAGCGCAAAGACGAGGTATTTACCTTCCATGCTCAACATCGCCTTTTTCGTCTTTTCGGCCCCTGGTGCCGCACTATGCAGGATTTCCATAACTTCAGCGGGGGTATCGTGAAGTGTGGCAGGCAGGCTGCTTTCCGCCATGTCTTTGCAGGCTCTTTCCGCAAACCGCGGGTCAACGAATTTTTCCACATCGATCAGGGCGCCGATACCCATTTTCTCAACCATGTATCGCTGCATCCGGTCGATCTCTTCCATAGACGGAAACAAGTCGCCCGTCTTGATGCCCTGCGCTTCCGTCAGCACGTTTTTGAGAACGGGGACTTTCAGGCCCAGCATCTTTTGGGGGTCTAAAAAGGAGACCGCTACTTCCGCCGCCGTGTCCGGTCTGTTCTCGATAAATTTGCCGGCCTGTACGAGCATCTCGGTAAATTCATAGACCGCATCCGTGTAAGGAGCGGTGAAATCGTCTCTTACGGCCACCACACAGCAGGGATGATTTTCCCATAGCCGGCTTGAGAGAAACTGCTGGGCCGCAATCCCGGATGCAATCGATTTTGTGCCTAAAGGTTCCGCCACCATAAACCCGCAGGCATCGGGGTTGCTGTGGAGGTATTCGGGCATTTTGATGGGCGCCACCACCTCAAAATTGAGATCAATCCCTTCGCCTCCCGCCATGCCGGGTTTGATTCCGATGGTGCTGAAAAACATATGGCTGAGCATGTGATGAACCGACATCTTATGGGGGATCAGGAATGTCTTATTCCTGAAAAAATCCCGGAATGGTTCACGATATTCCCCCTGTGCGCTGCGGACGCAGATGCTGCCGCCTTTGTGGGCAAGCAGTACCATCTTGATGGGAACCCCGAAATTGAAAAGGTCCATTGCCATGGGGGCAAGAATACAGGCGGCATCAACCGTCCCTTTCCCCAGTGCTTCCTGCACGGGGTTCCAGCCGGGCATACACTCGGTTTCCAATTCAAAAGTTTGGGGGGTCAGTTCACCATTCTTGATCAGGTATTTCAAAGCGCCCAGAATTAGATGATCCGTGATCTGGATATGAGCGATCTTCAACCTTGCCTTACCGGAGGCGGTTTTCCTCGGAACCCTTTCCTTTTCGGGGACCGCTTCTTCCGTCTCTCCCGTGCCGAGTGCCTGATCAATCTTCTTTTTCAGTTCGTCCGCGTTAAAGGGTTTGGCAATGAAGCCGCTTACCCCGGCATCAACAGCCTTTTTTTCCTGCTTCATATCCCCTTCACCCGTTGCCATGATAAAGGGGCGTTTTTTAAACTTATCATGGGCGCGCATCCACACCAGGAGTTCGTATCCGCCTTTGTTCGGCATGTTCCAGTCACTGATGACCAGATCAATGTTATCATCGGATTCTAGCGCAAGAATGGCTTCATCACCATCTTTGGCTTCTGAGATATCATGGAACCCCAGGGATTTAAGCGCCTTCAACTCAATCTTCCGCATAACCGCGGCATCTTCAACCAATAAAATCCTTAGCTTTTCGGGAATAAACTTCATAATCACACACCCATTGTCCAAAAGAATTTTAAGGCCCTAGTCGTAAAACCAAGATTTTCGGTGTCCTTCCGGTGCAATTCCGGGAAGTTATTCTTGGGCGAGCCCTAAAAATGCCTGAACAGGGTTTCTGTTCAGGCACGATCTACGGTTAGGTCTAAAAATCATCAAAATCCTTGCCATCCAGTGGAATCACTTCCTCGGGGCTGACGTCCTTCTTCTTTTTGGGCGGAGCCGGCAGGGCAGCATGCTTCTTTGATCGCGCATGGTGTTCCGCCGTCTTCCTTTTCCCTGCTCCGCTTTGGCCCTCGGTGATTTCGAGCAGAACCCCGACCGAGCCGTTCAGCTCTTCGGATTGGGCGGAGAGTTCCTCTGTCCCGGAGGCGGCGGATTGAACGACCTGATCCATCTCGCCCATGGCGGTGTTCACCTCGGTTATCCCCTGGGCCTGTTCCTTGGAACTGACGGCTATTTCGGAAACAAGCGTTCCCACTTTAGCGGCGCTTGCGGCGACTTCCGTGAAGGCCTCGTTGGTCTTTTGGACCAGATCAGACCCTGTATTAACCTTCTTGACGGTGCCTTCAATGAGGCCCGCCGTATTCTTGGCCGCATCCGCCGCCCGGAGGGCAAGGTTCCTGACCTCATCCGCCACCACGGCAAATCCCGCACCGGCCTCACCCGCACGGGCCGCTTCAACAGCCGCGTTCAGTGCAAGAAGGTTGGTTTGAAAGGCGATCTCATCGATGGTCTTGACGATCTTGGAAGTCTCTTCACTCGCTTTGGTGATGTCATCCATGGAGATGGTAAGCTCACCCATGGTGCTGTTGGCCTCCGCCACAATACGACCGGCCTCTTTCATCAAGCCGTCGGCCTGTTTTGCATTATCCGCATTCGAATTTGTCATGGAGCTGATTTCTTCAAGGGACGCAGAGGTTTCCTCAAGGGATGCGGCCTGTTCGCTGGCGCCCTCGGCCATCTGCTGGCTCGCGGATGCCACCTGCTCCGACCCGCTCGACAAACTGTCAATAACTTCGGAGAATTGTGCTCTTGTTCTATCAAGCTCGCCTGAGCTGAATGATTTCAGCCCCTGGAATATCTGCCTGAAGGGTCGGGCGACGGAAGCGGCAAGCAGGAAAGAGATAACCAATGCCACTAAAACCGCCAGGATGATGCCGCCCACGATCATATTGAAAGCGTTTTTGGCCGTTTCATCAGCAAAGGCCTGCCTTTCATTCATGAGCTTGGTTTCTCTACCGATGAAAGTGGCTATCTGATCACGGAATTTGTCAAAGTAGACCTTTCCCTTTGCCTCCGCGACCACGTCCGCCATATCGTCCATGGTCTTGGCATCACCGATGGCCCGTCTGAGGGCAATGGCGGGTGCTACGGCGTTTCGGTTCCACTCCCCGATGGTATCCTTGATCTCGGAAAGCAGCTTGACCTGCGCGGGATTGTCATTCACGGTGGCTGACAAGGATACCACCAGTTCACCGAACCGTTTCATCCCTGCCGTATACGGCGCAAGAAACCCTTCCCGGCCCGCGAGGAGATAACCCCTCGATCCGGTCTCCATGTTAACGGCGGAGGCCAGGATATCGTTGGCTACGGCAATCACATGATGGGTATGTTCAACCGATTTTGTGGTATCCGCGATCAATTTCCGGTTCTCGGCCGCGGCGACCGTAGCGTCTTTGGCGCTCTTCAGCCTCTCATGCATGAGCTTTTCTTCTCTACCGATGAAGGTATTGATCTGTTCTCGAAACGTGTCAAAATAGACCTTCCCCTTTGCTGCACCCACAAGGGTGGCGATATCATCCATGGTTGTTCCCGTGCCGAACCCCACTTTTTTTCGAAGGGCGATGGCAGGCTCGGTGACCTTATCCACCCATCCGTCGATATTTGCCTTGATCTCAGAAAGCAGTTTGACCTGCGCCGGGTTGTCGTCCACGGTCTTGGACAGTGACGCGACCAATTCGCCGAATTTCTTTTTGCCCGCTGCATATGGCGCAAGAAACGCTTCTTTGCCCGCCAGGAGATAGCCTCTCATGCCGGTCTCCATGTCAACGGCGGAGGCCAAAATGTTGTTGGCTTTTCCAATCACCTCGTAGGTATGATTAACGATCTTGGTGGTATCCGCTATTAGCTTGGCGTTGGCGTCATTTTGTTTTGTTGCCTCCCGGGCGGTTTTCTGCCTTTCCTCCATGAGCTTTTCCTCTCTGCCGATGAATGTGGCAATCTGTCCCCGGAACTTATCAAAGTAGACCTTCCCTTTCTCTTTTTGCACAAGCGCCGCCATGTCATTCATGGTTTTTGCATCCCCGATCTCTCTCCTGAGCGCAATGGTGGGCTCTGTTACTTTTTGCACCCATTCATTAATGGTTGCCCTGGTCTCTCCAAGGAGCTGCACCTGTGCCGGGTTATCATCCACGGTCTTGGATAATGATGCAATTTCTTTATGAAAATCCTCTTTTCCCTGGGTGTATGGGGTGAGAAATCCCTCCTTGCCCGCCAGGAGATAGCCTCTCATGCCGGTCTCCATGTTGACGGCGGAGGCCAGGATGTTGTTTGCTTCTCCAATCACCTCGTGGGTGTGATTAACCCATTTGCCGGTCTCTGTCAGGGAGCCGGTGGCATTGATGCTGATAATGCCCAGAATTACCATTAAAATTAGAGTAATGCAGCTCCCTCCGATGATCTTTACACGTAGTGACATACTTTTCCACATAGGTTTCCCTCCTTGAGTTATTTAGAGCGTTTTTTCCTTTAACGTTCGTTCCCACGCAGGGCGTGGGAACGAACATATTGTGTAAGGTGCAGATCAGAAATCCTGAAAGTCCTTGTCATCCAAAGGGAAGACCTCTTCCGGGTTCGACTCCTTCTTAGCCGCCTGTTTTTTTGCGGGCGCCGCTAGGGCTTTCGCTTTTCCGAGGGTTGGCCTTTTGAGTATGGGAGCCTTTTTTTTAGGCGCCGGGCGGGCGTGGGTCGTGCTTGCCTGCCCCCCCTTTCCGCCCACCAGGGCCACCAGCTCACTTACATAGCTCTTCATTTCTTCGGCCTGGGCGTTCATTTCCTCTGAAGCAGAGGCTGATTCCTCCGCGTTGGCCGCGTTCTGCTGGGTCACCTTGTCCATTTCGGTGACGGCCTTGTTCACCTCCTCGATCCCCTGGGCCTGCTCTGAGGAAGCAGCGGAAATCTCACTGACCAGTTCACCCACCTTTGCGGCGCTTTCCGACACCCTGGTGAACTCAGAGTTGGTTTTTTCCACCAGGGAGGTGCCGTCATCGACCCGCTTTACCGTACCCTCTATGAGTTCGGCCGTGTTCTTGGCCGCCTCAGCCGCCCGGAGGGCAAGGTTCCTGACCTCGTCGGCCACAACCGCGAATCCGGCGCCCGCCTCGCCGGCCCTGGCCGCCTCAACCGCCGCATTGAGCGCCAGGAGGTTGGTCTGAAATGCGATTTCATCAATGGTCTTGATGATTTTGGAGGTCTCTTCGCTCGCTTTGGAAATTTCATCCATGGAATGGGTCAGATCCGTCATGGACCCGTTGGCCTCCACGATCACGGCGTTGGCATCTTTCATGAGGCTGTCCGC
>JAERTK010000242.1 GCA_016844935.1 Desulfobacteraceae bacterium | reverse complement strand
TGAATCCCCACGACCCCGCCGACGACAGATGCGATGAAATTTCTTCTGGTTATTTTCATGGTCATCTTCCCCTTATTTGTGACACACGAAACAGGCGTTATTCTGTTCCTGTCCCTTTTCTGTATGGCATCGGGCACAATCGTCCATCTTCATACGATCTGCATACGTTTTGTTCAGATAGAATCCGGAAATATTTTTTCCCCAGATGTTGATGCTGTAGCCTGTTAACCGGTTTTTAACATACAACGGCAGCTTTTCGTTGCCGGCAAAATCCCCATGGCAGGTGGCGCATTCCATTTTACCCATTTTCACGTGGGCAATGTGTGAAAAATAAACACAGTCCGGCTGTTTTGAGTAAACCAGCCAGGGAATTTCCTTTTCAGGCTCCACGTATTCCGCCATGAACGCCTTTTCTTCCGGCGTTTCTCCCAGGGGAGATTCGGGATCATCGTGGCATTCCGTGCATTTTTCCAATTTTGGAATGCCTGTAAAGCTGCCATCCTCTCGAAAACCGTGACAGCTTTGACATTTTTCCTGGGGCGTATCCCCCTCGATGCCATCCACTATTTCCGAATCAAGGTGCAATGCATGATTGAAGTTAATGGGCTGCGGCTGCTTGGAATACAGCAACGCGGGAAAAACGACCCAACCCACAATCAGTGCGCCTATAAGCCCTAAGATAAGGAAACTGAGATCCTGAATGATGAGACTGAGATTGATCCACTTCGGGACCAGATCGCCAATGGGTGATGGGGTTCCGTTTTCAGCGGAATTCGATGGGTTTTTCATGGGTGTAAGCCTCTCACATCCGGTTATGGGTTGAATAAATTTAAGGGGCCAACAGCTTGGGGCTGTTTACCTGATCGCGCCTCATTTTGTCAAGTGAAAAACATCACACACGACACAAAACGATGGCTTTCCCGCCGCATGCCTTTCAGGTATTCGCTTTTAAACAAGGCACTAAAATCTTCTAACTTTTTTTCGTCGTCTTTTTGCCGCTTTGGCCTGTTTCTTCTTTTTCTGAACGCTCGGTTTATCATAAAAACGTCGCTCTTTGATTTCCGAAAAAAACCCTTCTTTGGTCAGTTTCCTTTTTAAATCTTTAATCGCCTTCTCAATCTGATTATCACGAACAATTACTTTCATAGGGATATAACCTCATCTTGCAAAAAATTGTCTGGTTCAAAAAAAAACACCTCACAACCAACAGAGATGCTTTTCCTCGCCTTCAACAGCGGACGGATTCTAATTTTTCACCATTTATATGTGGGTCACTGTCATATCAATATCAGTATGGGGTCCACCTGTTGTATATGCGATGAAAGTTCAAAAGCTCTCGTATGTTTGGGGGGCATGCAGCATCTGCCAGGACCGTAAGGTCTCGCAAAATAAAAAAACACTGATAAACTTACGGCCATTAAAAATCACCCCCTTTACGCGATTTACATCTTCCAATTAACTCAGCAGCGTAGTCTATTTTTAAAATTATGTTTTGTCAATCCTTTTCCACCTTTGGCTATTTTTTTCGATGGGTGAGCTTGGCAACAGCCTCAATGTGGAAGGTATGGGGGAACATATCAACCGGCTGAATTTCATTTAGCGCGTAGTCCCCCACCATCATTTCCAGATCCCTGGCCAGGGTGGTGGGATTACACGAAACATAGATGATTCGGCGCGGCGCAAGGGCCAGTGTTTCAGCCAGCACATCCTTGTGCATTCCCGCACGTGGCGGATCAATGATCATAAGATCCGGTTTGAATCCTGTCGTCCCAAGTTTTTCGCGGATATCCCCGCATACAAACCGACAGTTGCGAACACCGTTTTCAAAAGCATTCCGGTTTGCGTCCGCCGTTGCACTCTCATTGATTTCTATACCGGTTACGGAGCGGACCCTGTCTGCCAGGAATATGGGAATGGTTCCCGTTCCACTGTACAGGTCAAGTACCATTTCCGTGCCTTTTGGATTTGCATAACGGAGCACCTGGTTATACAATTTCAGAGCGGCAGCGGTATTGGTTTGAAAAAACGAATTTGCCGAAACCCTGAAAGTGAAGGGGCCGATTTTGTCGCTGATAAACCCATCTCCCTGGAGAACTTTCTCTTTCTCTCCAACGGCAATGGAAGCTTTTCGCCCGTTGATATTGTTAACAACGGTTTTGATACTCGGAAATTTTTGGCAAAGGAGGTCAGCCAATGGCTGAACCGTGGATAAATCTTCCTCTGACGTCACCAGGTTGACCATCCACTGGTCAAACGCGGCAGAATGCCGAATGGTCAAATAACGCCAGAAGCCTTTGTGGCTTTTAAGTCCATAAACCGGCACATCCGATTGCCTCACGTATTGCCCCACTTCCCGCAGGATATGGTTTCCCGTCTGCCGCTGCAACAAACATGCCTCCATATCAATGACCTTATGATATGTTCCGGGCACGTGGAGCCCCAGTGCAAAATCCTCGTTCTTCTCTCTAAAGGGGAGCTCATGGGGAAGATACCATCGCCTGTCGGAAAAGGAAAACTCCATTTTGTTTCTGTATCCAAAAATGTTTTCCGAAGGGAGCAATGGTTGAACCGCCACATTTTTTAACCCTGCGATACGCTCAAGGGGTTCTTTCACGTGTTCCCGCTTAAACACCAGCTGCTTCTGGTACGTCACATGCTGCCATTGGCACCCCCCGCAGTAGCCCGCAAAGGGACAGGCCGTTTCAATTCGATCAGGTGATGACGCCAGCAATTCTACAAGACCGGCCTCCGCATAATCCTTTTTTTTCTTGTATATCCTGGCCAATACCCTGTCGCCGGGAACCGTGCCCCGCACAAAGACCACAAATCCATCCAGGCGGGCGATACCGCGACCCCCATAGGCCATTTTTTCAATGTTCAGTTCAACCGTATGCCCTTTTCGAAGTTTCATTGTCATGCACTCAATATTCGGAAGCGTTTACGCGCTTGATTTGAAAAAATTCAGTAAAATTTTCATCGACGAGCGTTGACTTTAATGATATCTATGATCAAAGTCAATGGTTCAGAAAACCCAACTGCCATTTGATGCAGGTGACCATTTACCATCAGCTAATGGTTATTCAATCGATTTCCAATTGACTGCCAATGCGAATAAAGGGGCTTGATATGATAGAAAAATTCCGAAGGTGGGTCATGGACGGACATGCGGTGCCTTTGATGTTTCTGCTTATCGTTTTCTGTTGGCCGGCCGTGGCTCTTTGCGCCAACAGCAACGCCGAAACAAAAAGCGAGATATTTGAATCGACAATCATCAAAGATAAAGGCGATTACGGCGTTCTCATCGACGGCCGGCGATACCGGGTCACCGAATCGACGATTATTTTAGATCTGCTGGGGAAAAAAATCCCCTTGTGTGACCTGCCCATCCCCTGTAACGCGATGGTGGAATACCAACTGATTGAAGATCAGAACCCCGTCTGTCTTAGAATAGAAGTCAAGCGACTCCTGGAGGATTCGAAGGATTCAAGCTGAGATTAGGCGTTAGGGGCGCAGGTTTGCGTCCCGAAAAAAGACAAAGGCTCTTCCACATTCCAAATGGCTCCGGCGCGACATGCTTTCCGATCTGCACATCCATAATTTCGCCATTATCGACAATCTGTCACTTTCCCTTAAAAACGGCCTCAACACGCTTTCCGGCGAAACCGGCGCCGGCAAATCCATCATTATCAATGCCATCAATCTTATTTTGGGATCAAGATCCACTTCAGACCAGATTCGAACAGGTTCCAGCCAGGCATCGGTTGAAGCACACTTTGTTTTTCCCGACAACCCGGAATTGACGCTGCTGCTGCAGGAATGGAATATTGAATTTAGCCGTGATCTCAAAATCAAGAGAATCATTCTCCGTGCAGGACGGAACAAAGTACTGATCAATGACTCCCCGGCCACCCTTCAGATGCTGGGCCGGCTGGCACCGCATATGGTGAGCGTCTCCAGCCAACATGCCCATCAGCACCTGCTGAAACCGGACCACACCCTTCACTTGCTCGATGAATTCAGCGGACTGGAAAAAGATCGGAATCGTTTCAGCCATGAATATGAAAGATATCAGATGTTGAAAGACAGCATCAGAAAAAGTGAGAACCAGATTGCCGACCACCGGGAACGCCGGGAACTGGGCGGTTTCCAACTCCAGGAAATTGAACGTGTTCAGCCCATGCCGGGTGAAGACGAACTTCTAAATGAGGAAAAAGTTCGCCTCCAGCACGCAGAAGACCTGCTGGAAATCGCCCGAAATGGATACGAATCCCTATATGAACACAATGATGCTATTCTTTCAGCCCTTTCCCGCTGTGGCAAGAGCGTCGCAAAAGGCGCTCAACTGGACAAACGGCTCTTGCCCATGGCAGAGGCGCTCTCAGAAATCGAAATCAATATTGAGGATGTATCCTTTGCGCTCAGGGATTTCCAGGAAACGGTTCAGATCGACCCCAAACGCCTGGCAGCCGTAGCCGACAGGCTTGAAGCGCTGAACAGCCTCAAACGGAAATATGGCGGAACCATTAAAAGTGTCTTAGGCTTCAGGAAGAAACTAACTTCCCGGCTTGACGACCTGACAGAAAAAAAAGAGGCCCTGGAAAAGCTCATTGAGAAACGTAACGCCATGGAAATGGATTTGATTGATCGGGCTAGGGATCTTTCCCGGAAAAGACAAAAGGGTGCGCAGGGATTTAAGACGGCAATGGAAAGAGAACTCCGCCAGCTGCACATGGAAGATACCCGGTTTGAGGCCACATTCGAGGAGAATTCTCCCGCAACCGGTGATTCAGAAGGTGCTCTCGTTGAAGCATTGGGTCCCCACGGCTTTGACCAAGTGGTCTTCATGCTTTCCACCAATCCCGGCGAGGCCATGAAACCCATGTCTTCAATCGTTTCAGGTGGCGAACTTTCCAGAATCATGCTGGCCATCAAAACCATCCTTGCCAAAAGTGCGTTCGTGGAAACCATTGTTTTTGATGAAGTGGATGCGGGTATCAGCGGGGCCACAGCCGAGGTCGTGGGTGAAAAACTTTTTTCACTGGCCGCATTCCATCAGATTTTATGCATCACACACCTGCCTCAGATTGCCTGCCAGGGGGAAAACCATTTTTTAGTCAAAAAGGAGGTGACGGGCGGTCGAACCCGGGCGAGGGTCACAAAACTTGCACCTGAGGCGAGGGTCGAAGAAATCGCTAGGCTTCTCGGAGGGCGGAACACCACGTCCCACGCAGTGGCGCATGCTGAAGCCATGCTGGGGAAAGAAGTTCCATCCAGCGAATAATTTCATTTTGATATAAATAGGCAAGACTACGATGGATTTTGTTTGCTGATGAGCTTGTTTAAAGACTGATTCCAGCGGTCAATTCTCGACACGGTATGTTGCAGAACCTCTATGAGCACCTCTTTTTTGAGCGGTTTCAGCAAAAAGTCGCTGGCGCCGCCATCCAAAGCGTCCACAAGGTCATCCAAATCTTCTGAAACGGTAATGACGATCACCTGCACGCGATTTTTATATTGGGCTTTTATTTGGTGCAGAAGCTCTATGCCCCCAATGCCCGGCATCCTGAGATCCGTAATCACAATGACAAAGTTCTCCTTCTCAAGACTATCCAATGCCTCCTCTCCTGAAAAAACCGAGGTCATATTCCAATCCTTCAGGTATTTACCCACCACCCCGTGAATGATGGGATCATCATCCACGAAAAGAATGGGGGTTTCGGGGTTCTGAACAGGATTCTTACCCCCTTTACCCAGCATTTCCTGACCTTTCTGCCACAAATTACCCATTTTAAAAAATTATCCCACCGAAAACGGGGCCCGGCGTTAACAAGATAAACAGCACAAACACATTTACAATGTACCATACTTTTCCCCTGTAGTCTAAAGGAATGTCAAGGTTTTTTCACATATTGAAACCCAGAAGTGATTTGGAACAATAATTTCGCACAAAGAGCGAATCATCTTTTTTTCCTTTGACTTGCTGACGGGTTCATCAATATATTAGCAGGGTATTTTTTTGTGTCGCTGATTTGCTATCCTCAACTTACAACTCCAAGTGGGACCAAGCCATGGCTACAGATTTCTACAAAATCCTCGGGGTTTCCAAGGACACTTCTGAAGAAAAAATAAAAAAGGCCTATCGCAAGCTGGCCCGGAAATGGCACCCTGACATCAACCCGGGCAATAAAGAGGCGGAAAGGAAATTCAAGGAAATATCGGAAGCATACGATTGTATTGGCAATAGGGAAAAAAAAGCGCTTTACGATGAATTTGGTGTAGACGGCCTCCAGGCCGGTTTTGACCCTGAAAAAGCCAGACAGTCTTCACAGTGGGGAGGATTCCGCCAGGGTGAACAGCGGGCGGGCAACGAAGGATTCGGCCGGTACCAAAGCTATGAAGATGTTTTTGGCGATATCTTCGGTTCCGGCACGGGATCATCGGGTTTCCGGTCCCAACCCCCTCAGAAAGGGAGGGATCTCCAGCATGATATGACCATTGATCTCGTATCAGCTTTGAGAGGGTTTGAGACTGAACTCTCCATGCAGAAACCCGAAACCTGCCGCGCTTGTTCAGGATCAGGCAACGACCCCAATTCCACCTTGAGCACCTGCGCGTATTGCGGGGGTTCCGGGCGACTGGAGGTGGCAGAGGGGCCCATGCATTTCACTAAACCCTGCCCCCATTGCCAGGGACATG
The DNA here is from genome assembly GCA_016844935.1 of Desulfobacteraceae bacterium. GTDB lineage: Bacteria > Desulfobacterota > DSM-4660 > Desulfatiglandales > Desulfatiglandaceae > NaphS2. Next base: position 15,271 of record JAERTK010000242.1, on the reverse strand, counting down.
GCCAGACCGGAAAGCCTTGCACTTCATGTGGCGGCAGGGGGCAGGTTACGGGAACTGAAAAAATACGGGTTGTGATCCCGAAGGGCGTCAAGGAGGGGTCCAAAGTACGGATCGCCGGAAAAGGTGAGCCTGGACCCAATGGCGGCCAACCCGGGGATCTCTATCTGATCGTTCACTTGAAACCCCATCCATATTTAAAAAGAACCGACGATAACCTGTACATGGATGTTCCCGTGACCGTACGGGAAGCCATTGCCGGTGGCAGCATCGACATCCCGACGGTGGATGGAATTGTCAAATTGAAGGTGCCCTCCGGCAGCCAGACCGGAAAAGTCCTTCGGCTAAAAGGCAAAGGGGCCACCAATCTCAAGACAAAAACAAGGGGCAATCTCATGGTCAAGCTGGTGGTCAAAGTCCCCCAAACGGAAGACCCGGAAATTCTTGCGGCAGTACAAAAAATGGACGGGATGTATAAGGAAGACGTGAGAGGCGCCATCAGGATATAGTGCGTGCCCATCCACAAATGGCCAATTTGCCCGATTTCGGCGTCAGGCTCAAATTGTAATCCTCGAAATACTAAAATGTATTCCTGTGGTTACAATTATCGCCCTCCTTGAACTCGAATAAATTTTCTCATTTCTGGACGGACACTAGCGAGAAAAATCAGGAAAAGCCTTTCAGCTTCTCCTCCATTTCCCGGGCCAGGTCTTCCAGAATGGCATCGAACTGTTCTCTCATGGCGATCATGCTTTTCCGCATTTGTAGAACCACCTCAACGCCTGCCAGATTGACGTCCATTTCGTCCATGAGTATTTTTGCAAGCCGCACCTTCTCCATTTCACCATGGGAAAAGGACTTGTGCGACAAATCATCACGGCAGGAAGAACACACAATATTTTCTTTTTCCAGATCATCAAGGAACGCCTCGTCAACCTGAAAAAATTCAACCACCTCCGTGACGCTCCAATATTTCTTTGTCATGCCTAACACACCCTGTCACAATGAAATAATAACCAAAAGCATCGAATTTCGGACGCTTACACGAATACACTCCACACGTGACCATTATCACAGGAAAAGGCTGTTGACAAGTTGATTTCAGCAATTCCCATGAGAAGTCTCTTGAAATAACCGCAATTTCCGCCGCTTCAAAATTGTCGTGGACTTCCTTCAGGAATCATGCTAGTTTCCGAAATTCCGCAAAAATAGGCATTGTGCGTATGAGCGCGAGTGTGGGCAATAAAAATGGGAGGAAGTACTGAATGTTATTGAGCCTCATGAGAAAACATGCCAAAAGCTGGCTGATCAAAGCTTTGATCGCCATCATCGCCATCGTTTTCGTTTTCTATTTCGGATATTCCTTTACATCTGATCAGGCCTTAAAAATAGCGTATGTAAACGGTGAATTAATTAATGGTCCTGAATATGAAAAAGTTTATCGGGAAATGATCGATTCGCTTCAAGCAAGATATAAAAACATGTGGAACGACAACATGATCAAGATGTTCAATCTCAAAAACAGGGCACTCGAAACACTGATCACACAACGGCTCATGAGCCAGGCCGCCAAGGAACTGGGCCTGGATGTAACGGAAGAGGAAATCCAGAAAGCGATTATGAACTACCCCGCATTCCAGATAAACGGGCGGTTCGACATGAGACGATACCAAGCGCTGCTCAACGCCAACCACATGAAATCGGAAGACTTTGAGGCCAGCTTCACATCGGAATTGCTTGATAAAAAACTCAAACAGTTTCTTTTCGCTTTCTTGAACATCACAGACCGGGAAATCCTCGAATACTACACATTCGCCAACGAAAAGGTAAAAATCGCCTTTGTTGAGTTCAACCCGGACAATTTCAAAGAATCCTTCAAGGTCGAGGAGGCCAAACTGAAAGAATACTTTCAAAAAAACAAGGAGCAGTATCGGGTACCTGAAAAAGTGAACGTGGCCTACCTTGAGATCGATCCGAAAAATTTTGAGGGGGACGTGGAAGCAACCGAAAAGGAAATCGAGTCCTATTACGAATACAATGCCAATATTTACAATCAGCCCAAACAGGTAAAGGCAAGGCATATCCTGCTCAAATTGGACCAGGACGACTCTGACCAAGTGAAGAACGATGTGAAAAACCGGGCCGAAAAGGTGTTGGAAAAAGCACGCAAGGGAGCGGATTTCGCGACGCTTGCAAAAGAAAATTCCGAAGGTCCGTCAAAATCCCAGGGAGGGGATCTGGGTTATTTTAAAGCCGGGCAGATGGAACCCCCCTTTGAGGAAGCGGCTTTTGCATTGAAAAAAGGAGGGATCAGTGACCTGGTCCTAACCCGTTTTGGCTATCACATTATCCTGGTGGAGGACATCAAGGAAGCCGGGCAGACCCCGTTGGGTGAGGTCAAAGAGGATATTAAGGCCACGTTGATCGGTAACCTCACGGCGGAACTGGCCCACGAAAAGGGCTTAACCCTTCTGGATCAGATGCCCTACGACGTGGATCTGGTCGCATACGGAAATCACCACGGCATTGCTGCAAAAAATTCCGCCTATTTTTCAAAGAATGAACCGATACCCGACATCAAAGGGAGTGAAAAAATTGGTCCGACCCTGTTTGCTCTGGAAAAAGACGAAGCCAGCGGCCTCATTGAGCTGGGGGGGAAATTTTACATTTTCCAAACGGCTGAGAGTAAGGCAAGCTATCTCCCTGAACTGAAAGATGTGAGAGAGGCGGTGAAGGAGAGATTCATTGCCCATGAGGCCCGGGTGGCAGCAGAATCAGCAGCGGAAAAATACCTGAAATCGCTCAAAGAAGGTAAATCCTGGGAGGCAATGGCCGCGAAAGACAACCTCAAAATTCGGAAACCCGGATTTTTCACCCGCCGGGACCCCATACCCGACATCGGCAACGCGCCGGCGTTGAATGAAATGGCCTTTAAACTGAGCAAAGACCATCCGTTTACCCAAAAGCCTTTTGTGAACGATAAAGGGGCTTTTGTCATTCGGTGGGAAGGGAATGAAGGGATTGATGAAAAGAAATTCCAGGAGGAAAAAGACGCTTACAAAAGTTCACTGACCCAGACAAAACATCAGCGTATTTTTGAAAGCTGGATTAAGAGCCTGAGAAATAAGGCCAGGGTAGAGATCATTACCCCCGTGGACGGAAATTCCTGACAGGCCTCACCTGGAGGGCATCAGGCGTTTTGCGGGTCTCCCGAGGCAATTTTGAATTTTCTGCCATCAATGGGCAAAACATAGTCTTCCCCCTCTGCTTCAATGTACGCTGCCAGTTGGTAATAGGCCGCACGATTGAAGCGGGCGGGAAATCCCCCCCCTTTAACCCTGCAATATAGAACATTCTCTTTTCCCATATACAGGGTATTCGGCGCCAATTCTTCTTCGGTGTCATCACTCAGAGCGAGCACAAACCCGGGACCCCTGCCGGTTTCTTCTTTTTCAGGGGATACGCGCCTGACCACGAATGCCGTGTCTGCCACATCCACATAGCAGCGCTTCCCCCCCCAGGAAATGATGTATTGCCCAACAGCGTCCAATTCCATTTGCTGGAAAAACGACCGAATAAACTCACGTCGAATCATTTCCACGCCCTTGTGGAACCATGTTCCTTCTTTGTCAATATGAATCAGACAAGGCGCAACGGCATCTTCAACGGGGGACATTCCACATCCTTTCTTCAACAACAGTTTCCGGTCCGCAGTTTTTTCCATGGTGAACCGCGTTTATGAGCCTATACATCGCCTGTGGTAATCACGTCAAGACAATATCTGATTGCATCCCATGGCTTAACCATGTAGAATTCACCTCTGGAATAAAACCACCATTTAATAAACGTAGGGCTGAATAATCATTCGCCCCTACATTCGGGAGGAGATGGATATGCCGGATGCGGAAGGAATTTTGGAAGCGAGGGGAACCGAAGACATGCCACCGGAGGAAAAGAAAGCCCCCGGGGATTGGATTAAAGGGGGTGACAATCTCGATTGGGGAATGAAAAACAGGCTCTCCCGCCTGATTGGAACAGATGGACACTGCCAGTTTCTGCCCATTGATCACGGTTATTTCCAAGGTCCCACACGATGCCTGGAAAGACCCGCCGAAACCATTGAAAAACTCGCCCCTTATGCGGATGGCCTTTTTGTGACCCGTGGCGTGCTGAGAGCCGCCATCGATTTCCGCGTGGATACGCCCATTATCCTCCGGGTCTCCGGCGGTACCAGCGTGGTCGGCGAGGACCTGGCCAATGAAATCCTTACCACATCCATTGAAGATATGCTTCGTCTGAATGTTTCGGCCGTGGGCGTTTCCATCTTCGTGGGAAGCGACTACGAACAGGAAACCCTGGAAAACCTGGCACTCCTGGTAAATGAGTGTGAGAATTACGGAATACCCGTCATGGCGGTCACCGCCGTGGGCAAAGAAATGGAAAAAAGAACGGCCCGCTACCTGGCCCTCTCCTGCCGGATTGCAGCGGAACTGGGCGCCAAAATCGTCAAAACTTACTATTGCGCCGACGGCTTTGAAAAGGTCACCCTTGGGTGCCCGGTCCCAGTGGTCATTGCCGGCGGGCCCAAATGCGAAACGGCCCTGGAGGTGTTTGAATTTGTCCATGACGGACTGCAGAAAGGGGCCATCGGGATTAATCTCGGGAGAAACGTGTGGCAGCATCCCCATCCCCTGGCCGTGATGAAAGCACTGAATGCTGTCATCCACCAAGGCGCCACACCGGAACAGGCCCTTGATCTCTTTGAAACCGCCCGACGGGAAAAACCCTGAACACCTTGACATATTAGAGCCATGACACGAGAAACCATGCGCGTTTTGATGTATTATGCGAACCAGGATGTCCGCGTTGAAACCATGCCGGTTCCGGAAATCGGACCGGACGAACTGCTCCTGAAAGTGTTTGCCAGCGGCATCTGCGGCAGTGACGTGATGGAATGGTACAGGCGGGACAAGGTCCCCCTTGTGCTGGGCCATGAGGTGGCGGGCGAAGTGGTGTCAGCCGGTAACCGCGTAGAGAAATTCAAACCCGGCGACCGCGTGGCCGTCACCCATCATGTCCCCTGCAATACCTGCCATTACTGCCTTTCGGGGCACCATACGGTTTGCGACACCTTGCTCAAAGGCACCCATTTCGATCCTGGCGGATTTGCTGAATACCTACGGGTCCCGGGCATCAACGTTGACCGGGGAGTCTTTCCCATTCCCGAAGGCGTAACCTACGGAGAAGCCTCATTCATGGAACCGTTGGCCTGCGTACTGCGCGGGCAGAAAACCGCCGCCCTCAAACCAGGACAGACGGTTCTGGTCCTGGGAAGCGGCATTTCAGGATTGCTCCACGTGGGTCTTGCCCGCGCTCTGGGAGCGGGTCTGGTTGCGGCCGTTGACACCATTTCGTACCGACTCCAAAAGGCCAGGGACATGGGTGCCGACCTTGCCCTGCATGGGGACGATGACGTCTTAACAGCCCTTCGGCAGGCCAATGAGGGTCGTCTGGCGGATCTGGTGATCCTCTGCTTTGACGGATTCATCCCCCTGGCCCTGAAAGCCGTGGAGAAGGGCGGGACACTGCTCTTTTTCGCCGGCGCCCCTGAAGGCGCCACCCTTCCCGCAACCATCAATGACCTGTTCTGGCGCACGGAAATCACCCTCACCAGCAGCTATGCCGGCGCTCCCGTTGACTGCAAAACGGCCCTTTCATTGATAAAGGAAAAGGCCGTCCAGGTTCTTGAAACAGTCACACACCGTTTAACCCTGGCAGAGGGGCCTTCAGGATTCCAAAATGTTTGTGCGCCAACCGAGCACGACTGCATCAAGATCATCGTCGAACCCCATATGAAATAGCTGCGTGTTGCGACACAAATCACCGCTGACCGGCAGTCTCAATTTTGGAGAGATTTCAATCATGAAAACAAATCAAATCACCTTGGATCATGGCAGCGGCGGTGAAGCCTCCCGGGAATTGGTGGAAAGTGTATTTCGAAGTCGGCTTAATAACCCTATCCTGGATCGCATGGACGACAGCGCCGTCTTGAACCTGTTTGACCACAGACTGGCCATGACCACCGACTCTTATGTGGTGGATCCCATTTTTTTCCCTGGGGGGAATATCGGCAGCCTCTCCATTCACGGCACCGTCAACGATCTGTCCATGCAGGGCGCAAAGCCTTTGTATTTGACCCTGGGGCTCATTTTGGAGGAAGGATTTTCACTCCAAGATCTTGAAACAATTATCGATTCAGCCGCCAAAGCCTCCAAAGAAGCCGGCATAGAAATTGTCGCCGGCGATACCAAAGTCGTCCCCAGGGGGAACGCCGACAAAATCTTCATCAACACCGCGGGCATCGGCATTATCCCCGACGGAATAGATGTGAGCAGCGGTAATGCCCGGCCCGGGGATCTGGTAATGATCAACGGCGACATCGGTGATCACGGGATGGCCATCCTGACCACCCGTGAAGGCCTTTCATTCAATTCTCCACTTGAAAGCGACAGCGCATTCCTCAATACCCTGGTGGATTTGATCCTCAGCATCAGCAAAAAAATTCACGTGCTACGTGATCCCACCCGGGGGGGTGTGGCCACGGCTTTAAATGAAATTGCCGGGCAATCCCGCGTGGGCATCCAGATTTTTGAAGCGGACCTTCCCATTTCAAAGCCGGCCCTGGCGGCCTCGGAAATACTGGGCCTGGACCCGCTTTACCTGGCCAATGAAGGGAAGTGTCTCATCATTGCACCCCCTGAAGAGGCGAGGTTGATTCTCTCGTCCATGAAAGAGCACCCGCGCGGAAAAAAAGCGTGTATCATTGGAGAGGTCACCTCGGACAATGCGGGAAAGGTGCTTCTGAAAACAAGGGTCGGCGGCAACCGCATCCTTGCCATGTTGACCGGCGAGCAACTCCCGAGAATCTGCTAGCCCATGCGTAAGCGCCTCATCATCATCTTAGGCATTTTGACACTTCTGGCCTATGCGTGGCCGGCCTGGACCCGGTTTTCCAACACCCCTTTGACGAGCGCATCCTTCATCCCTGCCCCCCATTTTGAACCTGCCGCGAGCCATGCCCCTTACATGGCGCAAGATTTCATCAGCCCCACCTCCGGAGCCGGCATGGTGCATGTGGGGTCCATCTGTGAAATGCCGGACGGACAGCTGGGGACAGTCTGGTATGGCGGGACCCGGGAAGGCGCCAAAGATGTGGCAATCTTTTTTTCAACAAAACCCCGGGGTATGAACGCACCCTGGTCAGCCCCCAGAATCATTGTGGACCGCGCATCCGCCTCCCGGGAACTCAACCGGTATATTCGAAAAGTAGGCAATCCGGTCCTCTTTTCAGGCCCGGGGAAAGAACTCTGGATGATTTATGTGACCATCACCGTGGGCGGGTGGTCTGGCAGTTCTTTGAATGTCAAAGGGTCCCGGGATGGAGGCCTCAACTGGACGGACAGCCAAAGGCTCACCCTGAGCCCCTTTTTCAACATCAGCGAGCTGGTCAAGGGCCGCCCTCTGGCCGTCACCACCACAGGGATCAATGAAAGCAGGCATCATTTTGCCGTTCCCATCTACCACGAATTCCTAGGCTATTTTCCTGAAATCCTGTGGATTGCCGTTTCCCAAAATAATCGGAACATCTTTTACGAAAAAAGCCGCATGGCCGGGGGGACATCCTTCATACAACCATCCATTGCACCCCTAAACACGCAATCCGCCACCGCCTTTTACCGATGTCGTTCCAAAGCCAGACACATCGCCATGGCCCGGACTGATAATGCGGGGAAAAGCTGGTCTTCCCCGCGCTTTCTTGACCTACCCAATCCGGATTCAGCCGTTGACGCGCTGCCTCTGTCGAAAAATGGCATCCTCCTGGCCTTCAATGACAGCCGGAACACCCGTGAAACGCTTCAGCTGGCTGTCTCCCGTGACCTTGGCCGCAACTGGATTCCTATCCACACCCTTGAAAACCTTCCCGGTCAGGAATTCTCTTACCCCTATATGATCAGGGCGCGAAACGGCTTGATTCACCTGGTCTATACCTGGAAAAGAAAACAGATTAAACATGTGGTCTTTAACGAGGCCTGGGTCAATCGGAAGCTTGAACAGGCACTGAAAAAATGACAACGGCATTCTCATTTATTTTTCCATTTCTTCTCATGATGGCCCTGTGCCAAAAGGTCATGATGTCATGCAGAAAGCCTCCCACAGGATGGATTTTCACCGTCATTCTCGCTTCATTTTCGGCCCTCATGGTGATCCTGCCCATTGCGGGTCTGCCCGTGGGACGTTGGCTGGTCAGCCTTTACCCCAATCCCAGTATTCCGCTGACAGCCCTTTTACTTGCCTGGGTTCTGAAAAATGCATTTCAATTGAACCTATTAGATACGAGAGCCCTTAAAACCTGTTGGTTTTTTTCCATATTGGCGGGTGCCGCGCTCTACCCAATGGCTTTGGGTGCCGGACCATTTGACCCTTATTGTGCCGGTTGGCATTTTTCCTGGCTGTTTGCGCTTCTCCTTTCAATCACGTTCGTCCTGTTTTTCGTGAAAAATCGATTTTCCGTGGTCCTTCTGGCAACCATCCTGGCTTTTGACCTTCATCTTCTGGAATCCAACAACCTCTGGGATTACCTGGTGGACCCGATTCTGGTTCTCGTGGCTCTTGCGGGACTAATCGTACAAGTGGTCACCCGCCATATGGCTGGCATAACCTGTGGCCCGGGCTTTCTTCACCATCCTATCCAAAGACAACCCACCTTGCCAAGATGTGGATCAGCTGACGATTCTGAAAAGCAGGGCGGGTAATCACAACTTGAGTTATCCTTTCAAACTATGGTACAAATTCCCATTCTGAAATCCGCAATCCACAATCCGAGTGACGCTATACAGATATATACTCAGGGAAATATGGCCTACTTTTCTGGCGAGCCTCTTTGTTTTTATTTTCATCATGATGGCGGCCCGGATGCTGTCCATTACAGAATTGATTGTAACCAGGGGTGTTCATCTATCTCAGGTGGCGGGCATGGTGCTTTTCCTTCTTCCCGACATTCTGACCTTCGCGCTTCCGGCTGTCACGCTTATGAGCGTGCTTGTGGCATTTCTTCGTCTCTCCGCGGACAGTGAAATTATTGCCATGAAATCTTCGGGCATCAGCCTCTACCAGATGTTACCGCCGGTGATCTTTTTCTCTCTGGCAGCTTTTATGGCCTGCCTGGCCATCACCGCTTTCGCTGCTCCCTGGGGAAACCGTTCCTTCAAAGACCTGCTATTCAAAATTGCAGAGACAAAAGCAGATCTCGGAATCAAAGAACGGATATTCTGCGAACCTTTTGATAACCTGGTATTCTATGTGAACAACTTTTCACGGGAGGAACGGGTATTAAAAGACGTTTTTGTGGTAGACAGGCGAGACGAGGAAATGACAAACACCATCGTCTCCGATGAAGCCCGGATCATCATGAGACCGGCCGAAAGAACCATTACCCTGCTGTTTATGAGAGGCACCATTTTTCTGGTGGAAAAAAATCTTGAAGGTTCCCGGACCATCAAATTCAACACCTATGCCCTGAATATAGGGCTCAAGGATGTTCTGGCCGACCTGGCCTCCAGAAAAAAAGCCCCCCACGAACTTTCCGTAGGACAACTGTTTGACCAATTGAAAAGCACTCCGGAAACCGAAAAAAAGTACAGCCGGATCATGCGGGAACTTTTTGAAAAACTATCCATCCCTTTGGCAGTGTTTTTCATGGGAATCATCGGCGTTCCCCTTGGCGCTCAAATTCGGGGCCGAGTGCGCTCTACCGGAATCGGCGTCAGCCTGATAGTGTTTTCGTTATTTTACTTATTCCTGATGATCATTCGAGGTGTCTGCTCAACAGGGGTCCTTTCTCCGGCTTTAGGGGTATGGATTCCAGATCTTTTTCTGATCGTATCCGCTATTGTTCTTCTTCGCCGTGCCTCCAATGAACGCCCGATCCATCTTCTGCCTCGACTTTTTTTTGGGGGGAATAAACCGGAGAATTAAAATGAAAAAGAAGCCAGTTCCAAAATGTTCAATTTTGTTCGAGGTCAAGGAAGGTGAAAATTTTAACCGCAGGAATATACAGGAATATTTCGAGGATTAAAATTTGAGCCTGACGCTGAAATCGAGCAGATAAGCGCAGACTTCGAAAGGGGGCGTTTTGAATCTGGCTTAAAGGATGTCCAATGCCGTTATATCTTTCTTCTTTTGGGATAAGCTTTGCCCTTGCACTCATTTTAACACCATTCATCAAAAAACTGGCTTTGAAATCAGGGCAGGTGGCCGTGCCCAGGGAAAACCGATGGCACCGTAAGGAAACCGCCCTTCTGGGGGGCGTGGGAATTTTTTCCGCCATGATCATCGCATGGTTTTCAGTTTCCCTGTGGGCAGGTTGGACAACTTTCGGCCAACCCTATCAGCCCATGGTGCTTTGTGCGACCGGCATATTCCTGCTGGGCCTGGTGGATGATATTTTCAACATGGACCCCCAACACAAGCTTGCGGGACAGGTCATCATCACCGCCACGTTAATGTTTTTCGGGTTTCGCCTCGGCTGGACGGATTCAAAAACCCTCGATCTGTTTCTATCCATCCTCTGGATTGTGGGCATCACCAATGCCTTCAACCTTCTCGATAACATGGACGGCCTTTCATGCGGTATCGCTTTCATTGCCGGTGCTTTTCTTTTTTTTTATCACTATCTCAACCCCTCCCCGGATCATTTTTCAGGCCCCGGATTCTTATTATTGAGCACCTACCTGGGATCCATCCTCGGTTTTCTGGTGTATAATTTCAATCCGGCCTCCATATTCATGGGAGATGCAGGCAGCCTTTTCATCGGGTTTGTTCTGGCTTGCCTGGCAATGGCCGGAAATACCTCATCGGCGGTAGGAGAAAACAGCTTTTTTCACCTGCTATCGGTTATTCTGATACCGGTGCTGATCCTCTTTATTCCCATACTGGATACGGGTTTTGTGAGCCTCATGCGGAAGCTTTTCCGCAGGCCCATCTCTCAAGGAGGGCGTGATCATTCCTCCCACCGGTTGGTGGCCATCGGCTTTTCCGAGAAAAGGGCGGTACTGGTTCTCTATGCATTTTCCGTTGCTTCCGGCCTTTTGGCTCTGGCCATAAACCGTCTTAACACTGGGACCAGTGCGGTCCTGATCGTACTGTACCTGTTGTTTATCCTGTTTTTCTGGATTTACCTGGCCAAAGTAAAAGTCTATTCGGAAAAATCCATAGTCAATCATCCCTCCGGCAGGATAACGCCCCTGCTCATCGAAATGACCTACCGAAGAAGAATTTTTGAAGTGCTTCTTGACCTGGTTCTCATTACGGTGGCTTATTATACTGCCTATCTCCTCCGCTTTGAGGGCGTTCCCGGCCCCAATTTTGATTTTTTTCTGAAATCTCTACCCATCGTCATTGCCTGTCAGATTTTGTTCTTTTTTCTTTTCGGTGTTTATCGCGGGGTATGGGAAAACACCAGTGTCCGGGATCTCATCTCCTATGGAAAAGCCATCACGGCAGGCACCATTGCACCCATTCTGCTTCTGTTATTCCTATATCGGTTCTACAGTTTTTCGCGAGCTGTTTTTGTCATTTACTGGGGGCTCATGCTGATGCTGGTAAGCCTCACCCGCCTCTCTTTTCGGTTGCTGGATGAAGGGGTCCGCAGGGGGAATCAAAAGGGTAAACCCGTCCTTGTTTATGGGGCCGGACTTGGCGGCCAGATGCTCCTTAGAGAAATCGAAACAAACGAAACCCTTTCCATGACAATTAAAGGTTTCATTGACGATAATCGGGAAATCCATCGAAAAAGGGTGCGCGGATATCCTGTGCTGGGGGGAATCAATGATTTGGAAAAAATCCTGTTTGCTCATCCCGTTAAGGAAATCATCATTTCTTTCAGAGAAGACAGTTCTGATAAAAGACGGGAAATAAGGCGGTTATTGGAAAACATGGGGGCTGAAGTGGATGTTCGGGAAATGAAACTCATTATTAGCTAGGCATAAGATATTAGGATTAATGTATAATGTTTTGACAAAAAAATACTCAACCACAACCTTAAACCCTACACCTTAAGCCTTAAACCGTAGCTCACGCGCCAACGCCTGTTTATCCTCGACCTCATCCGATTCATCAACGATCTCACGGCCCAGAATTTCTTCCAAGATGTCTTCAAGAGTGATCAACCCAGCCAAGCCCCCATATTCGTCAATCACTGCAAAAAGATGCTGCCTCAATTCCAAAAACTCACCCAGAACCATATTCAGCCGGGCAGTCTCCGCCACAAAATGGATCGGACGCATGAGATTCGCCAGGAGGTCGTCCGTCTGGTCCTTGGCAAGGGCCACCAGCACATCCTTGGTATGAACAATTCCCACCACGTCTTCCGGGCTTTTGTCAAATACCGGAATGCGGCTGTGTTCCCACCTGCCGGAAGCCTTGACGGCTTCAGACAATTTAAGCTGTTGGTTCAGAGAAAATATGACGGTCCTCGGTGTCATCACTTCCTTGGCTGTTTTTTCCTGGAGGGTCAGCACCCGCTCAATGGCCTGTTCCTGAAATATTTTGATTCCACCTGTCCGCCGACTTAAGCGGGCCATTACCTGAATCTCTTCAGCCGTTACGGCCTCATCTCTCGATCTTCGACCGATCAGGCGTGTGATGCGGCCCATCAACCATATGATCGGCGTCATTATCCACACCAGCCCTTTCAGGGCATAGGCCACCGGTCCCGCAAGGGATCTGGAATACACCACACCTGCTGTTTTGGGGATGATTTCAGAAAAAATTAGAATAGCCAGGGTAAAAACCGCTGAAAAATACCCAAGCCAGTGATGGCCGAAAACCGCCGTGGCCGCGGCACCGGCAAATGCGGCACCAGCCGTATTGGCAATGGTATTGAGGGATAAAATGGCGGCAATGGGCCGATCCACATTTCGACGGAGGCGTCTGAAGGTTCTGCCCCCGAATTTCCCATCCTGGATCATGGACTCCACCTGCCGCAAGGGGACAGAGTAGAGCACCGCTTCAAAGAGAGAGCATATGGCAGATATCAAAATGGCAAGACCAACGGCAAGAATCAACTGTAACACGGTTCTACCTCAAGAAATTGCAACAGTTAACATTTAGAAAACATTGAACGCCATCTTCCGTAACTCTTCAGGTTTGTTGATATTGGAAAAGGATTTGAGCGCGGGGTCAAACCGTCGAATCTCCACTTCTTCCACATACCTAACGGATACAGATGGATACAGCTGAATGGTCTGATATACACCGGCATGAATCATCTGCTCAATTTCCGGCAGGCAGTTTTGGGTATAGAGGGCATGGAGCGCTTCAAATTTACCAGAGAAGGTCGGCACCACCACATCATAGCCCTGCCGAACCATCGCTTGATACCGGATTAAATCAGGATTAAGGAACGGCATGTCACAGGCCACAAAAAAGGCGGCTTTTTCAGAAATGACATTCAAACCTGTAAAAATCCCCCCCAAAGGACCGAGACCCTTAATTCTGTCCTCAAACATGGGAAGGTTCAGGAATGAATAGGTGTCAGGGGTATTGGTGATGAGGATAATGGAGGGGAACAGATTTTCCAAAACCCCCAGAACCCTTTTGATGAGAGGGATACCGTTTATATTGACCAGTGCCTTGTTTTGTCCGTAACGGCGGCTCTTCCCTCCCACAAGAATAACCCCTGAAACGCCTTTTATAAACCGGTCGTCCATATCAACATCCTTTGATTTTCATTGACATCCACCCATAAAATGATATGGTTAGGCGATTTTTCAAGCGCTCTGGGCGTTCTAAAAATGGAAACGTCCATATTCATAAAATCTAAATCAGGCTTTGTTGCCTGGAAAGGAACATTTTGAGTCGAAACGATTTAATTCAACTGGAAGGCGTCGTTGCCAAGGTCCTTGGCGGTGGTACCATGGAAATTCACTGTAAAAATGACATCACGGTGAGAGGTGTTCTATCAGGCAGAATGAAAAAACACCGGATCAAGGTGATGGTTGGCGACCGCGTTCAGGTCAGCGTATCTCCCTACGATACAACCCATGGTTTGATCACCTACCGCTTTTAGGCCTTCGCTCAGCCGGCACCCATCAATCCCGCTCACAGATTTCCACCAAAACACCATTGGTCTCTTTGGGATGGATGAACGCAATTTTTGCGCCACCGGCCCCGTGACGTGGCGCCTGATCAATGAGTCGAACGCCCTTTGTCTTGAGTTCCTCAAGGCATTGGTTAATATCGTCCACGCGAAAAGCGATATGTTGGATCCCTTCACCCCGCTTTTCAATGTATTTCGCCACCGGCCCATCCGGTTCTACGGACTCCAGCAGTTCCACTTCGCTATCCGTTATGGGAATAAACGCCACATTCACTTTCTGTTCCACGACGGTTTCAATATCTTCGATGTCAAGACCTAGTACATCCGTATAGAATTTACCAGCCTGTTCAATACTTTTGACAGCGATTCCGATATGATCGATATTTTTGATTTTCATGTTGTTTCCCCCTTGACCATAATTGCCGGACTAAGAATTCCCAAAGCGCACCCTATTAACCAAACCTTGCCAATAAGGCCTTGCCTTTGGCTTTTGAGACTATTATTATATCGCTCACGGTAATGAATTGGAAGAAAGAAATCTTGTGATCCGAAAGGGTTTCTTTACGATCTACATTATAATATGAAAACCAAACCTTGAAAGGAAAATGATGAAAACCAAAACAAGCGTTTACGCTCTAACCCTTATTGCTTTATCCCTGTTGATTTTATGGACCCCCGGGCCTTCTTTTTCCGAAGAATCCCCTCAAAAACTTGCCATCCTCCCCTTCACCATGAATTCCGATCGCGACCTTGATTTTCTGAAGGAAGGCATCATGGACATGCTTAGTTCCAGGCTGGCCTGGAAAGACAAACTGGAAATCATTGAAAAGGGGGTTGTCAAAAAGGAAATATCAGCCGTTCCGGGACCCACCAATGAGGCGAAGGCGCTTACAATCGGTAAGGCCCTTGGGGCGGACTTTGTCATATTCGGCAGCCTCACCGTATTTGGAGAAAGCGTCAGCCTGGATGCTAAAATTCTGGATGTAAAGAAATCGGAGATCCTGATCACCGCCTATGACCAGACCAAAGGAATGGACGGGGTCATTCCCACGGTTAACCAGTTCGCGGAAAACATTAACGCTAAAATCATGGGAAAGGATATCCCCCATCAGGAAC
>JAERTK010000241.1 GCA_016844935.1 Desulfobacteraceae bacterium | reverse complement strand
CACCGAAATGCTGTCAAATATTTAGGAATCTGAGCCAAAAAGTTGAACCCTTCGGGAGCGCCTCTTTTACCGAATCTACTGCGTTACCAGGCGTTTGCAGTATGTTATACGGCTGCACGCCTGTTGCCTTGTATCTTCGGCAAAAGAGGCGCTTGCAGCATTTAGGTATTATTGAAGGTAGTCCCCTTCTACGATAACGGTTTGTCGATTCAGGATATGTCAGCCTTTCAGGTTGTCTATTTCACCGGCCAGTCGTTTCAGGCTAGAATTGAGTTTTCCGGCGTCGGTGACAACGTCGGGATGATAAAGCCTTACATCACTCTTGTGGGCCGTGATCAGCGTCTGGCCGCCATCTATCAATTTCTTTTTCTCCAGGTCGAGATCGTGATCCATACGGATCAGGGTGACGGTCCGAATATCCAAGGCTGCCCAGCCGGGGGCCTCACCAGCCAGCGCCAGGGCAGTGCCTAAGCCTATCGTTCTCGAACCTTCGTAACTGATGCGAACCTGGTGGTTTTTGAATTCTCCGGAAATGGAACCATGCCGGAAGGGGTGGGATTTGTATTGCAGGCCCAGAGATTCCCCCCCCGCCTTGATCAGAACGTCCATTTTTTTCTTCTGCACCCCAAGGACAAACCAAAATACCACGGCGCAGAAAACAGTGAATGTGGCCCCCATGATCAGGTTGATCCAGAACATGAGAGCCAGACACAACGCAACCAGAAGGCCCAGGGCCGACCAGCCAAGTTTGGCCATGAAAGTCATCGGTTACATCTCCCTTGTCGCCCACGGCCGGGGGATGGGTGGTTTGACCTGAGGTTTGGGCGCGGAATGAAACCGAGGCTATTTCCTTGCAGAAATCATCGGTATCGTGCATCCGGCATAGTTGCCCGGTTGCTTCGGTGAAGACCCATTTTTGTCGATGACGCAGCCATCGGAAGCCGCAGCCGACCGCAGTAGGGATAATTTTCAAACAGGCTCTGAGGGAAAACTGTAGGTGATTCGGTCTTTCGAGTCAAGTAATACCCCTCTGTCTGAGGTGGGATTGTGGGTTCATCTGTCCAGCCTGCAAAATAGATCTGGGCCCAGCGAGGGCGGGGAATTGGAGGAACAGTGGTCTTGGGAGCGGCCTTACCTCCTCATTATCATATCAGGGGACTCAAAAGCCGAAAATGATGTTTTAATTGGCAATCCCCCCGGCTCAGTACTATATGACCCATCTGTTGGAGTTTCCAGGCGAAACGAGTAACTTAAGCCTGGTATCCTTGCACGAATTTGGCGGATGTGGTAGGCTGACACAAGGCACGTACTCCTTTCCTGCAACCGGATAGGCGGCAAATCGACTGGCCCCCATATATTGGATTCTACCGTAATATGGCGAACTCTATAAATTCTATCGAGAACAGTCAACTCAACCGTTTTATTCTTTCCTTCAAGGACCCGGTGTTAGAGAGTGCATTTCTAGACGAGTATGGGAAAAATGCTCTTCGAGTCACACTTATCTATTTGCCATGGATTGCACTTATTTTTGCTATCGGATTGGGCACAGTGATGATGCTCATTTCGAACTTAATTTTTCTGCGCAATTTTTTTCTTGGCAGCTTGGGGCTCATAACGCTGTTGTTCCTCTATTATCGTATCCTGCCGCCTGGCGTTCGTTTCATGCAAGTTACGTTTTCGACCCTCGGGGCCCTGCTCGGCTTGATTTACGCTTATGGTCTCATTATTCTGCAAGGTTCAAATTTACAGGCATACGTTTTAGTTGTGATCATTATACACACAGTTTCCATTTGTCTTGCCTTACCCTTAAGGTTTGTCTGTTCGGTGGTTACAGTTCATGTAATCTGGTTTGGATTCGGAGTTGTGGCTTTTTTCTTGAGCAATCTCGATACAGTCGACGCACTTTTGCAGCTCATTGTTCTTGAGGGGCTCAACTGGGTTTGCCTTTTCGCCACGTACCAGCGCGAAGCCACCACACGGTTGAATTTCTGGCAAAAACGCGTCATAGAAAAACGGGAAGCACAGGTAACTGAACTCGCTGAATTTCTCAAGAAGATGTTCGGCCGCTACCTTTCAACCGAAGTGATGAGCTCGATCATAGAAAATCCTTCGGCTCTGGATCTTGGAGGTGAAAGGCGGAAGGTTACCATTATGATGACGGATCTGAGGGGGTTTACCGCCCTTTCCGAACGACTCGAACCGGAGCGGGTTGTGCAAATGCTGAACGCCTATTTCGAGGTTATGGTGGATATGGTCATTCAGTATAATGGCACTATCAACGAGATCATAGGCGATGCACTGCTGGTTGTTTTTGGCGCTCCTCAGGAGATGCAAGACCGTGCCCAACGTGCTGTTGCCTGTGCTATTTCAATGCAGAACGCTATGGCAAAGGTAAATGAGGAGAACCGGGCCCGGGGCTTCCCTCAACTTGAGATGGGAATTGGGCTCAACGAGGCTGAAGTCATTGTTGGCAATATCGGCTCCAGTAAAAGAAGCAACTACACGGTTATTGGCAGTGGGGTGAACATGGCCAGTCGGATTGAGTCATACACAATCGGCGGGCAGGTTCTTATTTCTGAATCCGTCAAGCGGAAAATAGGTGAGATTCTTAGAATAGACAATAAGAAAGATGTCATGCCGAAGGGAGCTGAAACAGCCATAACGATCTACGAAGTGGGCGGCATTGGAGG
The DNA here is from genome assembly GCA_016844935.1 of Desulfobacteraceae bacterium. Classification (GTDB taxonomy): domain Bacteria; phylum Desulfobacterota; class DSM-4660; order Desulfatiglandales; family Desulfatiglandaceae; genus NaphS2. The sequence continues at coordinate 15,356 of JAERTK010000241.1, read as the reverse complement.
TCAATACAATCTCGCATTAGAGGTAAAGGAACCGGTCATGGTTACGCTTATGAGGCAGATCCCTGTGCGGTTTTCTATCCTTGGCGGAAAACATGTAAGCAAAAAGGGATTTCGGGGTCACGTGATTCGACTTTCGAGAAAGGGTGCGGAGATTGGGTTGAAAGAGTCGTTTGAAATTCTGACCAATCTTAAGATGAACTTGGAAAATGTTACCGAAGGACTGGCTGTGAAGGACTTTTACGGGAAGATAGTCGAGCCTGAAGGGGAAAGCGCACAGGCTCAAATGGTTCGATTCACCTCGGTTCCTCCAGAGGTTGACAGCTATTTTCAGGCGCACCTGCAATATAGCTACAAAGCAGCCCCATAGAGATAGTACCGAATGGAGGTTCGAAATGATTGTTGGCCAGAGGGCCGGCTCCCGTTGTGACCGGATAATCCGGGTCTCAACAAGTCCCGTCTTTTTTCCGATGTCTTGCCGGGAACCCTATTTCTGCGCCCGGCTTTTATAGAACCTAACAAGGCCCAAAACATCTTGTGGAACGAAACGTCCTATGGGGCCCGAGCTGTAGACGGCAACCTCAATGGTTTTGTCGGGACGGATCAGGAAACAGGTCGGGTGGATAAATTTCCTGTCCTTTTCATAAAAAGCACCTGTTTGGGTGCAGGTCGTTTCCGTATCCATGCCATAGGCGACAGGGTAGGTGATGCCAAATTTTCCAAGGAGCTCTTCTGTCTTATTCAGAGGGTCCACGGAACCGGCAATGATTTTCATTCCTTCGGCTTCAAAATCTTTAAGGTGCGATTGAAAGTCAGCCAACTGCTGACCGCAAAATGGTCACCAGTGTCCACGGTAGAGCAGAAAAACAGCGTATCCGTCACCGAACCCCTTGGGGATTTTCAGCTGTTCTCCGGAAACGAGGGTCAGTTCCATTTCAGGGAAAAAATCATTGGTATCCAGGAAGTTAGAATCCAATCTGGCCATGGTGTTCTCCTCTCTTTATTCTATTCTGAATAAATATGAATTGGTTTTCGCTGCAATTCTCCCGAGTGTTGAAATTTAAAGTAAAATATTGGAAATATTGATGAATTTTCTTCCCGCTGGTACACGATATTATTCATCATTACAGATGTCAAGGGATAAGAATCTGAATCAATGGATCCATGACCGGAAGAACAGCCGGGATAGCCCAGAGCCGGACGATCATGAACAAAAAGAATCATGGGGAAGTTTGGGGTCTCGGCTTGACATACTGAGACCGCATCACCTATGTTCAGAAAAAGGGTTCTCATTACCGGCCTTGGCAACTCATTAAAGGAAATCCCTGTTTATGGAAGCGACAATTCTTTCAGACCTCTGGCAGGTGGGCGGGCCTGGATTTACCTCTCCGGATGATGCCGCTGTTTATCTTGTTCGTTTCGGTGAAAAAGCAGCGATTGTTGATGCGGGTTGCGGGAATGGTAACGAATCATTAAAATCCAATGTGGACAAATATTTACCGGTAGGCGTTGAAATAGAATATTTGTTCCTCACCCACTGTCATTTTGACCATACGGGCGGCGCTGAGGCGGTTCGAGATGAATATGGCTGCAAAATTGTTTGCAGTGCTTTGGATGCCGTTTATCTGGAAGGTGGCGATAGTGAGGTGACCGCCGCATCATGGTATGGATCGCGGATGCCACCGCTGGCCATAGACGTGAAAATCGAAAAGGATGAACAAGCTTTCCAGGTGGGGGACGGGCGGATGACCGCCCACCAATGGCCGGGCCATTCTCCCGGATCCATGGTTTACACGACGGAAATGGAGGGACAGACCATACTGTTCGGCCAGGATGTGCATGGTCCCATTCACCCATCCCTTCTTTCCGACCCGATCATTTATCAATCTTCCCTCAGAAAACTTTTGACATTTGACGCGGATATCCTGTGCGAAGGGCACTTCGGCATTTACCGTGGAAAAGAAACGGTTAGAAGCTTTATTCAATCATTTGTGGTTTGAGGACTTTTTCAGGGAAGTCCGGCCCGCCATTAAAGGTCCCTTAAAGGGGGGTATAAGGCAAGCCCACGCTTTCAGCCACGGCCCTGTGTACCACATTCCCCTTGATCACATTCATCCCCCTGGCAATGGGGGGGTTGTCCCGCATGGCCTTTTCATATCCTGAGTTGGCGATCTCAACGGCGTAGGGCAGGGTGGCGTTGGTGAGTGCCATGGTTGAGGTCCTTGGTACGGCGCCGGGCATGTTGTTGACGCAGTAATGAACGATGCCCTCTTCCACGTAGGTGGGGGCTTCATGGGTGGTGGGACGGCTGGTTTCGCAGGCCCCTCCCTGATCGATGGAGATATCCACGATGGCGGCTCCCGGTTTCATTTTTTTGAGCAGGTCGCGGGAAATCAGTTTGGGCGCGGAAGCCCCCGGGATGAGAACCGAACAGATGACGAGATCTGCTTTTATGACCTCCTCTTCCAATATGCCTTCGTTGCTCATGAGGGTGGTGACGCTCCCCCGCATGACGTCGTTAATGTAATCCAGGCGGTCCTGGTTGATATCCAGTATGGTGACACGCGCCCCGGTGCCAACGGCACTGAAACAGGCGTGCAGGCCGGAAACGCCGGCCCCGATGATGACCACATAGGCTGGTCTTACCCCCGGGACGCCACTCAGCAGAACCCCCATGCCGCCGGATTTGGCTTCAAGGCAATAGGCCCCCGCCTGTACTGACAGACGGCCGGCAACGGCGCTCATGGGCGCTAGCAGGGGAAGGGCCCCCCTGTCGGTTTGAATGGTTTCGTAGGCAATGCCCACCACCTTTTTTTCAACCATTTTATCCGCCAGCTCCCTGGCCGCCGCCAGGTGAAGGTAGGTAAAGATAATTTGATTCTCTCTCATGAGGTCATACTCCATGGGCAGCGGTTCCTTGACTTTCATGACCATGTGAGAATCGGCCCAGATGTCTTTCTGGTGAACCATGATTTTCGCGCCCGCCTGGATGTATTTCTCATTGGGAAAACCGCTTCCGAGGCCGGCATTGGACTGGATCAGGACCGTGTGCCCGTTCTGAACGAAGGTTCTGACGCCCGATGGGGTAACAGCCACTCTTTTTTCAGCCACCTTTACTTCCGTGGGGATGCCGATAATCATGATGTTTTCTCCTCATATGAGGGGACGTCCTTTACATCTTTACATTTCGAACCGTGGGTAAGCTTATCTCCATGTGGTAAATTGAAATGTAAAGATGTAAAGGACGTCCCCGCTGGTTTATATATCCTGGGAACGCGCTTTCCGATGGCGCAGACAATTTCGTAATTGATGGTATCCAGTTGAACGGCCAGTTCATCGGCGGTGGGTTTTTCGCCGAAAAGAACCGCATCGTCCCCGGGCTGAACCCCCTGGATACCGGTGACGTCAAACATGCACATATCCATACATACACGTCCCACCAGGGGTGCATGGGTATTCCGGATTATGGCGTAGCCCCGATTGGAGAGGCCCCGAAAGTATCCGTCCCCATAGCCGATGGGGAGGGTGGCGACCACCATCTGTCTGTCGCTGCAGAACGTGTGGCCGTAACTGATGGGGGTTCCCGGAGTCACCTGTTTCACATAAGCAATTTTTGTTTTGAGGGTCATGGCCGGTTTAAGCATCATGCTGTGCGCCACATGGGGGGAAGGGCGAAGGCCGTAAAGCATGATGCCGGGTCTCACAAGATCAAAATGGGATTTGGGGAAATTAAGGACCCCCGCGCTGTTGGCCAGGTGCTTCTGAGGTATTCTAATGCCCGACGTTTCAATTTCCCTCAGCAGATCCCGAAAAAGCCTGATCTGGCCACGGGTAAATGATTTGTCCTGTTCGTCAGCACAGGGGAGATGACTGAAAATGCCTTTGAGGCGAAGGTTTTTAAAACGGTTGATTCGGTGGAGGAAATCCAAAACGTCATGGGGGTTGATACCGATGCGTCCCATGCCGGTGTCCACCTTGATGTGAACATCTATTGTTTTAGAAGACGCCCTTGCGGCCTGGTCCAGTGCTTCAGCCATCTCCAGGGTGCAGAGGGTTTGCTCCAGACAGGCCCGGACAACTTTGAACGCTTCTCCGGGGTGAATCAGGCCCAGGACCAGTATCGGCACATGGATCCCATGAATCCTGAGCGTTTCACCTTCTTCGGGCAGGGCTACCCCCAGGCAGGTGGCACCGTTGTTCAGGGCTGTTCTGCTGACTTCAAGTGCTCCATGCCCGTAAGCGTCGGCCTTGACAATGGCCATGAGATCCCGTCTGGAACCGATGATGTTTCGAACGGCCGCCACATTTGAACCGATGGCGTTTAGATCTATGATGGCCCGGGTTGCCCTTTCCATGGTTCTCAGGCCGCCATCGGTTCCGGGCAGGTTCCAATCATTGAAGGCGTTTCTTCTACTGGAGCCGTTTTAAATTTGGGATTCGTTTTTATGCCATAGGCGGCAAGGATTTTTTTCAGGATTTCATAATCCTCTGCTATGGACTGTCTGACGGAGTCGTATCCCCGTTTGGCGGCCACGCGGCGTTCCCAGAAGCCCATGGGGTTCATGTCAAAAAATTTGTCATCATATTCGCTGGGTTCCACCAGAATAATGTCGCCCTTGAAATCGGGATTTTTCCGGTACAGAGATATGCCATGCATGAGCCTTGTGTGGAGCACGGTGCGCATAACCTGGTTGAAAATGGCATAGATGCCGTCTTCCGCGATCCGGATCCTGTCTTTATTGGCTTCGCACTGTGCACAGAAAAGATCGAGGTTAAAAGGGCGGAAGGGGTTATAGCAGATGATCAGATCCGCTTTTTTGTCAATGGCCAGGCCCAGGTTGGTGGTTTTGATGACCGCGCCGTCCACATAATCCACGCCGTCGATGTTGACCGGTTTATAGAAAAAGGGGATGGCGAAGGAGGCCTCCATGGCTTTGGAAATGGGAACCGTATTGATCTCGTCATGCCCGAAAACGGCCTGTTGTGCGCAATCCAGATTCATGGCGATGGTATACAGTTCTTTTCCCCGGTGCTTGTAAAGCTCGGTAAAATCGTTAAAAAGTCCATGATCTTCCAGGTTTTTCCGGTTGGCCCGTTCGAACTTTTCCGTGGTGAATATGCCGCTGGGCAGATAATGCCAGGGCCAGGTGGGGTTTTGGGCATTGGGGTTGCCGTCCTTGAGGCAGTAGGCGAGGAAATCGCCGACGTTTTTGTAGGTGGGTTTAAGGACGGTTTGCGTCAGACGGTTTCGAAAGTTCTCCCGGAATATGTTTTTATAGCGCAAAATATCACGGAGCCGTTTGGGAACAATAGACATCATGTGTCCGATGATATGGGTGGGCATCTGAAGGAAGGCCATGAGATTGGGGGTGTACAGGTCCCACGCTTTAATGGGATTGAGTTTTCCGGGCGCGCCTTCCAGGCTGGCGGCCATGTCTTTTGAAGATGCGCCGTTTGCCAGGTATGTGGCGAGAACAGCGCCGGCGCTGACGCCCACGAACATGTCAAAATCTCTGAGCCGTCGATTGGCCATGAAGCTGCTGAGTGCGTTTAATCCGCCGATCTTGAAAGCGCCGCCCGAGATACCCCCGCCGGACATGACCAGTGCTACTTTCGGATTGGGTTTGGGGTGATTTAAATCGCTTTTTTGTACAATGGTAATGCCCAAAGTGTTTCTCCTGAAATTGAATAAACGTCTAGAATTATGGAGCAGGATAGGCCAGGGACCCGTTGCTGTCAAGATTCCAATCTAAAATGCCTTTCGGTACACGTCCAGGGCGTCATTATAGGAGACCTCCCGCGGATTGTAGACCAGGGCGCCGTCATTGATGGCTGCTTCGGCTGCTTCGGGGAGCTGGTCTTCCTCAACTTTGGCATCCCGTAACTTTTCGGGAATGCTTGAAATTCTGTTCAGTTTTTTCAATAGATTCCGGATGAGGGAAATGGTTTCTTCCGCCTGCTCAAGAGGCTCCAGGTAAGCCCGGGCACCTCCCAGAAGTCCTGATAGCTCCGCAATGTATTCCGGTACTTTCGGGAGGTTGTATTCAAGGCACCACGGCAGAAGGATGGCGTTGGCAATCCCGTGGGGCACATGGCATACACCGCCCAGGGCATGGGCCAGGGCGTGGACCATCCCCACCATGGAGTTGGAAAAGGCAATTCCCGCAAAAAGGGCGCCATTGGCCATCCCCATGCGTGCTTCCGTGTCTTTTCCGTCTTGTGTGGCGCGGACCAGGTAACGGCGGATCAGGTCAATGGCAGTTTTGGCATAGATGTCGTCGATGGGGTTTTTTTGAATACAGGTATAGGCTTCCACCGCATGGGTCAGGGCATCCATGCCGGTGGCGGCCGTAATCATGGGGGGCATGGTCAAGGTCATTCGGGGATCGATCACCGCCAGGTCGGGGTAGAGTTTGTCGGAGACAAAACTCATTTTTGTTTCCGTGGTTTCGTTATAGATAACCGCCACTTTTGTGACTTCACTTCCAGTGCCAGCCGTGGTGGGGATGGCAATGAGGGGTTTCAGGTCGCTGGTAATCTTGTCGGCCCCTTGAAAATCGAGGATGTTACCGGAGCCTGCGGACAGGACAATATTAGCGCCTTTAGCCGAATCGAGAGCGCTGCCGCCGCCAACCGCAATAAAGCAGTCGCACCGTTCGGTTTTGAACATTTTCGCAATGCGGTTGGCAACTTTGTCGCTCGAATCCTGGGGTACCTCGTCAAAAATGCGGCCGATTTTCACATCAGAATCGGCGAAAGCGGATTTCACCATATCAATGAGCCCGGCCTTGACCACCCCCTTATCGGTGACAACCATGGCCCTTTGGCACCCCAGAAGCGTCATCTCAAACGGAATATTACTGACGGCCAGCTGGCCGGAGAGGATTTTAACGGGACAATAGAATTGGTAATAGTTCGGCAGCATGATATTTCCTCCTACTGTTTTTTAATCGCACACTTGAGGCCGTTTTTTAAAAGCGCCGGACCCATGGCCGCGTAAATGATGCCTTTGGCAGCCAACTGGTAAATACTGAGGGTCGGTGGCCGTTTAAAAATCTTGTTCAATATGAACTGGGGGAACAGGTAGGTTTCCACGATGGCGAGGGCGCGGTTCAGTTCCATGCCGTAGGAAACCTGGCCATCCAGCAGGATCCGGCTTTCAGCCAGTGCCTGGTGGGCACTCATCTGGGCCGTCAGCACCAGTACCGCGGAATCCAGGTTCTTGAAAATAAATGTCATATGGGGGTCAATCATTTTTTTCCCCAGGTAATGAATCCGGTCCCCCCTTTTTTCGAGCGTTATATAGGGACCTTTGGGGAGCACCCCAAGTGAGCACCGTCTGCCCTCGTTCCAGTTGGAAATCTCTTGTTTCAAATCTGGAGCGCGTTTGGAGACCTCTTCAAAGGCCACGCCGATGACCGTCAGGGTCATGTCCATGAGCTCGTATTTGCTTCTGGATTGGATGACGGGATAAAAGGGGATGCCGCGGAGCTGAGCCAAGCCCTTTTCAATGATAAAATCCATGAGATGCTCTCCTCATTTTTCAGGAAACCGGCAATGGTGCGAAACCATACTGGTACTACTGATCTTAAGGTTAAACAAGCAAAAAATGATTTCCCGGCATATTCCGGAAGTGCGTGCGTAAGCGAGCCTGATGGCTTCGGGAGGGTAGGAATTTATCTTGAAATAGTAAGGTCAATCATATATAAACAAGGCCATTCACATCTGAGCGAGGCATCAGTAGCATGTTTGCATTTCAAAAAATTATCGAAAAACGGATACAGGAAGCCCAGGACAATGGGGATTTCGATAACCTTCCGGGAAAAGGGAAGCCCATTGATCTTGAAGATGACCGTAATATTCCGGAAGATCTTCGACTGACCTATAAGATTTTGAGAAATGCAGATTGTCTTCCCCCTGAACTCGAGCTTAAAAAAGAGATTCGGACCATGGAGGATATGCTGGACGGTATCCCTGACGAAAAAGAAAAATTTCGACATATCAAGAAGATCAATTACAAAATTATGCAATTGAATATGATGGGCAAAGGGTCCCCGCTGTTGGGCGAGTCAGAGGCCTATTACCGGAAAGTGGTTGACAAAACGGACCCGAAATAATCTGCATTCCTAAATTCCACAGTCCGCAATTGACGGGGAGATGCTAACCATGGACATGAAAAGGGATTATTATGAGGATGTGCGCCTCTTTTCATCGGGAGTGGTGGTGTTTTGGTTTGCAGCCTTGATACTCTGCCTCGCCTTGTTTCCGTTTTTTGTCAAGAATTACTATGTGTATATGGCCAACTATATGGCCATCAACATTATTGTGGCCGTGGGGTTGAATCTCCTGGTGGGGTATACCGGGCAGATATCCCTGGGACATGCGGGATTCTTTGCCATCGGGGCCTACGGCACCGTGGTTTTCATGGCCAAAGCGCATCTGCCATTTCTGCTTGCCCTGCCGGCCGGCGGCCTGGTGGCAGCCCTTTTTGGTTTTCTTCTGGGCATTCCTGCGCTTAGGCTAGAAGGACCCTATCTCTCCATTGCCACCCTGGGATTTGGCCTCACCATTACCCAGGTGATCGGGCGGGTCGAACTTTTCGGCGGCCGGCAGGGGCTGCATACCCCGCCACTCACCATCGGTCCCCTGCACCTGGAATCGGACCGGGATTTTTACTATCTGTTGATGGTCATCACCGTCATTCTGGTTCTTGCAGCCCGTAATCTCATTAAAACCAAAGTGGGGCGCGCCTTTATCGCCATCCGCGATGCGGATATCGCGGCTGAAACCATGGGTGTCAACCTGACCTATTACAAGACCCTGGCCTTTGCGGTGAGTGCCTTTTATGCGGGCATTGCGGGGGGGCTCTACGCATTTGTCCTGCGCTTTATTGAACCGGAAATGTTTGGAATGTTCATGTCCATCATATTTCTAGGGATGGTGGTGGTCGGGGGGCTTGGGTCTATTTTCGGTGGTATCGCAGGCGCCTGTCTGTTGAGCTGGCTCGATCTGGAATTGCGCAATATCCTGAGTATCCCCTATCTGGGGCAGTGGCTGGAGGCTTTGAGCAAGGACTATTTTTCCATCACGGGGGTTAGCAATATCCAGTTCATTGTTTACGGCCTCATCATGGTTTTGATTATGCTGTTCGAACCCTTAGGGATCTACGGGATCTGGATTCGAACGAAGATCTACTGGCGTACCTGGCCGTTTTGATCGAATCAGGGTGCAGAAATTGGTTTTTTGAGGTTTTTTATGATTGAATTTATCCAGACCATTGTCAGCGGGGTTGCCGTGGGGAGTTCTTATGCCCTGATGGGGCTTGCCATGGTACTGATCTACAAAACTTCGGAAGTGGTGAACTTTGCTCAGGGTGAAATGGCCCTTGTTGCCAGTTTTTTTACCTATATGATTTTGGATAACTATGGACTTCCTTTTTATGTGGCTTTTCCTTCCGCTTTGATTTTTGCTGCATTTTTGGGTTTTTTTCTGGAGTTCGCGGTTCTCCGGCGTGCCAAGGAACCCAATATCCTGGGAATGATTATTATTACCATCGGTCTTGAAATGATTCTCATGGGGTTTGTTTCCTGGAAATTCGGGGCTGATCCCAAAGACATGCCATTTCCCCTGTCACCCTACGACAGCGTTGAAATGGGGGGGGTCTTTGTGAGCTCCCTGGAAGTGCTCACCTTTGTGGTGGCTCTTAGCGTTATGATCGTTCTTTTCCTGTTCTTGAAATATTCCAAGCTGGGGGTGGCCATGAAGGCGACTCAACAGAACAATATGGCGGCTCGCCTCATGGGTATCCGGACCAATCGTATTTTGATGGTTACCTGGGGGATTTCCTCTGTGGTCGGTTGTTTGGCGGGTCTTTTAATCGCCCCCACGACCATGGAGCCTTACATGATGTGGGATCCCATGCTGAAAGGGTTTGCGGGGGCGGTGATGGGTGGCATGATATCCCTTCCCGGATCGGTTTTCGGTGCCTACATTATCGGGATCGTCGAGAACCTTTTCGGACTCTATGTGTCCATAGAGTTTAAATCCGTTGTGGCGTTCGTTATTATTGTTTTGGTCCTGTGCATAAAGCCTTCGGGGCTTTTTACACGTCATTATGTGAAAAAAGTTTAGGTTCATCAATCGTCAATCATTAATGGAAAGGAGAAGGGCATGAAAATGAAAAAATTTCTGGTGGGACTGTCAGCAGTTGTTCTGGTGTTGGGGATGGCCTTCGCGGTCGGTGCCGAGCAAGGGGTAACGGATACGGAAATCCATATCGGTCAGTGGGGGCCTCAGACCGGACCGGCCGCCCCGTGGGGATCGGTGGCCCGTGGTACCGATGCCTACTTTAAAATGATTAATGCCCAAGGGGGGATCAACGGGCGAAAACTCATCCACCACATGTTTGACGATGGTTACAACCCCGCCAAGACCAAGGCGGGTGTTAAAGAGCTTCAGGAAGGGACCGGCATGTTTGCATGGGTGTCCGGTGTGGGCACGGCACCTGGTCTTTCCGTGATGGATTATCTCATGGAGCGGAAGATTCCCTGGGTAGGACCTTCCGCGGGGTCTCTCCACTGGATCGAGCCCCCTAAAAAGTATCTCTTCGCTGTTTATCCGCTCTATTACATTGAAGCCAAGGGCCTTTGTCGCTATGCGGTTGAGAAGCTGGGTAAAAAACGCGTTGCCATTGCTTACCAGAACGATGATTACGGCAAAAATGGCCTTCAGGGGGCAGCGGAAGCCTTGGAAAAATTGGGCTTGAAGCTTGTGGCGCAGATTCCGGTTGAAAAGTCCGATAAGGATATGAAACCCCATGTCATGAAGCTGAAAAAGGCCAAGGCCGATGCGGTGCTGTTATGGGTTACACCGGTCCATGCCATCCGTATTGTGGGGACCAGCAAGGCCATGAAATTCGGGCCCCAGTGGTTGAGCACCAGTACCTGCTCTGATTTTCCTTTCATGTATAAAATCAGCAAGGGACTGTGGGAGGGCGTGATTGCCGCCACCTTTGCGGAGTTGCCGGATTCGGACGATCCCCTGCTCCAGAAGTATAAAAAGGAGGCGTTTGAAAAATATGCCGCCAAAGGAGAGCGGTGGGGTCTGTTTTACTATGCGGGCATTGTTTTTTCGGAACCGCTGGTGGAAGGCATTAAACGATGCGGCAAAGACCTGACCCGTGAACGGCTGGTAAAGGAGATGGAAGGGATTAAGAATTTCAAAGGGATTGGTGGCAAAATCAGCTATGGTCCATTGGATCTTGCAGAGCCCTATGCCTGTCGCCAGGGCCAGAAAGAGGTATTCCTGGTCAAATGCCTCAAGGGCGGCAAGTTTGAGAAGCTGACCGATTGGATGGAAATTAAGTAGGTGTAAGGTTTAAGGTACGAGGTGTAGGGTTATGGTCTTGGTGCTCGCTTTCAGGACCTGACGCCCTGCACCTAACACCTTATCCCTTTTTTCGTGGCGGCTTTATGGATTTTTTTAAAATTGAGGGTTTGGGCATATCATTCGGGGGCCTGGTGGCCCTCGAAAACATTAATTTCCAGGTCAGGAAGGGTTCCATTTTTGCCATCATCGGACCCAATGGCGCCGGAAAGACCACGCTCTTTAATTGCATCAACGGCATTTACACACCCAATCGAGGCCGTATCGTTTTCAAGGATATGGAGATCCAGGGAAAAAAGCCCGACCGTGTGGCCAAACTGGGCATTGCCCGTACATTTCAGAATATCGAGCTTTTTAATCACATGAGTACCATGGAAAACCTCATGGCAGGCCGCCACAATTTCATGAAGACCGGGCTTTTCAGGGGGTCTTTCATGTGGGGCCGGCGTTCTTTTGCGGGCCGTGAGGAGATCTCGCACCGGCATAAGGTGGAGGAGATTATTGATCTGCTGGACCTGCAGTCCGTGCGCAACAAATTCGTGGGTGCGCTTCCCTACGGTACCCAGAAGCAGGTGGAACTGGGTCGGGCCCTGGCCCTGGAACCGGAGCTCCTGCTGCTGGACGAACCCTGTGCGGGCATGAACTCCGAAGAAAAACAGGACATGATTTTCTGGGTTAAAGATATTCAGGATGAGCTGGGCGTGACCATTTTGTTGATTGAACATGACATGAAGATGGTCATGGATATTTCCGAAAGGATCCTGGTGATTAATTTTGGAAAGCCCATCATGGAAGGGGACCCGGAAGAAGTCCAAAAGAACCCCGAGGTCCTGAAGGCCTATCTGGGAGAGGATGAAGGCATTGGCGACGCTGCTTGAAATAAAAAATATCGAAACCTTCTACGGCCTGATTTATGCTTTGAGGGGGGTTTCCCTCACGGTGGATGAGGGGACTGTCACCGCCATTCTGGGGAACAACGGCGCGGGCAAATCCACCATACTCAAGACCGCCATGGGTTTGCTGGATGACCAACCGGACAAGGGAACCATCGAATTTATGGGAAAGCGCATCGATGGAAAAGACGCTGAGGTCATTGTCAGGCGGGGCATCTCTTATGTCCCGGAGGGTCGGGAAATATTCGAGGAGTTGACCGTGCGGGAAAACCTCATGATGGGGGCGTATACCCGCCGGGACCGTGCCGGCATCAAGAAGGACGTGGAACAGATTTTTGTCCATTTTCCGGTTTTGAAAGAGCGGCACGGCCAATGGGCAGGGACCCTGTCAGGGGGTGAGCAACAGATGCTGGCCATGGGTCGGGCTTTGATGAATCGTCCGAAACTCCTGTTTCTGGATGAACCTTCCCTGGGACTTTCGCCCATACTGGTTCAGGAGATTTTCAAGATCATTCAAACCATCAATAAACAGGGCATGACCATCCTGCTGGTGGAGCAGAATGCCCGTATGGCCCTCTCCATATCAGACATGGGATTGATCCTTGAAAACGGCCGGTTTGTCATGAAGGGTAAATCCCTGGAATTGATGGACGATCGGGATGTGAAAGAATTCTACATGGGTATTCGTAGCGAGGAGTCCGCCAAGGGTTTTCAACGGTGGAAACGGAAGAAACGATGGCGATAGAAACCGCACCCCTGATGTTCAAGACCACTGTGGAGAAGTACGGCGACCGGGTGGCCATGCGAAAAAAAGAGTATGGTCTGTGGCGGGATATTTCGTGGAACGAATACTATGAAGGGGCCAGTCGCCTTGGCGCGGCGCTCATTTCCATGGGCCTTGAACGGGGGGACTGTGTCTCCATCATCGGCGATAACTGCCCGGAATGGGTTACCATCGATATGGGTGTTCAGTGCGCGGGAGGTACCGCCGTGGGGGTCTATTCCACCAATGCCTGGCCCCAGGTGGAGCATGTGATCGGCAACTCGGACACCAGATTTTTCTTCGTGGAAAATGAAGAACAACTGGATAAATGGCTTCAATTCAGGGACAACGTGCCCCATCTCAAAAAAGTCGTTGTCTGGGACCTGGAAGGGTTGCGGCATTTTGAAGATGAGATGGTCATGACCTATGATGAGATCATCGAGATGGGTCGCGGGGAGTTGGATAAGGATCCGAAGCCCTTTGAATCCAGGATGGAACAGGTGGCACCGGAAGATGTTTCCATGCTCATTTACACCTCGGGCACCACAGGCCCGCCAAAAGGGGCCATGCTGACCCACCGGAACCTCATGTGGATGGGGCAGGCCATCACCACCGAAAACCCCATGAATGATGAAGATGAGGTCCTTTCCTTTCTGCCCCTTTGTCACGTTTTTGAGCAGCTGTTTTCCGTCATGGGACATATTACGCACGGGTATACGGTTAATTTCATAGAGAATATGGAAACGGTGACCGACAATATGATCGAGGTGTCCCCCAGCGTAGGCTATGCGGTGCCACGTATCTGGGAAAAATATCTGTCGGCCGTTTATATCCGCATGTCCGATGCCACCTGGTTTAAGAAAATAGTTTTCGGCATGGCCCTCAAAACCGGTAAAAAACGTGCTACCCTCATGATGAATTTTAAACCGGTTCCCGGCGCGTTGGAGTTTTTTTACAACCTGGCGCATTTTACGGTGTTCAGGAAGCTGAAAGAGCGCATGGGGTTTGACCGCATGCGAATCGCCTACTCGGGGGCAGCGCCCATTTCCCCGGACGTGCTTCATTTTTTCCAGTGCATCGGCGTGAATCTGGTGGAGGGCTATGGCCAGACCGAGGGGACCGGGGTAACCTGTGTAAGCCGGGTGGGGAAAGTGAAATTCGGCACCGTAGGGCCGCCCATTACGGGAACCCAAATCAAGATTGCCGACGACGGTGAGATCCTGGTCAAATCCCCCAGCGTTTTCAAAGGGTACTACAAGAACCCCGAATCCACCGCGGAAACCATACAGGACGGGTGGCTTTATTCAGGCGATGTGGGAGAGATCGACGAAGACGGTTATCTCAAGATCACGGATCGAAAAAAGGACATTATCGTAACGGCCGGTGGAAAGAACATTACGCCCCAGTACATTGAAAATAAATTAAAGTTCAGCCCTTACATCAACGATGCGGTGGTGATCGGAGACCAGCGGAAGTTCATTTCATCGCTCATCATGATCGATGAGGACAACGTGGTGAAATTTGCCCAGGACAACAAGGTCCAGTTTTCCACTTACAAGGATTTGACCCAAAGCCCGGAAATCAACAAGCTGATCCAGAAAGAAATCTCCGAAGTGAATGAAACGCTGGCCCGCGTCGAGCAGATCAAGAAATTCACCATCCTCCCCAAGAAACTTTACGAAGAGGACGGGGAAGTCACCCCCACCATGAAGGTCAAGCGGAGCTATGTCAATGAAGCCTTCGAGGACCTTATCGAGTCCATGTACAAACGAAAAAAAATCTAACCAAAAGCCGCTATCATAATCAAGAAATGGAAAATACCAAGAAAGTTATTGCGATCAACGGTTCTTGCCGCCGGACGGGAACGACCACACAGTTGACGGAAGCTGCCTTGGAAGGAGCGGCCTCAGTGGGCATGGACACCGAAATGATATTTCTTCGAGATAATGATATTCGCTATTGTACCAATTGCCTTATGTGCTACAAGGACCTGGATTCGGAGATTGCGCCTTGCTCGATCAACGACGACATGGGAGAGATACTGCGAAAAACCGTGTAAAGCGGGACGCCCATGAAATTATTCCTTTCTTTGTTCGGCGTGTATTTGCTATAAAGTGTTCATGCCTCGCCAAGCCCGCATAGACGCTCCAGGAGCGTTACATCATGTGATGTGTCGCGGTATCGAGCGTCGGAAAATATTCCGCGACGATCAAGACAGGAGGGATTTCGTCGAAAGACTCGGCCGGGTCCTTACGGAGACGACAACCAACTGCCTTGCCTGGACCTTGATGCCCAATCATTTTCACCTGCTGCTCAGG